>CAZGYG010000070.1:14500-15606 GCA_964530335.1 uncultured Rhodospirillaceae bacterium | reverse complement strand
GACGGCGTCAACGGCTGGCTGGTCGATGACACGGACGAGGCGGCGCTTACGCGGCTGCTCGCCACGCTGTGCCGCGACGGCGTTCCTCCGGCCATGCGGCAGCGCTGTGTGGAATCGGTCCAGGCCTACACGTGGCGGGCCATAACGCGCGAGCGTCTGTTGCCACTCTACGAGTCGTGCCTGGCACGGCGGACCGGTGCGTAGGCTCGCCTACCGCGCCCTCGGCGCTTCGCTGGTCCATCTCCCTGGCGCGATCCGGCGTGGCGTCACGGCATGAGCGCCGGTCTTGCCACCAAGGCCGCGCGCAAGCTGCGCACGACGCCGCTGGTCCGGCGGCTGCTCGCGCCGTTCGGCCGCGAGCTCGCGCCCGAGCGCTGGATCTTCGTGCTCGGCTGCTACAACTCGGGTACCTCGCTCCTGGCCGCGATGCTCGCCAGCCACCCGGCGCTCGCGCGCAACGGCTACCGGACGCCGAGCGTGAGGGCGTGATGGCGGGGGCCGCGCGACGGCCGATCACGGTCGTCGTCTACGACGAAGGCGCGCAGGGAGCGAGCCAGCTCGGCGGCGGCCAGCTCGCGCGGCTCGCGCTGCTTGCCGCGCTCGATCGCGCATCGTTTCGTCCCGTGCTGCTGACCTCGCGCGACGGCGAGCTCGCGGCGGCCGCGCGAGCCAGGGGAGTCGAGGTCGCGGTACGCGACATCAACGGCGGCGTTGCGCGGCTGCCCAGGCGCAGTCTCGCCCGCCGCCCGTTCGCCCTGGCGCGCACTCTCGTCGCCGTGGCCCGCGCCGCACCCCGCCTCGCCCACGCCCTGGACGAGCTCGGCGCGGACGTGGTGCACCCGAACGAGAACCTGAGCCGCACCGTCGCCCTGCTCGCGCGCGCGTGGCGGCGGACACCCGGCGTCATCCACATCGACAACGAATGGGACCAGGGGCTCGCCGACCGGATCATGCGCTTCCTGTTCCTGCGCGGCTTCGACCGGCTGATCGCCGACTCCGAACGTGCCCGGCGCGCGGCCGACCCCGGCGACCGGTTCCGCGCCAAGATCGTGACCATCCCGACCGGCATCGACCCCGAGCGCTTCGCGGGCCCGCCCGGCGACGAA
>CAZGYG010000070.1:0-14400 GCA_964530335.1 uncultured Rhodospirillaceae bacterium | reverse complement strand
GACCATCCCGACCGGCATCGACCCCGAGCGCTTCGCGGGCCCGCCCGGCGACGAAATGCGCCGCGAACTCGGCGCCGGCGAGGCGGATTTCCTGGTCGGCACGGTCGGGCGGCTCGAGCGGCTCAAGGGCCAGGCGGTCGGCCTCGAAGCCGTTGCCCGCCTCGCGCACGCGGGCGTCGCCGTTCGCTACGTGCTGGTTGGCGACGGGCCGGAGCGGGCCGCGCTGGCCGAGGCCGCGCTGGCCGCCGGCCTGGACGTGGCGTTCCTGGGCCACCGATCGGACGTGCCGGTCGTGCTCGCCGGGCTCGACGCGCTGCTCCACCCGTCATGGACGGAGTCGTTCGGGATGGTCGTCGTCGAAGGGCTGCTCGCGGGCCTGCCGGTCGTCGCCACCGACGTGGGCGCCGCCGCCGCGATCCTGGCCGATGGTCGATACGGCCGTCTCGTCCCGCCCGGCGACGCGGCGGCCATGACGGCCGCGCTTCTCGGCCTCGCCCGGTTGGCGCCGGCGGAACGCCGCCGGCTCGGCGCCGAGGGGCGCGACCACGCCCGGAAGCATTTCTCGTTGTCCGACATGGTCCTGCGCACCGCCGACGTCTATCGCGGCCTCGCGGCCTCCCGTGCGCGCTGAACCGGGCTTACGCCGGGACGCGGCGCCTTCGGTCGCACTTGACGGGCGGGGTTCGGCCGGGCAAGTCTCCGGCCTTCGCCGACGACATCAGACGGCCCGCGACCGGGGCGCGATCGCGGCGCGAACAAACGAACCGGGGACGGAAGCCACCATGCTCTTCGAGGCACCGCAAACCCTGGACAAGGCGGTCAAGCTGCTCAAGCGGCGCGGCGTCGTGGCCCGTGTCCTCGCCGGTGGCACCGATCTCCTGGTCCAGATGAAGTCGGGTTCCGAGCCCGGCCTGATCGTCGACATCAAGCGCATCGACGAGATGCGCCGGGTCACCGAGGACGCGGGCGGGTTCCGCATCGGCGCCGCGGTGAGCTGCGCCGAGCTCGGCGAGCACGCGGCGCTCGGCAAGGCTTGGCCCGGCGTGGTCGAATCCGCGAAACTGATCGGCTCGACCCAGATCCAGGGCCGCGCCACCATCGCCGGCAACCTGTGCAACGCTTCTCCCGCCGCCGACAGCGTGCCGGCGCTGATGGCCGCGGGGGCCCGGGCGGTGATCGCCGGCTCCAAGGGCCAACGCGAGGTGCCGGTCGAGGACGTGGCGGTCGGTCCCGGCAAGACCTCGCTCAAGCGGGGCGAACTCGTCGCCGCGATCGTGCTGCCGGCGCGCCCCGCGCGCACGGGCGACGCCTACCTGCGCTTCATCCCGCGCACCGAGATGGACATCGCCGTGGTCGGCGCCGGGGTGTGCCTGACGCTCGACGCCCAGGGCACCTGCACCGCCGCGCGCGTCGTGCTGGGCGCCGTCGGGCCCCGCGCGATCGTGGTCGAGGACGCGGCGCGGGCGCTCATCGGCACCAAGGCCGATGCGGGGGCGCTCGATCGCGTGGCCGCCGCCGCGTCGGCCGCGTGCCGGCCGATCGACGACAAGCGCGGCACCAAGGAATTCCGGGTCAAGGTCGCCGGCGTACTCGCGCGCCGCGCCGCCGCGATCGCCCTCCAGCGCGCCAGGGGTTGACGATGTCGGGTTATCACGTCCGAACCACCATCAACGGCGACGCGGTCGAGTTCGTCTGCGACGCCGACGAATCCCTGCTCGACGTGCTGCGCAACCGGCTGGGCTTGACCGGCGCCAAGGAAGGCTGCGGCACCGGCGATTGCGGTGCGTGCAGCGTCACGCTCGACGGCCGGCTGGTGTGCTCGTGCCTGGTGCTCGGCGCCGAGGCCGAGGGCCGCGCCATCGGCACCATCGAGGGCATGGCCGACGGCGAAAGCCTGCACCCGTTGCAGAGGAAGTTCCTGGACCACGCCGCGCTCCAGTGCGGCATCTGCACGCCGGGCTTCCTGGTCGCGGCCAAGGCGCTGCTCGAGCGCAACCGCAGCCCGAGCGAAACCGAGGTCCGCTACTGGCTGGCCGGCAACCTGTGCCGCTGCACCGGCTACGACAAGATCGTGCGCGCCGTGCTGGATGCCGCCAAGGAAATGAGGGAGACCCGCAATGCCGCTTGACGCACCCCCGATCCGCGCCTTCAAGCAGGTCGGCACCCGGCCTGTCCGCCCCGACGGCATCGACAAGGTCACCGGCCGCGCTCGCTTCGGCGCCGACGCCAACGCCCCGGGCATGCTGATCGGCAAGATCCTGCGCAGCCCGCACGCCCACGCCCGCATCCGCCGCATCGACGCGGCCCAGGCGCTGGCGCTGCCGGGGGTCAAGGCGGTCGTCACCAGCGCCGATTTCGCCGATCGCGACGACGACCTCGGGGACGTCCTCGTCAACGTCATGGCGCGCGGCAAGGCGCTCTACGACGGCCACGCGGTCGCCGCGGTGGCCGCGGTTTCGGCGGCCGTCGCCAAGCAGGCGCTCAAGCTGATCGCCGTCGACTACGAGGTGCTGCCCCACGTCACCGACGTCGACAAGGCCATGAAGCCGGACGCGCCGCTGATCCGGGACGGGTTGATCACCGCCGGCGTCGACCCGGCGCCGACCCAGCCGTCCAACGTCGCCCAGCGCTACGAGTTCGGCCACGGCGACCTGAAGGCCGGGTTCGCCCAGGCCGACGTCGTGGTCGAGCGCTCGTACAAGACCGAGGCGACGCATCAGGGCTACATCGAACCCCACGCGTGCCTGGCCAACTACGGCGCCGACGGCACGGCCGAGCTGTGGGTCTGCACCCAGGGTCATTACATGGTGCGCGACAACTGCGCCCGCCTGCTCGGCATGGACCTCGCCAAGCTGCGCGTCACCGCCTCCGAGATCGGCGGCGGCTTCGGTGGCAAGACCACCGTGTTCATCGAGCCGGTGGCCCTGGCGCTGTCGCGCAAGGCCGGCCGGCCGGTCAAGCTTGTCATGGACCGCTCCGAGGTGTTCCGCGCCACCGGGCCGACCTCGTCGACCAGCATGAAGGTCAAGATCGGCGCCAAGAAGGACGGGCGCATCGTCGCCGCCGAGGCCGTGCTCAAGTACCAGGGCGGCGCGTTCCCCGGCTCGCCGGTGCAGTTCGGCGCCATGACCGCGTTCGCCTGCTACGACCTGCCCAACGTCAAGGTGGTCGGCTACGACGTGCTCGCCAACCGGCCGAAGCAGGCGGCGTACCGCGCGCCCGGCGCGCCCATGGCGGCGTTCGCGGTCGAAAGCACCGTGGCCGAGCTCGCCGACAAACTCGGCATCGACCCCATCGAGCTGCGCCTCAAGAACGCGGCGAAGCCGGGCACCAAGGCGGTCTATGGGCCGACGTTCGGTCCGATCGGCATGATCGACACGCTCCAGGCGGTCCGACGGCACCCGAACTACGCCAAGCCGCTGGGCAAGAACCAAGGCCGCGGCGTGGCCAGCGGCTTCTGGTTCAACTTCGGCGGCCAGACCTGCGTCTCGCTCAACATCGGGGTCGACGGCACCGTGACGCTCGCGGTCGGCACGCCCGACATCGGCGGCAGCCGGGCCTCCATGAGCCTGATGGCGGCCGAGGAGCTCGGCATTGCCTACGACCAGGTGCGCACCATCGTCGCCGACACCTCCTCGCTCGGCTACAACGACGTGTCCGACGGCAGCCGGGTGACCTTCGCCAGCGGCATGGCGACGATCCTCGCCGCCCGCGACGCCATCAAGAAGATGTGCGCCCGCGCGGCCAAGACGTGGGGCATCCCCGAGGACGCGGTGAGGTGGGACAACGGCACGGCCAAGCCGGCCGGGCCCAACGCCGGCGCGTTCCCGCCGCTCACGCTCAAGGAGATCGCGGCCAAGTCCGGCAACACCGGCGGCCCGATCGCCGGCCACCACGAATACAGCGCCGAGAACGCGGGCCCGAGCTTCGCCACCCACGTCGTCGACGTCGAGGTCGATCCCGAAACGGGCCGGGTCCAGGTGCTGCGCTACTTGATCGCCCAGGACGCCGGCAAGGCGGTGCATCCCGCCTACGTCGAGGGCCAGTTCCAGGGCGGCGCGGCGCAAGGGGTGGGCTGGGCGCTCAACGAGGAGTACGTCTACGGCAAGGACGGCCGGCTGCAGAACCCCGGGTTCCTCGACTACCGCATCCCGGTGTGCTCCGACATGCCGATGATCGACACGGTGATCGTCGAGGTGCCGAATCCCGGTCACCCCTACGGCGTGCGCGGCGTCGGCGAGACCTCGATCGTGCCGCCGCTGGCCGCCGTGGCCAACGCGGTGTCCAGCGCGGTCGGCGTGCGCATGACCGATGTGCCGTTCTCGCCACCCAAGGTGCTGAAGGCGCTCGAATCGCGGATGAAGGCCGCGGCCGACTAGGCATGGTCCGGGTTCGGCTCGGCGGCACGCTCAAGTCCATGGCGGGTGGCCTGACCGAGTTCGAGGTCGAGGCGTCGAACGTGCGCGAGGTGCTGGCCGGCCTCGCCGTGGCCTGTCCGCGCCTCAAGCCGGTGCTCGACGAAGGCGTGACCGTGGCGATCGACGGCGAGCTCTACCGCAACGCCTGGTTCCAGCCGGTCACGGCCGCGAGCGAGGTCTACATCCTGCCGCGCATGGCCGGTGGTTGACGGCGCGGCCGTGGCGGCGCCGTCGGCCCTGATGGCGGCGCTGGGCGCGGAGGCCGGCGTCGTCTGCGTCGCCGGCGCCGGCGGCAAGAAGTCGCTGATGCGCCGCTTGGCACTCGCCCATCCCGGCCCGGTCGGTTTCACCGCGACCACCCGCATACCGCCGCCGCCCGAGGAGTTCGGCGGCTTTCACGTGATCGTCGGCGATGACGACCAAGGGGTCGCGCGCGCCGCGCGCGAGCACCGCATCGTCGTGTTCACCGGACCGCCGGAGCGGGACGGCCGGCTCGCGGGCCTCGCCCCCGAACGGATCGCCGCGATCCACCGCGCCGCGGGACTGGCCGTCACCTACGTCAAGGCCGACGGCGCGCGCATGCGACTGATCAAGGCTCCGGGACCGGGCGAACCGGTCCTGGTGCCGGGCGCGATGGTGCTGCTCGTCGTCGCGGCGCGCGCCGTCGGCCGGGCGCTCGACGACCGGGTGGCGCACCGGCCGGCGCGCCTCGCCCAGCTCGCGGGGGCCAAGCTCGGCCAAACGATCGAGCCGGGCCACGTGGCGCGCCTGATCGCCGCCCAGGCCGGCGCCATCGCGCGCGCCGGCCACGCGGTCGTCCCCGTGGTCACGATGGCCGACGATCCCGCTCTCGTGGCCATTGCCCGTGACATCGCCCAGCGGGCGCTCGCGGCCGGGGTGCCCGGGGGCCGGGTCGTGCTCGCCTCGCTCACGGCGGAGGAGCCGCTCGTCGGCGTCGTATCGTAAGCTTCGACGGAGTCGCAACGATGGGCGAACTGGACGGCCAAAGGGTGTTCGTGACCGGCGCGGCGGGCGGCATCGGGCGCGGGCTCGTCGCCGCGTTCTTCGCCCGGGGCGCGCATGTCGGCGCCACCGACCTGGCCCGACCCGCGCCAACCGAGGCGGCTTGGTCGCGCGCGCTCGACGTAACCGACGCGGCGGCGGTCGGGGCCGCGCTCGAAGGCTTCGCCGCCGAGGCCGGCGGGCTCGACCTGGTGGTCAGCGCGGCCGGGGTGTTCTCCAGCGCGCGCGTCGTCGACCTCGATCCGGGGGAATGGCGCCGGGTGCTCGAGGTCAACGCCACCGGCACGTTCCTCGTCGCCCAGGCGGCGGCGCGCGTCATGCTCGGGCGCGGCATCCGGGGCTCGATCGTCAACATCGCGTCGATCTCGGGCAAGGTCGGCGATCCGACGCTCGCCCACTACGCGGCCTCCAAGTTCGCGGTCATCGGCCTGACCCAGGCGCTGGCGCGCGAGCTGGCGGCGGACGGCATCACCGTCAACGCGCTCTGTCCCGGCGTCGTGGAGTCGCCGATGATTGCCGCCAACCTCAAGGCGTGGCACATGACGCTGGACCAGCTCCTGGCGCCCCAGGCGATACGGCGCGCCCAAACGCCCGAGGAGTTGGCCCAGGCGATCGTCTTCATGCACCGCTGCCGCGCGGTCACCGGCCAGGCGATCAACGTCGACGGCGGCACGGTCTTTCACTGAACCGTCGCGCATCGATCGTCGCGCGGGAGGGTTAGATAAAGTTCCGGTTCACCCTCGCCCTCGCGCTCATGGCGGCGGCATCCGTGGCCAACGCCGACGACGCGGAGCCGCCGATCGAGGCGGTACTGCTGCTGGAATTCCAGCACGACGCGACGTTCGGATCCGACGATCCGGCGCTCGAGATCAACGAGGCCGCGCCCACGATCGAAGCCGAGATCACGGCGCGGCCGGCCCCGATGCTGTCGGTTCATTCCCATGTCATCGGCGAATTGGTGCGCGATTCCGACCCGTTCGAGGACACGTTCTTCGACGACGTCGGTGTCTACGTCGAGACGCTTCAGGTCGAATACGGCACCCAGTCCTTCGGCGTGCGCGCCGGCAAGTTCAGCCCGCCGTTCGGCGTCGGCTGGGACCTGCTGCCCGGTCTCTACGGCTCCGACTTCGCCGACGACTACGAGTTGACCGAACAGATCGGCTTCGGCGCCCGGGCCACCCTCGATGGGGGCGATTTCGGGACGCACGCGCTCGGCGCCAGCGCGTTCTTCGCCGATACCTCGGTGCTGAGCGATTCCGCGCTGACCAGCCGCGGGCGTCTCCGCCGTTCCGACGGCGGGCCGGCCAACACCGGCGATCCCGCCTCGTTCGCCCTCACGCTCGACGGCATCGACCTGGCGGGGATTTCCGGCCTCGGGTATCACGCGGCGATCAGCCGCCAGCGCCCGGGCGAAGGGGACACGGCCACCGAGCGGGGGTACGCGCTGGCGTTCTATGGCTACGTGCCGCTCGGCGAAGGCTGGATCGTCCTGCCGACCATCGAGTTCGCCGCCCAGGAAAACGACGACGCCGGCCCCGACGACGCCTATTACGTCAACGCCGGGCTCGAGGCGGTGCAAGGTCCCTGGTCGGCCTCGCTCGCGGGCGGGACTCGGGTCATCGCCGAGGCCGGCGGGGGGACCACGACCGACAAACTGGTTCAGGTTTCCGTCGGCTACGAGTTCGATGACGGGCCGGTGTTCGAGCTCGGCTACAAATTCAGCGAGGAAAGCGGGATCGCCTCCCACGTCCTCGGCGCACTCGTCGGCTACGAGCTCGAGTTCTAGCGGCGGCGCTGGAAGGTGCGGCGCGGGGCGGCGCCGGTGGGCACGGCGCGTTCGTCCTTGTGGCGGAACACCACCCGGCCCTTGTTCAGGTCATAAGGCGAGATTTCCACCGTCACCCGATCGCCGGCGAGCGTACGGATGCGGTTGCGCTTCATGCGACCCGCGGTATAGGCGATGATTTCGTGGCCGTTCTCTAGCCGGACGCGAAACCGCCCGTCCGGCAGGGTCTCGAGGACCGAGCCCTCGAACTCGAGTACTTCTTCCTTGGTCATCAAGTCTCCTGGGCCGTTTCCGCCGCGATCCGGCCCTGGACCAGGGGCGGACGCGCGCGGCGGAACATGGCCCCCGGCGCCGGCGCCGTCAACCTCCCGCCGGCTCAGGTCCGGTCGATCAGGCCCGGTCGATCAGGCCCGGTCGATAAGGTGCAGGAACGAGCCGCACACCCGGCCCGCGATCGCGCCCACCGGCCCGAGGTCGCGCCCTTCGGCGTCGGCGGCGCGGAACAACGCCACGCCGTCATTCTCCACCGTCGACGCGTAGTGGAACTCGTGGCCCCGGTAGGCCGTGCCCGGAGGGCCGAACGGGCCCTCGGCGGCGGCGGCCGCCATCCGGTAGCCCAGGTGAAGACGCCGATCCGCGAACGATGTGACGACGGGCAGCAGCCCGGCCATGGCGTGGCGTTGTCCCGCCGCGTCGATCAGCGCCCGGCCCAGCACCATGTAGCCGCCGCATTCGCCGTAGACCGTGGCACGCTCCGCCGCCCGGCGCAGGCCGGCCAGGAACGCCGTGTTGGCCGCGAGCCGGCCGGCCTCGAGCTCCGGGTAGCCGCCGGGCAGGACGACCGCGTCGGCGTCGGGGGGCGGCTCGTCGGCGAGCGGCGAGAACGTCGCGATCTCCGCGCCGGCCGCGCGCCAGGCGGCGAGCTGGGCCGGATAGGCGAAGGCGAACGCGGTGTCGGCGGCCAGCGCGATGCGCTGGCCCAACGGCGGCACGAGTTGCGTGCCCGGATCGGGCGATGGGCGTGCCGGGCGCGCGAGTGTGCGCAGCCGGTCGAGATCGACGTGGCGCCCGACGAGGTCGGCGGCGCGCGCCACAAGGGCCGGCAGCGCCGGTTGCTCGGCGGCCTGGACGAGCCCCAGGTGGCGCGACGGTAAGACAAGGCTCGGGTCGTGCGGCACGGCGCCCAGCACGGCGATGCCTTCGAGCCCCCGGCAGGCTTCGGCCAGCAGCGCGGCGTGGCGGGCGCCGCCGACCCGGTTGAACACGACCCCGGCGACCGTCACGTCCGAACGGTGCCGCGCGAAGCCGGCGATCAGCGCCGCCGCCGATGCGCCCATGCCCTTGGCGTCGATGACCAGGACCACGGGCCAGCCGGTACGCGCCGCGAGCTCCGCGGTCGATCCGGCGCCGCCAGGCCCGCCGTCGAACAGCCCCATGACCCCTTCGCCCACGATCAGGTCGGCGTCTTGTCCCAGCCCGGCGATCAGGCCGTCCAGCGTCGCCCGGCGCATGGCCCAGCCATCCAGGTTGATGCACGATCGCCCCGCCGCCGCCGCCAGGAACGCCGGGTCGATGTAGTCGGGGCCGACCTTGAACGGCGCCACTCGCGTGCCCCGGCGCACGAACGCGCCGATCAGGCCAAGGGTGACCAGCGTCTTGCCGGTGCCCGAGGCTATGGCCGCCGTCACCAGGCCGGGCGCCGTCATACGGTCTCTTAGCTGCCGGTCGAGCGCGCGCCCGTGCCGAGCGGATCGGCCTCGAGCACGCGGCCCGCCATCGCGCCGATCCAGTCGAGCGCGGCGCGCAGCCGCACCACCTCGCCGATGGCGACGACGGTCGGCGGCTCGATGGCCGCGGCCGCGGCGTCGGCCACGGCACGGGATAACGTGGTCTCGACCACCCGCTGCCCGGGCAGCGTCGCCTTGGCGATGATGGCCACCGGCGTCGCCGGGTCGCGGCCCGCGCCGATCAGGCGTTCGGAAATGGTCCCGAGGTGCTTGAGCGCCATGTAGACGACGATGACCGGCGAACCCCGGGCGAGGGCGTCCCAGTCGAGCCCGCCGGGCACGTCGCCGCCGGCGCCGTGGCCGGTGACGAAGGTGACGGCGGCGTTGGTATCGCGGTGGGTGACCGGGATGCCGGCGTAGGCGAGCCCGCCGATCCCCGCGGTGATCCCAGGCACGATGCGGAACGGCACGGCGGCGGCGGCCAGCGCCATGGCCTCCTCGCCGCCGCGGCCGAACACGAACGGGTCGCCGCCCTTGAGCCGGACCACGCGCCGCCCCTCGCGCGCGAGCCGGATCAGCCGCAGCGAAATATCCGGCTGCTTGAGCGAGGCCCTGCCGCCGCGCTTGCCGGCGTATTCGAGCGTCGCCTCGGGGCCGGCCAGCGCCAGCACATCGTCGCCGACCAGCGCGTCGTAGACCACGACCTCGGCCTGGGCGAGCCCGTGGGCGCCGAGCCGGGTGATCAGGCCGGCGTCGCCCGGTCCGGCCCCGACCAGCCACACCCAGCCGGGCTCCAACGCCGGCAGCTCCGCCACGGTTCGCGTCATGGCGCGGGACTATACGCTATGATGGCTTCGCCCCGACTCTCCGATCGAATGCCCGACTCTCCAATTGAACGAACGTGGCCCGCAAACCCGAAGGCGAACTCCGCAAGGGATGGACGACCGGTGCCTGCGCGATGGCCGCCGCCGCCGCCGCCGCCGCCGCGCTGTTCGGCGAGCCGTTCCCCGATCCGGTGACCATCCGCCTGCCCGGCGGCGAGGCGCCCGGCTTTCCGCTCGTGCGCGCCCGCAAGGATGCCGGGTCCGCGACCGCGGCGGTGGTCAAGGACGCGGGCGACGACCCGGACGTGACCCACGGCGCCACGATCGTCGTCACCGTGGCGTTCGGTGAGCCCGGGCAGGGCGTCCGCTTCGTGGCCGGCGCAGGCGTCGGCACGGTGACGCGGCCCGGCCTGCCTCTCCCGCCCGGCGAACCGGCGATCAATCCGGCGCCCCGGCGCATGATCGCCGAGGCGGTCACGGCCGTCGCCCGGCGCCACGGCCGGCCCGCGGACCTCACCGTGACCATTGGGGTGCCGGGCGGCGAGGACCTGGCGCTGCGCACCTGGAACCCAAGGCTCGGCATCGTCGGCGGGTTGTCGATCCTGGGCACAACCGGGGTCGTGGTGCCGTTCAGTTGCGCGGCCTGGATCCACGCGATCCAGCGCGGCATCGACGTGGCCCGCGCGGCCGGCGCCAACCACGTCGCCGGCGCCACCGGGCCGCGCTCCGAGGCCGCGTTGCGCCGGCTCTACGGTCTGCCCGACGTGGCGCTGATCGACATGGGCGATTTCTGCGGCGGCATGCTGAAGTACCTGCGCCGCCACCCGGTCGAGCGGGTCACGGTGGCCGGCGGCTTCGGCAAGATGGCCAAGCTCGCGGCGGGACACCTCGACCTTCATTCCAACGCGAGCCAGGTCGACACCGCCCGCCTGGGCCAGGCACTCGCCCGCCTCGGCGCCGACGCGGATACCGTCGCCAGGGCCATGAACGCGGCGTCCGCCGGCGAGGTGCTGGCGCTCGCGGGCGCCCGCGCCGGCGAGCTCGCGCGGCTCGTGGCCGAACAGGCGCGCGCCACCGCGCTCGCCACCCTCGCCGGGGACGCCCGGCTCGACGTCGTCATCATCGATCGCGCAGGGGAGGTTCTCGCCCGTGCCGGACCCTAAAGGCATCTTGATCCTGGGCGGTACCGCCGAGGCTCGCGCGCTCGCCGCCCTGGCGGTCGCGGAATTCGGTCAAGCGGTGACCACGTCGCTCGCCGGCGTGACCAAGCGGCCCGCGGAATTGCCCGGCCGGGTGCGCGTCGGCGGCTTCGGCGGCGCCCCGGGCCTCGCCCGCTACCTGGTCGAGGAACGCATCGGCGCGCTGCTCGACGCGACCCACCCGTTCGCCGCCCACATCTCGGCCCACGCGGCCGAGGCGGCGGCGGACGCGGGCGTGCCGCGCGTGGCGCTGGTGCGCCCGCCGTGGCCGCGCCAGCCCGGCGACCGCTGGATCGAGGTCGACGATTTCGACGCGGCGCGGCTTGCGCTCGACGGCCGGCCGGCCAACGTGTTCCTCGCGATCGGACGCAAGGAGCTCGCCCGGTTCCAGGATCTGTCCGGCTTCCGCTTCCACGTCCGGCTGTTCGAACGGCCCGACGACGTGCTGCCGCTCAACGACTACAGCCTGACCGTGGCGCGCGGCCCGTTCACCGTCGCCGGCGAGCGGGCGCTGTTCGAGCGCGAGCGCATCGCCACCCTGGTGTGCAAGGCGAGCGGCGGCGAGGAGGGCTACGCCAAGATCGCCGCGGCGCGCGAGCAGGGCGTCACGGTCGTGATGGTGCGCCGACCGCCGCCGCCGCCGCCGCCCGGCCCGACGGTGGCGACGGCGGCCGAGGCGATGGCTTGGCTCAAACGCACCCTCGGCGTTTAGAGCGGGGTGCTAAGAAACCCCCGTCATCGTCATCGCGAGCCGCCACAGGCGGCGTGGCGACCCAGGGCGACCGCTCGTACGCCTGCCCTGGATGGCCACGGCCGCAAGAAAGTGCGGCCTCGCCATGACGCACTCGATGTACGGGAGTCAGGCGCAGTGTCCGCTCGCATCACGTCTTCGGACGCAGCACATGATGGTGGCCGGGGGCGTAAAGCCGGCTGTCGTCGAAGCGCGCCTCGCCGAGCACCCGGCCGACCAGGATCAGCGCCGTGCGCGTCCAACCTTTCGCCTTCACCTTGGCGCGGATGTCGCCGAGCGTGCCGGCGACCCAGTCCTCGTCCGGCCACGAGACGCGATGGACCACCGCCGCCGGGCAGTCGGCGCCGTAGTGGGGCGTAAGCGCGCGCACCACCCTGGCCAGGTTGTTGACCGAGAGATGGATCGCCAGCGTCGCCCGGCTCGCGCCCAGCGCCGCCAGGTCCTCGCTCGCGGGCATGGCCGAGGCACGCACGGCGGTGCGCGTCAGGATCACCGTCTGGCTGATGCCCGGCAGGGTCAACTCGGCCTTCAGCATCGCCGCCGCCGCGGCGAACGCGGGCACGCCGGGCGTCACGTCGTAGCCGATGCCGAGGCCGTCGAGCCGGCGCATCTGCTCGGCGATCGCGCCGTAGAGCGACGGATCGCCGGAATGGACCCGGGCCACGTCGTGGCCGGCGGCGTCGGCCGCCGCCATTTCCGCCACGATGGCGTCGAGCGTCAGCGGCGCGGTGTCGATGACCCGTGCCCCCGCCGGCGCCTCGGCCACCACTTCGGGCGGCACCAGGGATCCGGCGTAGAGCACCACCGGCGAACGCCGGATCAGCGCGAGCCCGCGCACGGTGATCAGGTCCGGCGCGCCAGGCCCGGCGCCGATGAAGTGGACGGTCACGGCGCCCGCCCGGTCACCCGCCCGGTCGTCACGCTGTAGCCGCGCGGGGTGTAGACGCGCGTCGCGCCACCGGCCGCGAACGCCCGGGTCGCGCCGGCGCCGACGATGACCACGCTCATCATGTCGATGTCCTCGCCGGCGAGCGCGTCGAGCGTCGTCACGCGCACCGTCTCGCCCGGGCGTCCCAGGTTCCGTCCGACGACGACCGGGGTTGAACCCGCCCGGCGCTCGCCGAGGATGGCCAGCGCCTTGACCAGGCCTTCGCGCCGCCGGGCCGACACCGGGTTGTAGAACGCGATCACGAAATCGCCGGCGGCGGCGGCGGCGATGCGCCCAGCGATCACGTCCCACGGCGTCATCAGGTCCGACAGCGAGATGGCGCAGAAGTCGTGGCCGAGCGGCGCGCCCGCGCGCGCGGCGGCGGCGTGCATGGCCGAGACCCCGGGCACGACCTCGACCGCGACGCGCCGCCACGCCGGATCGGGCGTGTTCTCCTGCACCTCGAACACGAGCGAGGCCATGGCGTAGACCCCCGGGTCGCCGGAGCAGACCAGCGCCACCTCGTGGCCCGCGGCGGCGAGCGCGAGCGCGTGGGCGGCGCGCCGCTCCTCCTCGCCGAGCGCGAAGGGATGGAGCGCGGCGCCCCCCAGCGCCGGCCCGGCGAGCTCGAGGTAGCCGATGTAGCCGACCGCGTCCTCGGCGCGGCCAAGCGCGCGCCGGGCGTCGCCGGTCATGTCGCCGCCGGCCCCGGGGCCGAGCCCGACCAGCGTCAGGCGGCCACGGCCTCGCCCGACCCGGGAGGCGTCGATGGGGCGCGGGCCGCGCGCCAGCGCGCAGGTCGCGCGCGCGCCCAGGATCTTGGGCACGACGAGGGCGGCGTCGGGCCCGGCGGCACGGAGCGCCGCCGCCTCGGCGACGCCGTGACACCCGACCTCGGCGTAGACCGCGGCCGAGGGGTTGGCGAGCCTCGGCGTTTCGGCCTCGAGCTCGGCGGCGCTGAACAGGCGCAGCGGCCGGCCGAGCGTTTCGGCCGACTGTATGATCGCCGGCTCGTCGGACTTGAGGTCGAGCGTGGCGACGCACGCGATGGCGTGGCGGCTGAGCCCCGCGCCCGTGAGCGCGCGGCGGACGAGTTCCGCGACCGCGTCCGGGTCGGCGCCCCGCTCGCAGCCGAGCCCGAGCGCGAGCACCGGCGGGTGCAGCACCAGCTCGGCATCCGAGCCCGCCACGTCCCGGTCGGTGACGCGGACGGCGTGACGCCCGGTCGCCGCGAACCGCACCGGCTCCAGCCAGTCGGCGTCGCCGGCCTCGACGATCAGGCGCACCGGCTCGCCGGCGAGCAAGGCGCTCGTCACGGCCTTAGCAGCCTCCGGGTTGGCGACGCGCCAGCCGTCCGGCGGCTCGTCGAGCGCCACGCCGAGGCTTGCGTCCGATGCGGTCGTCAGCGCCGCATGGCCGCCAATCGCGGCGGCGATGCGGCGGGCGAGCGCGTTGGCGCCGCGATGCCCGCCGAGCAGGGGCACAACGAATCCGCCGTCCGGGGCGACGGCGAGCACCGGCGGCTCGGCCCGCTTGTCGGCGAGCAGCGGCGCCAATGCGCGCACGACGATGCCGCTGGCGGCCACCGCGACGATCGCCGTACCGGCGGCGAACAGGTCGCGCAAATGGCCGGCCACGTCGTCGAAGTCGTCGAAGTCGTCGGCGCTGTCGTCGCGGCTGTCGTCGCGGCTGTCGTCGCGCTGGCGTCGGTGCAGACGCGCGCCCGGCAGCGCCGCGACGATCC
>CAZGYG010000069.1:0-15740 GCA_964530335.1 uncultured Rhodospirillaceae bacterium | reverse complement strand
CGTTCGCGCGCCCGCGCCACCTGGCCTTCGTCGTTGCCGTCGAACATGTCGAGGCAGCGGCCATAGGGCGCGAGATCGTCCACGTCGACGCCGTCGACCAGCACGATCACGTCGGCGCGGTTGCGGTTGTCGGGCGCGGCGGCGAGCAGGATCGGCTGGCGCTCCGCGTCGGCCTCGGCGGCCGTTCCGTGGGCCAGGAACGACGCCGGGTCGTAGGTCCACAAGGCCGCGTCGAGCTGGGCGATGCGCTCGGCCGATTCGGCAACCACGAGGACACGATGGCCGCGCTCGACCACCTTCTCGAGCAGGCGAGGCAGGGCCCGTTCGAGCGGAATCCTGCGCAAGTGGTAGAATGCGAAATCGGTCATGGGGGTTCAGGCCGGAAGGTCAGGCCGGCAATCCGGCCTTGAGCAGGCCCTCGCGATGCCGTTCGAGGTCCTCGGCGCGGCCGTAGTGCATCGTGGCGAGGAACATGGTCACCGTGAATCCCGGATCGGCGCCGAGCACCTTGGCCGCCGCCTCCCTGGCCGCCGCCGCCTCGCCCGCGTGGGCCAGGCAGGCCGCGATGTTGGCGAGCACCGAGGCATCCGGCGAAGTGACGTGGCGGTAGGCTTCGATGGCCTCGGAGCAGCGCCGGGCGACGAAGTACGCGCGCCCTAGATGGCTCCAATAGCGTTCCGGATGGTATGGGTTGAGGCGCATCGCCTTGCGCACCCAGGTGATGCCATCCTCGGCCCGACCAAGCCAGGTGAGCAGCTCGCCCTGTTGCACGACGATCAGGTCGTCGTTGGGATTGAGCGCCAGCGCCCGGTCCTGGTGGTAAGCCGACCGCTCCAGGTCGTTCCGGTCAATGTTCACCGCCGCCAGAATGCGGTGCACGTCGCTGTCGTTGTCGTCGAGGGCGAGCGCCCGGTCGAGCTCGGCGGTCAACTCCCGCAAGACGGCATCCCGGTCGGTGACGTAGCCGTTGGTGTACGCTTGGCCGAGCACGCACGCCCTCCACGCGCGGGCGTGGGCGAAGTCCGCGTCGAGCTCGATAGCCCGGTCGAGCAATTCGAGGGCCTTGGCGTTGTCCTCCCGGGTCCGGCGGTGGTGCAGCGTCTTGCCGGCCAGCACCAGTTCGTACGCCGTCATGTTCGTGGTCGGCTTCCTGGTGGCGCGATCGCGCATCGCCGCCTCGACCCGGCCCGGCAGCACACCGACGATCGCGCGCGTGACTTCGTCCTGGATCGCGAACAGGTCCTCGAGATCGCGGTCGTAGCGTTCCGCCCAGAGGTGGCGGTCCGATTCGGCATCGATGAGCTGCACAGTGACGCGCACCCGGTTGCCGGCCTTGCGCACGCTGCCTTCGAGCACGTACTGGACGCCGAGTTCGCGCGCCACGTCGGCCACCTTCAGCGCCCGGCCCTTGAAGGCGAAGCTCGTGTTGCGCGAGATGACGTCGAGGTGCCGGAACCGGCTGAGCTCGGTCAGGATGTCCTCGGTGATGCCATCGGCGAACAGCTCCTGTTCCTGGTCATGGCTCATGTTGACCAGCGGCAGGACGACGAGCGACGGCTTGACCGCGGTCGCCTCGGCCACCGTCGGCGCGGCGGGCTTGGTCGCGGTTTCGGCGAAGCGCGCCCGGTACACGCGCACCGGTTGGGCGATGTTCTTGAGCGGCGGTTCGCCCAGGTCGTCGAAGCCGACGTCGGTGCGGTTGCGGATCTGCTCGAGCACCGCGCCGGAGACGCACAACCCACCCGGATCGGCGATCTCCTGCAGCCGCGCCGCGACGTTGACGCCGTCGCCGAAGATGTCGTCGTCCTCGACGATGATGTCGCCCAGATTGATGCCGATGCGGAACTCGATCCGCCGGTCGGGTGCCACGTCGGCGTTGCGCCGGGCCATGCGCCGCTGGATTTCGGCGGCGCACGCCACCGCGTCGACGACGCTGGCGAATTCGACGAGCATGCTGTCACCGGCCGTCTTGATGATGCGGCCGTGGCACTGGGCGATGGTCGGATCGATCAGCTCGATCCGGTGGGTCCGCAGCCGCGCCAGCGTGCCGGCCTCGTCATTGCCCATGAGCCGGCTGTAGCCGACCATGTCGGCGGCCAGGATGGCGGCCAGCCTGCGGTTGGCGCTGGTCTGCTGCACGGCGGCTCCCTACGACCGAGGCGTCGAAACACCGATCTTAGCGACCGTGGCGGCCGGCGACAAACGCGCCGTCCGGGGCCTAGCTTTCGAAGTTGTCACGCACGAAGCGGTCGAGCAAGCGCACGCCGAAGCCCGAGGCGCCCTTGGGCACGGTCGGCAGGTCCTTCTTGGCCCACGCCATGCCGGCGATGTCGAGGTGCGCCCAGGGCGTGTCGCCGACGAAGCGTTGCAGGAACACGGCGCCGGCGGTCGAGCCGGCCTCGCGGTTCTTGCCGACGTTCTTCATGTCGGCGATGTCCGAGTTGATGTCCTTGTCGTACTCCTCGCCGAGCGGCATCCGCCACAACGGCTCGCCCACCGCCTCGCCGGCGGCGGCGAGTTGCTGGGCCAGGGTCTCGTCGTTGGCGAACATCCCGGCCTTGTAGTGGCCGAGCGCGACCACGATCGCCCCGGTCAAGGTGGCGAGATCGACCATGGCGCGGGGCTTGAACTGGATCTGGCAGTACCACAAGGCGTCCGACAGGATGAGCCGCCCTTCGGCGTCGGTGTTGATGACCTCGATCGTCTGGCCCGACATCGAACGCACCACGTCGCCCGGCCGCTGGGCCTTGCCGGACGGCATGTTCTCGACGCAGGCGATGATGCCGATGGCGTTGACCTTGGCCTTTCGCCCGGCCAAGGCCTTCATCAGGCCGCTGACCGCGCCGGCTCCGCCCATGTCGTACTTCATCTCCTCCATTCCCGCGGCGGGCTTGATCGAAATGCCGCCGCTGTCGAAGCACACGCCCTTGCCGACGAAGGCCACCGGCCGGTCGTCGTTGGCGCCGCCGTTCCAGCGCATGACGACGAGCTGGGGCTCGCGCTCGCTGCCCTGCGCCACGCCGAGCAGGGCGCCCATGCCGAGCGCCCGCATCCTGGCCTCGCCCAGCACCTCGACGTCGACGCCGAGCTCGGCCAACGCCTTGACACGGTTGGCGAATTCCACCGGGTAGAGGACATTGGCCGGCTCGCTCACCAGGTCGCGCGTCAGCTCGACCCCGTCGGCGACCCGGCCGAGATCGGCGAACGACCGCTCGGCGGCCGCGCGTTCGGCCGAAACCACCGTGAGCCGTTCAAGCGTCGGTTTGTCCTCGGGCTTCGGCTTTGTGCGGTAAGTGTCGAAGCGGTAAGCGCGCAGGCGGGCGCCGAGAGCGGCCAGTGCCGCGTGATCCGCCGGCTTGCCCTTCGCCCCGGGGATCGTATCGACGTGGATCGCCGCGTGCTTCGCTCCAGCGCTATTGAGCCGGGCCGCGATCGCCCCGCCCCAGTTCGCCATCGGCTGGTCGGCGAGCGCCGCCGCCTTGCCGAGCCCGGCCAGCACCACGCGCGCTTCGCCAACGCCCGGCAGTGCCGCGACGTCGAGCATCTGGTCCTTCGCGCCAGTAAACCGCCCCGAACCCATCGCCCGCGTCAGCGCGCCGCCGGACTGCGCGTCCAGGCGTTGAGCCGATGGCGTCAGCGTCTTGTCCTCGAGCACGCCGACCACGATCGTGTCGGCGTCCTTTGGGGCGGTTTCGGCGAAGGCGATCTTCATGGCGACCTCATGGCGTCCGGCCGGGGGTTTCGGCGCGGCGCGATCCTACCCTACGGCGCGCGCAAGGGAAGCCCCGCGCCCGGGCCACCGACAACCGCCTTGTCCGCCCCACGGACGCTGCGTAAACTCACCCCCGAGGCGGGGCGCGCGCGCCGCGCGCGCCGGGAGCTTGAGCGGGGGATTTAAGGGATGCTGAGCCGACGAGTGGCCCGCGCGGCGCTGGCCGCCTTATTGGCCCTGGGTGCCTGCAGCGTCATCGAGGAAGACCTGTGGCCTTCGCTGAGCGGCGAGGAACCGAGCGGCGGGGACAGCGTGGCGATCGCGCCGTACGCGGGCGAAGCGCAGGGCGCGCCCACGATCGGCGGCGCGACCGTGCAGTCGTCGTCCGTCGCGCCCTATACCGCGCCGGTCGGGTCCACGGGCACCGCGGTCGGCGGCAGGATCGCGGCCATGACCGGCGAGCTCAGGACGCTCAAGCTGGCGATCGAGCGCAACGCCGGCGCGCTTCACGGCGTCGCCGCCGAATCCGAGGGCAAGGCCCAGCGCTACTACGCCACGTTCGCCGCCATCACCGCCCGGCTTCAGGTCGGCACCACGCCGGGCAATCCGGTGCTCGTCAGCCAATGGAACACGGCGCAGAGCGAGCTTGACGGCATCGCCGTCGACATCGGCCGGCTCAACAGCATCGCCAACTCCGTCGCCGCCGACGCGGGCATGACCACGTACTTGCAGGATTCGATCCGCGCCACCTTCCGGCTGTCGGGCGCGATCGACGAGGACCACCGCCAGCTTCGCGCGCTCGAGGACGAAGTCGACCGCACGGTCGTGGCGATCGACCGCCTGCTCGGCGAGGTCAACAGCTCGGTCGCCCGGCAGACCGCCTACGTCAACACCGAGCGGCGCAACCTGTCGCAGCTCGCGCTCGCGGTCAGTTCGGGTCAGGTCTATGGGCCGGCGCTCGGCGGCACGACCGGGGCCGGCGTCGGCACCTCAGGACTGGCCGCGGCTTCGGGCGCGGCGTTCGGCGGCGCGCCACTGGTCGTGATCCGCTTCGACCGGCCCGACGTGCCCTACCGCCAGGCGCTCTACACCGCGGTCAGCCAGGCGCTCGACCGGCAGCCCGCCGCGATGTTCGATCTGGTCGCGGTGGCGCCCAACCGCGGCACGCCGAGCGAGGTCGCGCTCGCCGCCGACGATTCGCGGCGCTACGCCGAGGACGTGCTGCGCTCGCTCAACGATATGGGCCTGCCGTCGAACCGCATCACGCTGTCGTCGCTGACCAGCCCGGACATCGCGGCGAACGAGGTGCGCGTCTTCGTGCGCTAGCGGCGCCGCACGCGAGGCCACCGTGCCCAGGGTACTCGTCGCTGTCCTTGTCGCCATGGCGGTCGGCGTGTTCCCGGCCCGGTCCGAGGAGCTTGCCGCGGCGGGCCAGGGCGCCATTCGCGCCGTCATCGAGGCCCAGCTTCAGGCGTTCCGCGACGACGACGGGCGGCGCGCCTACGGCTTCGCCGCGCCGGGCATCCAGCGCATCTTCCCGACGCACCAGATCTTCATGGCCATGGTGCGCACCGGCTACCCGCCGGTCTACCGCGCGGCCGAGGTCGAGTTCCGCGACATCGAACCGCTGCCCGAGGGGCGCTGGCTGCAGCACGTGCTGATCGTCGGCGCCGACGGCCAGGTCGTGCTCGCCCTCTACACCATGGAGCTCCAGCCCGACGGCACCTGGAAGATCGCCGGCTGCCGGATCGTCGCCACCGACGAGGCGGTGACGTGAGCGATCACCACGGCACCGATTTGCCCGTGTAGTCGAGAAACCGGCCGGTGTCCTTCGGCTTCGCCCGCGCGATTTGCGTGCGCATGCCGGAGATGCTCGCCTCGGGCGTCACCGGGGCGTTGCGCCCGCCCATGTCGGTCTTGACCCAGCCGGGATGGAACGCGAGCACGGTGACGCCGCGCTGGGCCAGATCGCGCGCCAGGCTGCCGACGACCGCGTTCAACGCCGCCTTGCTGGCGCGGTAGATGTAGGCGCCGCCCGAGGTGTTGTCGGCGATGCTGCCCATGGTGCTGGTGACGCACGCGACGACCTTGGCCTTGCCGGCCGCGACGTTGGCGATCAGCGCCTCGGTCACCATGAGCGGCCCAAGCGCGTTGGTCCGGATCGTCGCGTCCCAGGCGCCGTCGTCGACCTTGCCGAAACCCTGGCGGTCGCCGCCGTAGACCCCGGCGTTGTTGACCAGCACGTCGATCGGCTCTCCGGCGAGGGACTTGGCGAGCGCGCGCACGTTGTCGCGGCTGCCGACGTCGAGCGCGTGGACCGTGACGCGGCCGCCCGAGGCGCGCGCGACGTCCTTCAGGGCCCTGGCCTTGGCGGGATCGCGGCAGGCGGCGTGAACGGTCCAGCCGTCGGCGGCGTACTGGCGCACGAACTCGAGCCCGAGGCCCCGGTTCGCTCCGGTAACGAGTGCGGTCGGCATGGTTCCCTCCGGTTGGGGTGATGCTCGTCAGTAAGGCACGGCGGCGCCGTCGTGGGCGAAGAATCCGCCCGAATCGGCGGCCGTGAGCCCGGCGATGACCCGGCGCATGCCGGCGACGCTCTGCTCGACCGACAGTGCCGCGTCCGGGCCGCCCATGTCGGTACGCACCCAGCCCGGCGTCATGGCGATGGCGATGATGCCACGATCCTTGAGATCGTGGGCCAGGCCCTTGACGATGGCGTTGAGCGCGGCCTTGGTCGAGGCGTAGAGGTACCCCGATTGCATCAACGCGAGGCTGCCGAGCCGGCTCGAGATCGCCACGATCTTGCGCTCGGCGCTGCCCGCCATGCTGCCGGCCAGGGCCTCGGCCAGGCGCGCCGTGGCGATGGCGTTGACCGCGAACGAAAGCTGCCACGCCCGATAGTCGAGCGCGCCGAAGCGTTCGCCGTCGCGGAACCAGACGCCGGCGTTGCTGACGAGCACGTCGATCGCCTGGCCCGCGAGCGCGCGCCCGAGCCCGGCGATGGCGGCGGCGTCGGCCACGTCGAGGGGACGCACCTCGGCGCCCTTGACCGCGGCCAGCGCGCGCGCCACCGCCGGGTCGCGGCACGTGGCGATCACGCGCCAGCCGTCGGCGGCGTACTGGCGGGCGAACTCGAGCCCGATGCCGCGGTTGGCTCCGGTGACGAGGGCGGTGGGCATGATGGCGTCCTTTCGCTACGCGACGATCCGACGCACGGCGCGCCCCAGCCGCGGATCGAGCGCATCGCGCAAGCCGTCGCCGAGCAGGTTGCAGCCGAGCACGGCGGCTGAAATGGCGAGCCCGGGGTAAAGCGCAAGCCCGGGATTGGTGAACATGTACGTCTGGGCGTCGCTGAGCATGCGCCCCCAGCTCGGTTCCGGCGGCTGCGCGCCGATCCCCAGGTACGACAGCGCCGCCTCGGCCAGGATCGCGAGCCCGAACTGCACCGCGGCCTGGACGACCAGCACCCCGGCGATGTTGGGCAGGACGTGATCGCGCGTGACCGCGAACGGCGACTTGCCGAGCGCGAGCGCGGCGCGGGCGTAGTCGCGCGCCCAGACCTGCAGGGCGGCGGCGCGGGCGACGCGCGCGAACACCGGCACGTTGAAGATGGCGATGGCGAGCACGGCGTTGCCGGCGCCGGGGCCCGCGAGGGCGGTGATGAGCACCGCCGAGACGACGGCGGGGAACGCGAACACCGTGTCGGAGGCGCGCATGACGGCTTCGTCGATCCGTCCGCCGGCGGCAGCCGCGAGCAGTCCGAGCGCGACCCCCGCGGCCATGCCGATCCCGACCGCGACCAGCCCGACCAGCACCGCCGTCCGCGATCCGGCCAGGATGAGGCCGAGCACGTCGCGCCCGAAGTGGTCGGTGCCGAGCCAGTGATCGCCCGACGGCGGCGCCAGCCGTTCGACGACCGCCACGACCGGGTACGGCGCCCAGACGAGGGACACCGCCGCCGCCGCCAGCAGACCGCCGACCAGCGCCAAGCCGATCACGAGGTGGGGCGAGCGTGCCACCGTCACGCCGCCGGGCGCAGGCGCGGGTCAATGACGACGTAGAGCGCATCGACCGCGTAGGTAATGACGATCGCGCCACCAACGAGCAGCAGGGTAACGCCGCGCACCACCACCAGATCGCGCTGCGCCACCGCCTGGAGCACGAGGCGGCCGAGCCCCGGCAGGTAGAACACCGATTCGACCACGATCGCGCCCGAGACCAGGAAGGTCAGTTGCAGTCCCGCGATGGTCACCACCGGGATCAGGGCGTTGGGCAAGGCATGACGCCACAGCACGCGCGCCCAACCGGCGCCCTTGGCGCGCGCGGTGCGGGTGAACGACTCGCCCAGGGTCTCGAGCACGGCGGCGCGGGTGATGCGCGCGAGTATCGCGCCCTGGGCCAGGGCGAGCGCGACCGCCGGCAGGACCAACGCGGCCAGCGCCGGGCCGGCGCCGCCGGACCAGCCCGGAAAGCCTCCGGCCGGCAGCCAGCCCAAGGCGACGCCGAATACCAGCACCAGCATGATCGCCAGCCAGAAGTTGGGCACGGCGAGCCCGACCTGGCTCAACGCCATGATCGCCGCGTCGGTGAGCCCGCCCCGCCGCGCCGCCGCGACGACGCCGAGCGGGAGGCCGACGACGACCGTCAGCGCCATGGCGAGCACGGCCAGCGGCAGGGTCACCCCGAGCCGTTCGCCGATCAGCTCGGCGACCGGCACGCGATAGGTGTAGCTCGGCCCGAAATCGCCCGCCGCGAGCCCGGCGAGCCACGCGGCGAGCCGCGCCGCGCCAGGACGGTCGAGCCCGAGCTCGGCCCGGAGCGCGGCGACCGCGTCCTCGGTCGCGTCGAGTCCGAGCATCAGCCGCGCCGGGTCGCCCGGCAGGAGATCGAGCAGCGCGAACACCACGAAAGCGGCGATCACGAGCGTCACGACCAGCACCAGCGTGCGCCGCGCCAGATAGCCGATCATCCCGGCGCCCGTCTGGCCCCGAAACGGCCGCGCCACGACACCATGTCGCCGAGGTCGTCGGCCTGGACCACGCCGCGGGCCAGCGCGCGCGCCACGCAGTCCGCCGCCGCCGCGCCGGCCCGCGCGACCAGTTCGGCGCCGCCCGACCCGCGCCACGAACCTGTCGCCAGCACGAAGATGGTGTCGCCATCGAACGGCGTGTGCGCCGGACGGACGGCACGCGCTATGCCGTCCTGGGCCATGATGGCGACGCGCCGCGCCTCGGCCGGCGTCAGCGCCGCGTTGGTGGCGACGACACCGATGGTCGTGGCGCCGCCGGCCAACGGCACCCGCCCGAGGGGCGCCTCGGCGGGGACCGGGACCCGGGGCGGCGTCTGGCCGCCGAGTTCGTCGCCCTGTTCAAACGCCCAGGCCCACAACGTCGGGCCGTCGCCCATGACCGGCGACCCGATGGGGCTGGCGGCGACCACGGCGCCGACCATCAGCCCGTCGCCGGCCTGGGCCGAGACGCTGCCGAGCCCGCCCTTGAGCGCGCCGGCCCGCGCGCCGAGCCCGGCGCCGGCGTTGCCCTGCGCGAAATCGACCCCCGCCCGCTCGCACGCGGCCAGGCCGAGCGCCCGATAGGGCGGATCGCCCCAGTCCTTGGCGCCGCCATTCAGCAAATCGAACAGGATCGCCGCCGGCACGATCGGCACCCGGGCCGACCCGACCGGGAACCCGCGCCCGCGCCCGGCCAGCCAGGCCATGACCCCGGCGGCGGCGTCGAGCCCGAACGCCGAGCCGCCGCTCAACACCACCGCGTCGACCCGGTCGACCAGGCACGTGGGATCGAGCGCGTCGGTTTCCCGGGTGCCCGGCGCGCCGCCGCGCACGTCGACCGCCGCGACGCAAGGCCGCTCGGGCAGCACCACGGTCGTCCCGGTGCGCGCCGCCAAATCCTCGGCGTTGCCGACCAGGATGCCGGCGACGTCGGTAATCAGGTTGCGCGGGCCCGGCTTCACGACCGGTGCGTCCGATGCTTGCGCCGCCGCTCGGTGAACTCCTCGTGCAGGCCCCACAGTTCCGTCATCGCGATGTAGGTGTACGAGGCGGACCAGCCGATCATCACCAGGCCGTTGACGGCTTCGACCCCGGCCAGGAGCCTGAGGGCGCCCCGGGGAAAGACGTCGCCGAAGCCGAGTGACGAGTACGTCACGACCGAGAAATAGACGTAGTCGGCGATGGTCGCGGGCACCTCGCCGCCGAACGACCCGATCGGGTAAACGCGGTCGAGGAACCAGTAAGAGAGCCCGTAAACCCAGACCTCGACCGTATGGGCCGCGAACACGCCGATGAGCACCGCGATCAGCCGCTGGCGCGGCGGGATCGCCGTGAGCCTGGGAACCGCGCGCGTGATCAACCGCAACGCCTCGTAGTGAATGACGACCGTGACGAGAACCAGGACGGTCGCCACGATCATGGCGGCAAGCATGCGGTCCCTCCGACTGGTCGACCCCGACGATAGCCCGCGCCCGCCCGCGTCCGCTATGGTCGGCGCGGACGGGGTTGGGAGACAGCATGACGCGCGTGTTCGCCCTGGCGCTGGGCATCGTGGCGCTGGCCGCCGCCGCCGACGCGGCGGAGCCCGCGCGCGCCGAGCGCATGATGGTCGTCGCCGCGGACCCGCGCGCCGTCGAGGCCGGGCTCGCCGTGCTGCGCGAGGGCGGCAGCGCCGTCGACGCCGCGATCGCCGCCCAGATGGTGCTGAACGTGGTCGAACCGCAATCCTCCGGCATCGGCGGCGGCGGCTTTCTGGTCCACTACGACGCGACGACCCACGAGGTGACGACCTACGACGGGCGCGAGACGGCGCCCGCCCGCGTCGGCGCCGACCTGTTCCTCGGCCCCGACGGCCAGCCCTTGGAGTTCCTCGACGCCGTGGTCGGCGGCCGCTCGGTCGGCGTGCCCGGGCTCGTCGCCATGCTCGACCTGGCGCACCAGGAACACGGCTGGCTCGAATGGTCACGGTTGTTCGAGCCGGCGATCGCGCTCGCCTACGAAGGCTTCGAGGTCTCGCCCCGCCTCGCCCGCTCGATCGCCGAGACCGAGCGCATGGACGCCCACGGCCCGACCGCCGCGCTGTTCCTGACCGCCGAGGGCGCGCCGGTCGCCGCCGGCACGGTGCTGCGCAACCCCAAGCTCGGCGACACGTTCAGCCTGCTCGCGCGCGAAGGCGCGCGCGGCTTCTATCGCAAGCCGCGCATCCCGCTCGACATCATCAAGGCGGTGCAGCGTTACGAGGCCAATCCGGGCGCGCTCGCGATCGCGGACATCGCCGGTTACCGGGCCATCGAGCGCCCGGCGCTGTGCGGGCCCTACCGCGTCTGGGTCGTGTGCGGCATGGGCCCGCCGAGCTCGGGCGGCATCGCCGTCGTGCAGATCCTGGGTCTGCTCGAACGCTTCGACCTGGCGGCGCTCGCCCCCGACTCCGAGGCCGCGGCGCACCTGATCGCCGAGGCGAGCCGGCTCGCCTTCGCCGACCGCAACGCCTACGTCGCGGACCCGGACTTCGTGCCGGTGCCGACCGCGGGCCTGCTCGATGCGGGCTACCTCGGCCAGCGCTCGGCGCCGATCGATCCGGAGCGCAGCCTGGGCCCGGCCGAGGCGGGCACGCCGCCCGAGAGCGAGGGCCGGGTCTGGCCCATGGACCTTTCCGCCGGCCGCGCCGGCACCACGCACATCAGCGTCGTCGACGGCAACGGCGACGCGGTGGCGCTGACCAGCAGCATCGAGGGCCCGTTCGGCTCGCGCCTGAGCGCGGCGGGGTTCGTGCTCAACAACGAACTCACGGACTTCGCGTTCGCCCCCGAGGACGATGGCGCGCCGGTGGCCAACCGGGTCGAGCCCGGCAAGCGGCCGCGCTCGTCGATGGCGCCGACGATCGTGCTCGACCGCCAGGGGCGGCTGGTCATGGTGCTCGGCTCGCCGGGCGGCTCGCGCATCATCGGCTACGTCGTCCAGGCGATCGTCGCCGTGCTCGACTGGGGGCTCGACCCGCAGGCGGCGGTCGAGCTGCCCCACGTCGTCAACCGCAACGGCGCGACCGAACTCGAGTCGGCGACCGCGGCCGAACGGCTGCGCGACCCGCTCATCGCGCTCGGCCACGAAGTCGCGGTCAAGCCCATGGACAGCGGCCTCAACGTCATCGTCGTCACGCCCAACGGCCTGCTCGGCGGGTCCGATCCGCGCCGCGAAGGCGTGGCGCTGGGGGAATGAGCGCGGTGACGGAACGCCCGACGGTCCGGCTGCTGGCCGGCCACGCCAAGCGCCTGCGCACGGGCCATCCCTGGGTGTTCTCCAACGAGATCGCCATGGACGAGCCAACGCGGCAGATCGCGCCCGGCGCGATCGTGCGGCTGGTCGACGCCGGTGGCGAGGCCCTGGCCTCGGCGACGTTCAACCCCCATTCGCTGATCGCGGCGCGCGTGCTCGACCTCGACGCCGAGGCGCCGTTCGACCAACCGGCGATCGGCGCCCGCGTCCGCGCCGCGCTGGCGCTGCGCGAACGCCTGATCGGCAGCCCCTATTATCGCTTGATCCACGCCGAATCGGACCGCCTGCCCGGCCTCGTCGTCGATCGCTTCGGCGAGCTCGCCGTGGTGCAGGCGAACACGGCGGGGATGGAGCGCCTGCTGCCCGAAGTGATCGCGGCGCTGCGCGACGTCGTGCGCCCGGCGGGCATCGTAGTGCGTTGCGATTCGTCGGTGCGCCGGCTCGAGGGGCTCGAGCCCTACGTGCGCACCGAAGGCGAGGTGCCCGATAGCCCGATTCCCATCGCCGAAGGCGGCGTCCGCTTCCTGGCCGATCCGGTGCGCGGGCAGAAGACCGGCTGGTACTTCGACCAGCGCGACAATCGCGGCTTTATCGCCGGCCTGGCCGAGGGGCTCGACGTGCTCGACGCCTACTGCCACAGCGGCGGCTTCGGCCTGCGCGCCCTTGCCGCCGGCGCGGCCCGGGCCACCCTGATCGACGGCTCCGAACCGGCGCTCGAGCTCGCCCGGGCGGCGGCCGAGGCGAATCGCCTGGGCGCCAAGGCGACGTTCGTGCGCGCCGACGTCTTCGCCGCGCTCGAGGCACGCCGGGACGCGGGCGAGTCCTACGGCCTCGTCATCGCCGATCCGCCGTCGTTCGTGAAGTCGCGCAAGGACCTGGGCCCGGGGCTGCGCGGCTACCGCAAGCTCGCGCGCATGGCGGCGGGGCTGGTGGCGCCCGGCGGCTTCCTGGCGCTGTTCTCGTGCTCGCACCACGTCGAGGCGCCGACGTTCGCCGATCACGTGCGCCGGGGCCTGATCGACGCCGGGCGGGAGGCGCGCATCCTCAAGGCCTGCACCGCCTCGCCGGATCATCCGGTGCATCCGGCCCTGCCCGAAACCGCCTACCTCAAGGGGCTGGTGCTCCAGGTCGACTGAACGCGGCGTCGCCAGCCTGTGCGTAGGGTTGCGGCAGCGTGAAGGCGAAGGTCGTGCCATGCGATCCGCTCTCGACCAGCACCAGCTCGCCGCCGTGGCCACGCACGAGCTCGCGCGCGATCGCCAAGCCAAGCCCCGTGCCGCCGGGCCGCGCGCCGCCGGCGAACGCCTCGAACAGGTGCTCGCGCGCCCTGGCCGGCAACCCGGGGCCGCTGTCGCGCACGATGACGCGCGTGGTGCCGTCGTCGCGCGCGGCGTCGAAGCGGAGCGTCCCGCCCTCGGCCATGGCCTCGACCGCGTTACGTCCGAGGTTGAGCAGCACCCGGTAGATCTGATCCCGGTCGGCGCGCACGAAGGTGGCGGGGGCGATGGCGTTCTCGATCGTTACCCGGCCGTCGCCCCCGGTCCCGAGCGCCAGGCCCACGTCGGCCGCGAGCGCCGCGAGATCGAAGCGGGCGAGTCGCATCTCCGGCTCGTCGGCGCGCGCGAAGCGGAGCGCGTCCTCGCACAACAGCGCCGCGCGATCGATCGCGGCCAGGAGCACGGTCGCCTGGCGCTTCACGTCCGGATCCCCGCTCATGGCCAGGCGATCCGAGACCAGCGCGGCGGTCGCGAGGATGTTCTTGAGGTCGTGGCTGATCTTGCTGACCGCCGCGCCGATCGCGGCCAGCCGCGAGCGCTGGCGCAAGGCGCCGCGCAAAGCCTCCTGCATGTCGCGCACGGTGCGCTGGGCGAGCCCGATTTCGTCGCGCCGGGTGCTCGCCTGGACGCTGTGCGAGACGTCCTCGGGGGCGAGCCGGAACGTCGCCAGGTCTTCGGTCAGTCGGCGCAGCGGCCGCACGAACAGGCGCTGAAGCGCCAGGAGCACGAGCGAGCCCGCGAACAACGAGATCAGGATCGAGAGCCCCAGGATGCGCCACGAGTAGTCGAGCATGGCGGCGTGGAGCTGGGCCTCGGCCAGGGTGACCTCGACGCCGACCGCCGAGTCCGCGGGCGAGATGCCGCTGACCAGCAGGATGCGCCGGCCGTGAACCAGGGTATCCAGCGCGTCCCGGATCAGCTCCCACGGCATGGCGTCGTCGATCCGGAACATGGCCTGGACCGGCTCGGGCCGGCCGAGCAGCAAATACGACGCCTGCTCCATCTTGAGCGCGATCGAGCGCACCTTGGCGTGGCGCAGCAACTCGGCCGCCAGGCTGGGCGGCAGGCGGCCGATCGGCGCCGCGAGCACGGCGAGCGAAGCCTGGTGCGCCGCGGCCAGGCGTTCCTCCAGATAGGTCTGCCAGAAGCGCGAGATCGACGGCACGTAGATCAGCACTTCGGCGATCATGACGAACAGAACGGTCAGCAACAGCAGCTTGGCCGACAGGCTGTGCGGCAGCTTGGGTGGTGCCTGGTAGGGTAGCGCCATGATCAACGAATCCGCCCGTGGGCGCCGCGGCCGAGCGGTTGACTCACCGCTGTCGACGGCCTATACACCGTCCCTTCGTCGCGGCCCTCGGGGCCACGGATCCGGCACACTCGAGCGCATCCCGTGAAACGCACATACCAGCCGAGTCGCTTGGTTCGCAAGCGCCGTCACGGCTTTCGCGCACGCATCAAGACCGTGGGCGGGCGCGCCGTGCTTGCCCGCCGCCGTGCCAAGGGCCGCAAGCGCCTCTCTGCCTGAGGCCCGGGCGCGCGCGCTGCCGCGCCTGCGCCACAGGCGAGAATTCCTGCGTCTTTCCGAAAGTCGCATCAAAGTGGTGACCACCGCCTTCGTCCTCCAGGCACGGGCCCGCTCCGACGGAGGCGCGGGCGGCGTGGGCTTCACCGCCAGCCGGCGCGTCGGCGGCGCGGTGGCGCGCAACCGCGCACGCCGGCGCCTGAAGGCCCTGGCGGCGAAGGTGCTCGCGCCGCGCGCCCGCGCGGGTTGGGACTACGCCCTCGTCGCCCGGCGCGAAGCGGTGAGCCACCCGTGGGCAGCGCTTGTCGCCGACCTCGAGTCCGCGCTCGACCGGGTCGAGCGGCGCGGGGCCACGCCGTGAGCCCCGCGGCTCGCGCTCTCGCGCTTCTGGTCCACGGCTACCGGCTGGCGATCGCGCCGTTCCTCGCCGGAAGGTGCCGCTACCTGCCGACGTGCTCGGCGTACGCGCTCGACGCCTTGGCCGAGCACGGCGCGGCGCGCGGCGGCCTGCTCGCGCTCAGGCGTCTGCTGAGTTGTCATCCGCTGGGCGGGCACGGCTTCGACCCCGTGCCGCACCGGCGGACCTGACCCAAGTTCAAGGCCCGGCGGCATGGAGCAGAAGAATCTGCTGCTCGCGGTGGTCATCTCCGTGCTGATCCTGATCGCCTACCAACTGTTCTTCGAATTGCCGCGGCTGCGCGAGCAGGCCGAGAGCGCCCAGCAGCAGGCGATCGTCGCCGAGGACGTTGCCCAGGACACCGCGCCCACGGTGGGCATACCGGCCCCCGCGGCCCCCGGCGAAGGCGCGATCGTGCCCGAGGCGCCCGGCACGGCGCCCGCGCAGCCCGTTCCGTCAGCGCCGTCGGGAGGCGAGGCCGCCAAGCCCGCCATCGATTCGACGATGATCGTGCTGCTGCTGGTCCCCTTGATGCTCTTCTTTTTCAT
>CAZGYG010000068.1:0-16352 GCA_964530335.1 uncultured Rhodospirillaceae bacterium | reverse complement strand
CCGCTACCATCGCCCGCGCGCGACCGGCCACAGGTCGACCAGCGTATCGCCGCGCACGACGTGGTAGGCGTCGTAGAGGTTGATCGTCGGATCGCAATGGGGCGCGATGCACTCGACGCCCGCGCCGGGCGCCAGGGTTTCGCCGGGCCGGGCGAACGTGATTCGCCCGTGCTCGTCGCCCATGAAGCTGTAGCTCGCGCCGGCCGGCGCGCCCGAATGGACGATCGGCTCGCCGCTGTCGGTGGCGAACGCCTTGAGACCCGCGTCGGTAGTGACGAACCCGGTGTGGCTTGCACTGATCGCCGTCGCGCGCACGGTCAGCGCGAGTTCGAACGGCGGTGCCCCGTCGCCGCGTAGCTCGACGTCGCGGTAGATCGCGTCCATCACCACGTAGGATCCGGCCTGCACCTCGGTGAAGACGCCGCCGGCCATGTCGATGGCGTGGGTCCCGGTGCCGCCGCCGCTGACGATCCGTGGTGGCAGACCCCGCGCGGTCAGTTCGCCGCGCAAGTTCTTCAGGCGCTCCGCCAGCTCGGCAAGCCGCGCCTGGCGGTTGGTGAACGAACGCTCGGATTGCACCGCCCCGTTGTACGCTTGGACCCCGGCGAAGCTGAGCCCCTCGGTGCCGGCGATCTTCGCCGCGAGCGCGCACGCCGCCTCGATGGCAACCACGCCGGTGCGCCCGCTGCCCGCCTCCAGGTCGACCATGACGCCCAGCACGACGCCGGCCGCGCGCGCCGCCACGCCCAGGTCACCGACGTTCGCGGCGTCGTCTGCGACCGCCATCAGGCCGGGGCCACGACGGGCCAGGTCGATCAGACGCGCGACCTTGCGATCGCCGGCCATGGGCGAGGAGATCAGCACACCCGCGATGCCCGCCGCGACCATGGCCTCGGCCTCGCCGAGCGTCGCGCAGGTGATTCCCAGCGCGCCGGCCGCGATCTGGCGGCGGGCGAGGTCCGGCGACTTGTGGGTCTTGGCGTGGGGCCGCAGCCCGACACCGCGATGGCGGGCATAGCCCGCCATCGCGGAGATGTTCCGCTCGGCCGCGTCGAGATCGAGCACCAGCGCCGGCGTCGTCAGGCGCGCACGCGACCCAGGCTGGCCGATCAGCCCCCGGTCCGGATGGTCGGCGAACCCCGCCATGGCTCTCGATCAGGGCAGACGTTCGAGCACGGCGGCGATGCCCTGGCCGACGCCGATGCACATGGTGACGAGCGCGTAGCGCCCTTGCCGGCGCTCCAGCTCGCGCAGCGCGGTCAGCGCGAGCCGCGCGCCCGACGCGCCCAGCGGGTGGCCCAGCGCGATGGCGCCGCCGTTGGGGTTGACCCGCGCATCGTCCGGGGCGAGTCCCATCAGCTTCAGGCAGCCCAGAACCTGGGCCGCGAACGCCTCGTTGATCTCGATCACGTCCATGTCCGCGAATTCGAGCCCGGCGCGCTCGAGCGCCTTTTCCGACGCCGGCACCGGGCCCAGCCCCATGACGCGCGGCGCCACCCCGGCGATGGCGGCGGCGCGCACCCGCGCCCGGGGCTTGAGCTCCGCCGCCTCGCCCACCGCGCGGCTGCCGATGAGCAGCGCGGCGGCGCCGTCGTTGATGCCCGAGGCGTTGCCGGCGGTCACCACCCCGCCCTCGAACAAGGGCTTGAGCCTCGCCAGCCCGTCCAGGGTCGTGTCGGGCCGCGGATGTTCGTCCGCGTTCACAACGATGTCCGGGTTCTTGCGTCCGCCCGGCACCGTGACCGGCACGATCTCGTCCTTGAAGAATTCCGCCTGGCGCGCCGCCTGATACCTGGCCTGGGACTCGCAGGCGAAGCGGTCCGATTGGGCGCGGTCGATGCCGTGCTCGCGCGCCACGTTATCGGCGGTCTGGGGCATGGTGTCGTTGCCGAACCGGGCGACGATCTCCGGGTTCGGGAAGCGCGCGCCCATGGTCGAATCGAATAGCCGCGCCTCGCGGCTGTAGGGCACCTCGGCCTTGCCGAGCACGAAGGGCGCGCGGCTCATGCTCTCGACGCCGCCGGCGACGAACAGCTCGCCCTCGCCGCAGGTCACGGCCCGCGCGGCGTCGATCACGGCGGCCAGCCCGCTGCCGCACAGCCGGTTCACGGTCTGGCCGCCGACGGCGAGCGGCAGGCCGGCCAGCAGCCCGGCGTGGCGCGCGACATTGCGACTGTCCTCGCCCGCCTGGTTGGTGCAGCCGGCGATCACGTCCTCGACGGCTTCCGCGGCGAACCGGCTGCGCCCGATCAGCGCCTTGATCGTCCCGGCCAGCAGCTCGTCGGGGCGCACGGCGGCGAGCGCGCCGCCATGGCGCCCGAACGGCGTGCGTACCCCGTCGTAGATGTAAGCGTCGAGCATGTCGTTCGACCGTGGCGAGCGGCTTTGGATACCCGTCTTCCGGCCCGCGCGCCAGCCTTGCGCGCGCACGCCCGCGTCCCCAGGATGGCCTAAGGGGGCCGGGATGATTCGCGACCAGGCGGGGTTCGACCAGCTCAGCGCGACGGTGCGCCGGTTCGTGCGCGATCGCCTCGTGCCGCTCGAGGCCCAGGTGGCGGAGACCGACCGCGTGCCCGACGAGATCGTCGCCGCGATGCGCGACCTCGGGTTGTTCGGCCTGACCATCCCCGAGGACTACGGCGGGTTCGGCGCCACCACCGAGGAGGAGGTGCTGGTCGCCATCGAGGTGGGCTGGACCTCGCCCGCGTTCCGCTCGTGCTTCGGCACCAACATCGGGATCGGCTCCCAGGGCCTGGTGCAGGCGGGGACGCCCGAACAGAAACGGCGCTACCTGCCCCGGCTGGCGAGCGGCGAGCTGGTCGGTTCGTTCGCGCTGACCGAGCCCGAGGCCGGCTCGGACGCCGGCTCGCTCACGACCCGCGCCCGGCGCGACGGCAACGGCTGGGTGCTGAACGGGCGCAAGCGGTTCATCACCAACGCGCCACTCGCCGGGTTGTTCACCGTGTTCGCGCGGACCGATCCGGCGCGGCCCGGCGCGCGCGGCGTCTCGGCCTTCCTGGTCGAGCGTGACGCGCCGGGGCTATCGGTCGGCCCGCCCGACCGCAAGATGGGGCAGCACGGCGCTCAGACCGCCGACGTCGTGCTCGACGACGCGCGCGTCCCGGCCGACGCCATGCTCGGGGCCGAGGGCGAGGGCTTCAAGGTCGCCATGCGCGTGCTCGATCGCGGGCGGCTCAACATCGCCGCCGCGTGCGTCGGCAACGCCGAGCGGCTCCTCGCCGAAAGCCTCGGCTACGCGCTCGCCCGCAAGCAGTTCGGCCAGCCGATCGCGGAGTTCCAACTCGTCCAGGCCATGCTCGCCGATTCGCGCGCGGAATCCCTGGCGGCGCGCTGCATGGTGCTCGAGACGGCGCGCCGCCGCGATCGCGCCGAGGACGTGGCCGCGGACGCTTCGGCGTGCAAGCTGTTCGCCTCCGAGATGGTCGGCAGGGTCGCCGACCGCGCCGTGCAGATCCACGGCGGCAGCGGCTACATGGCCGCGTTCCCGGTCGAGCGATTCTACCGCGACGTGCGGCTCTACCGGCTGTACGAGGGCACCTCGCAGATCCAGCAGCTCGTCATCGCGCGCGCCATGATCAAGGAGGCCCGAGGGTGAGCGTGCCCGCCCTCGCCGTTCCGGACGGCGAGCTTCCGGCGCGCCTGCCCCGGCGCATCGGTTGGCTGCCGTTCAGCCACGCGGCCAAGCGTCCCGACGCCGAGGCCGTGGTCGAAGGCGCCGCGTCGTGGAGCTGCGCCCGGCTCGCCGAGGCCATCCGGCGCGCCGCCGCGCTCCTGGTCGATCTCGGCGTGCGTCCCGGCGACCGCATCATGGTCGTCGGCGAGAACGGCATCGCGCTCATCGTGCTCGTGTTCGCCGCGAGCGAGATCGACGCCTGGCCCGTTCTGGTCAACGCTCGGCTGACGCCGGTCGAGGTCGACCGCATCCGCGATCACTGCCGGCCGCGTCGCGCATTTTACACCGTCGCGTCCTCGCCCGACGCCGCCCGCCTGGCCGAACGCGACGGCGCTGCGGCGATCGATCCGGACATCGTGCCGGGCGCGGCGGTCGGGCCGCTCGCCGAGGCGGCGCCTGAGCCGCTCGAGCGATCGGCGTCGCGCCAGGTGGGCGCGCTGATCTACACCTCGGGCACCAGCGGCCGGCCCAAGGGGGTCATGGCGAGCCACCGCAATCTCTTGTTCAATGCCGCGACCGCCTGCTCGATCCGCCACATCACCCCGGCGGATCGCATGTACATCGTGCTGCCGATCACGCACATCTTCGGTCTTTCCTCGGTGTTCCTCGGCGGGCTGATGGGCGGGGCGCGCATCCGGCTCGTTCCGCGCTTCGCGCCCGACGCTTTGCTCGCGGCGCTCGCCGACGACGGGGTCTCCATGGTCCAGGGCGTGCCGACCATGTACGCGCGCCTGGTCGAGCACATCGAGGCCCGCGGCACGCCGGTCGTGGCGCCGCGCCTCCGGTTCCTGTCCTCGGGCGGGGCGCCGCTCGAGCCCGCGCTCAAGGCCCGGGTCGAACGGGCGTTCGGCGTCGTGCTCCAGAACGGCTACGGACTCAGCGAGGCCACGCCCGTGGTCGCGCTGACCCGCCTCGGCGACCCCAACCCGCTGGCCTCGATCGGATACCCGCCGCAAGGCGTCGAGGTCCGGTTGGTGGGCGAGGACGGCGCCGACGTGACGACTGCCGCCACCGGCGAGCTGTGGACCCGAGGGCCCAACGTCATGCTCGGCTACTACCGCGATCCCGAGCTCACCGCCGCGACGATCACGCCCGACGGCTGGCTCAAGACCGGGGATCTCGCGCGCGCCGAACCCGACGGCCGGCTGTTCATCATGGGGCGCAAGAAGGAGCTCATCATTCATTCCGGCTTCAACGTCCACCCGGAGGAGGTCGAGGCCGCCCTCAACAGCCATCCGGGCGTCGCGCTCTCGGGCGTGGTCGGCCGGCCCAACGGCGCCGACGAGGACATCGTCGCGTTCGTGCAGCCACGGCCGGGCGCCGGAGTGACCGAGGCCGAGCTCGCGGCGTACGTGGCGTCCTCCCTCGCCCCATACAAGCGCCCGGCCCGCATCGTCCTTGTCGAATCCCTGCCGGCCACCGCCAGCGGCAAGGTCTTGAGGGCCGAGCTGCGCGCCCGGGTGCGGACGCCATGACCGCCTTTGTGGTCACCGCGATCGACCCGCGCTTCACGGCCGCCGTCGGCGCGGCGCCGGAGCTCGAGACGATCGGCGCCGGATACGCGTTCACCGAGGGCCCGGTCTGGAACCCACGCGACGGCTCATTGGTGTTCAGCGACATCCCGTCCGACCGGCTGCACCGCTGGCGCCCTGGCGGGCCGGTCGAGGTGTTCCGCGCGCCCAGCCACATGGCGAACGGCAACACGCTCGACCGGCAGGGGCGGTTGCTCAGTTGCGAGCACGCCACCAGCCGCGTCACCCGCACCGAGCCCGATGGCCGCCTGACCGTCATCGCCAGCCACTGGGCCGGCAAGGAGCTCAACAGCCCGAACGACATCGTCGTCGGCGGCGAGTGCATCTACTTCACCGATCCGACCTACGGCCGCGAGGCGGAATCCGGGGTCGTGCGCGAACCCGAGCTCGCGTTCCGCGGCGTCTATCGCGTCGACTCGGACGGAAGCCTGGGCCTTGTCGCCGACGACTTCGACCAGCCCAACGGGCTCTGCTTCACGCCCGACCGGCGCCGGCTCCTGGTCAACGACAGCGTGACGGGGGCCATCCGGGCGTTCGCGGTCGATGCCGACGGCGCGACGAGCGGCGGCGCGGTGTGGGCCCAGGTGCCCGGCGGCGGGTGCGACGGCATGAAGGTCGACCGTCTGGGCAACGTCTACTGCTGCGGCAGCGCCGGCATCACCGTGCTCGGCCCCGACGCCAGCCCACTCGGCGTGCTCCGCTTCGACCGCTTCGCCGCCAACCTGTGCTTCGGCGGCGACGATCTCCGCTGGCTCTACGTCACGCTGTCCGACCTGGTCGTGCGCCTGCGCGTCGCCACGCCCGGGCTCCCGGTCTGCTGAGGGCGCTGGTTTCCGGCGTTACCGTTGCGTCCGCGCGCCCACGCGCCTAGATTTCCTTAACTTGACCCCAACCGGCCGTACAGGTGCCGCCATGGCTGCCCTCGCTAAGCTTCCCCCGCTCCGCCGTCCGCTCGTCGAGGATCCGGCTGCGTCCTACTCCCTGCCGGCGCGCTGGTACCACGATCCGGCCGTCTACGAGCGCGAGAAATCAGCGATCTTTTACAAGACTTGGCACTACGTCGGCCACGCCTCCCAGGTCGCGAACCCCGGCGACTACGTGACGGGGCTCGTCGCCGACCAGCGGGTCATGGTCGTGCGCGGCCGCGACGGCCGGCTCCGCGGCTTCCACAACACCTGCCAGCACCGCGGCCACCAGGTGCTCAAGGGCCGCGGCAACGTCAAGCTGGTCATGACCTGCCCCTACCACGCCTGGGCCTACGACACCGAGGGCAAGCTCCGCACCGCGCGCAATTCCGAGCACCTGACCGGCTTCCGCAAGGAGGATTTCTCCCTGCCCGAACTCCGCGTCGAGGAGTTCTGCACCTTCCTGTTCGTCAACCTCGACCGCGACGCGACGCCGCTCGCCGAGCTCGTGCCCGACCTCGCCGCCGACATCCGGGCCCGCATCCCCGACCTCGAGGCCATGCGGCCGGCGCGCGAATGCTCGTTCGGCGGCCCGAAGATCGACGCGAACTGGAAGGTCGTCGTCGACAATTACGTCGAGTGTTACCACTGCGGGCCATCGCACCCGGCGTTCGCCGAGATCCTCGACATGGCGCGCTACCGGCAGGACGAACACGGGTTGTGGTCGGGCCAGGTCGGCGTGCGCACCCAGGCGAACGACACGATCTATCCGGTCCGCGGCGACGATCCGGTCCAGGAGGGGCTGTTCTGGTACCTGTGGCCGGCGACGACGATCAACCTGCTGCCCGGCCACGCCGAGCTCAACGTGCTCAGCGTCGTGCCGCGCGGCGTCGAGGCGACCTCGTTCACCGGGCACCAGTACTCGGTCGACGGCACGATCGACGAGGCGCGGTTTGACTACGTCAACGACGTGCTCGCCATCGAGGACAAGAACCTCTGCGAATCCGTGCAGCAAGGCTTGCACAGCCTGGCCTTCGACCAGGGCCGCTTCGTCGTCGACAGCCAGCGCAGCGGCATCAGCGAGCACGCCATCCACCGCTTCCACCTGCTGGTCAAGCAGGCGCTCGAGGCATAGCGCGGCGCCGGGCGTCCCCCTCTCCCACCGGGAGAGGGTCGGGGTGAGGGTCAGCGCGCGTCGATTGAATCTGGGACGCCGCTCTGCCCCTACGGTCCGAAGCCGCCGGCCAGCCTGAGCTCGGTCTCGGGTCGGCCGAGCCGCCGGCCGATTAGCCGAAGCTGGCTGTGGAAACTCTCCCGGTCGACGTAGCAGCTCCGGATGTGGCGCAGCCCCGCGCTTGCGTCGAAGGCCGTGCGCCCGTGCAGCACACGTTCGTTGTCGAAGAACGCCATGTCGCCCGCGACGAGCGGCGCCGCGACGCGCAATCCGGGGTCCAGTACGATCCGGGCGAACGCCCGCGCCGCGCGGTAGTAGCCCTCGACCAGCGCCTCGGGAAGATCGGGCGGGCTCAGGTTCACGACCGCGAACCGGACGCCGATGACCTCGCCGTCCACGTCCAGGTTGATCGCCCGGCCGAAGGCGCGCATGTCGGCGCCCGTGTGGCTCGGCGGTTGCAGCCCCTCGGGCGCCGACGCCGTTCCCTCCGGCCCCGGCTGTATCCGGTGATAGGTCAGCGGCGTACGGGTCAGAAACGCGAAGTCCTCCGGGCTCGCCTCGCGCAGGCGCCGGGCGGCCTCGAACCCGTCGACGAACAGCGACGCCCCGCCACCGTCCGCGCTCTGGCGAAGGGCGTGGAACAGCGCGATCTGCGGCGGCCTATGGCGATACGATTCGTCCGTGTGGAGCATGAGGAAATCGGCCGCGTTCGCAGGCGTCGAGGGCGTCGGGTCGGCGTAGTAGTCGAACACCCGGCCGTAGTTGGTCTCCGGGATGTAGCCGATCAGGCCAGCGAACCGCTCGACCAGGCCGGGATCCCGCGGCGCCCCGCGCACAAACGCCAGCCCATGATCGCGCACCAGGGCGAGCAGGCGGTAAAGCCCCGCGTCGTTGCGCACGACGTCGTCGAAGGCCAGCTCGACATCGTGGCGCGCGAGGCGGGTGTCCCACAGCACGGGCCGATGCCGGCGCCGGTCGCGCTCGCTCGCGGTGATGCAATGGTCCCGGAGCCAACCCCGGTCGTAGACGCTCTCGTGGCCGTCCGGGTCCCAGGCGACGCGCAGATTACCGTGGTTGTCGATGGCGCAGGCGCGGGGCCGCGTTCCGGGTCCGAGATCGCTGACGAAGAACGAACGCGTGCCCCGTTGGAAGTCGCCGCACGCGGCGCAACGGCACGCATCGCGCAGCCACAGCGGATGGAAGCGGCTGACGTGACCGTCGCCCCAGGTGACGACCGTGGTATCGCCATCCAGCGCGACCGCTCCGATGACCGAGCGCGGATCGTCCATCCCATGCTCCCGCCCGCCGAAGATCGACTCTAGACGGACTCGCGCCGTCGCGTAGTACCGCGTCGTCCCTACTTCCCCCCGCCCGCGATGTCGTGGGTGCCGCGCGTCAGGTAGTAGGCGCCGAGGATCGGCAGGAAGGTCACGGCGATCACGAACACCGCGACCACGTTGGTCACCGGGCGCTGGCGCGGGCGCACCAACTCGGTCAGCATCCAGATCGGCAGGGTCGACTGCTGGCCGGCGGTGAAGGTCGTGACGATGACCTCGTCGAACGACAGCGCGAACGAAAGCATGCCGCCGGCCAGGAGCGCGGTGGCGATGTTGGGCAGGACGACGCGGCGGAAGGTCTGGAAGCCGTCGGCGCCCAGGTCCATCGAGGCCTCGATCAGCGAGACCGAGGTGCGCCGGAACCGGGCGAGTACGTTGTTGTAGACCACGACGACGCAGAACGTCGCGTGGCCGATGACGATGGTCCAGAAGCTGAACGGCAGCTCGCCCAGGTTGAGCGCCGCGCGCAGGCTGATGCCGGTGACCACGCCGGGCAGCGCGATCGGCAGGATGATCATGAGCGTGATCGCCTCGCGCCCGAAGAAGCGGGTCCGCGCGACGGCGGCGGCGGCCAACGTGCCCAGGATCAACGCGACGCCGGTGGCCACCGCGGCGACCTTGACCGAGAGCGCCAGCGCGCTCCAGATGTCCTCGCGCGCGAACGCCACGGCGAACCACTTGAGCGTCAGCCCCGGCGGCGGAAAGACGTACGACGACTGCTCGGTCGTGAAGGCGTAGAGCAGGATCAGCCCGAGCGGCAGCCACAGGAACAGCAGCCCCGCTGCGGCCGCGAGCCGGAGCCCGAGCGGCGCGCGCCGGTCAGAGCGCATCGAACGCCCCCAGCCGGCGCGCGAGCCACAGGTAGCCGGCCATGACCAGCATCGGCACGACCGAGAACGCGGCGGCGAGCGGGATGTTCCCGGCCGTCCCCTGGTGCTGGTACACCGCCTGGCCGATGAAGAACTTCGACGAGCCGATGATGCCGGGGATGATGTAATCCCCCAGCGTCAGCGAGAACGTGAAGATCGAGCCGGCGACCACCCCGGGGAACGCCAGCGGCAGGATGATTCGGCGGAAGGTGGCGCCGGGCGGCGCGCCCAGGTCGCCCGACGCCTCGATGACCGATTGGGGCACGCGCTCGATCGCCGCCTCGATGGGCAGGATCATGTAGGGCGTCCAGATGTAGACGAACACCAGGTAGGTGCCGATGTACGACACCGAGAGCGAGGCGCCGCCGACCACCGGCAGCGCGAGAACGCCGTCGAGCAGCCACGACGCCCCCGCGCGCTCGAACAGCCAGGTCAGTATGCCCTCCTTGGCCAGGATCAGCTTCCAGGCGTAGACCCGCACCAGGTAGCTCGACCACAGCGGCAGCATCACGCCTAGGTAAAACAGCGCCTTGACGCGCGCCGAGGCGTAGCGCGCCATGTAGTACGCGATCGGAAACGCGATCAGCCCGATGGTCAACGTGACCACCGCCGCCATCGCCACCGTGCGCACCAGGATGTCGAGGTTGGCGGGCGTGAACAGCTCGCCGTAGGTGGCGAGCGTGAAGGAATGGACCACCATCCCGCTGAACGGGTCGATCGAGAAAAAGCTCTGGATCAGCAGCGAGAACAGCGAGCCGAGATAGACGACGCCGAGCCACAGCAGCGGCGGGATCAGCAACAGCAGCAGCGCGAGGCGGGGATGGCGGAAAAGATGGACGGAGAGCCGGCGGGTGAGCGTACCCGCCACGGCGCTCATGGCGCGGTCAGCGGCCGGGCGTGGGCGCGCGCCCACGCCAGGCGTACCGTGGTGCCCTGGCGGGCCAGCGCGGCGCTTGGATCGACGAGGTTCTGCTCGATCACGGCGAGCTCGGCGCCGCCGGGTACGCGGACCGTGTAGCGCACCAGCGCGCCCAGGAAATCGACCGCGGTCACGGTGCCCTCGGCCACGTGATGGTCGGCGTCGGGCGCCCCGCCGGCCGCGATCAGCACGATCTTCTCGGGCCGTATGGCGATCGGTTCCGGCGATCCGGTCAGGGCGCGCGCGGCCTCGCCCGAAAGGAGGTTCGAGGTGCCGACGAACCCGGCGACGAACGCGGTGGCCGGGCGCTCGTAGATCTCGGTCGCGCTGCCGATCTGCTCGACCCGGCCTTCGTTGAACACGGCGATGCGGTCGCTCATGGTCAACGCCTCGCCCTGGTCGTGGGTCACGTAGACGAACGTGATGCCGACCCGGCGCTGCAGCGCCTTGAGCTCCCCTTGCATCTGCTCGCGCAGCTTGAGGTCAAGCGCGCCGAGCGGCTCGTCGAGCAGCAGGACGCGCGGCTGATCGACCAGCGCGCGGGCGAGCGCGACGCGCTGGCGCTGGCCGCCCGAAAGCTGGGCCGGGCGCGCGTCCGCGCGATGGGCGAGCGCGACGATCTCGAGCATGGCCAGCGCGCGGCGCCGCCGTTCCCCCTTCGCCACGCCCTTGAAGATCAGGCCGTAGCCGACGTTATCCTCGACCGACATGTGCGGGAACAAGGCGTAGTCCTGGAACACGGTATGGACGTCGCGCTCGTAGGGCGGCACGCCGGCCGTGTCCTCGCCGTGGATGAACACCTTGCCCGCGGTCGGCTGGTCGAAGCCGGCGATGAGCCGCAGGCAGGTCGTCTTGCCCGAGCCCGATGGGCCGAGCATCGAGAAGAACTCGCCGTCGACGACCTCGAAGGAGACGTCATCGACCGCCTTGGCCGCGCCGAAGTTGCGGCTGACGCGATCGAAGCGCACGGCCGCGACCGGCTCAGGGCTCATGGCGGTCAGGCGGTGTGTGGCGGGCTGTAGGGGCGGGTCTAAGACCCGCCCCTACCGGCCAATGCCACGATCGCGATCCGAACCTCAGCGCCCGCCGAGCACCGCGATGTAGTCGGAGACCCAGCGGTAGTACGGCACGCACTCCTTGCCCTCGCCGCAGTTGGCGACCGGCGTGCGCCAGAACGCGATGCGAGCGAAGTCGCCGTACCCGTTGGCCTCGCACCCGGCATCGGTCAGCAGCGCGTTGCCCGTGCACGCCGACGGCACCGCCGGGACCGAGCCGAACCACGCGGCCAGGTCGCCCTGCAGCTTGGGATTGAGCGAATGCTCCATCCACAGATAGGCGCAGTTCGGGTGCGCCGCCTCGCTGTGCAGCATGGTGGTATCGGCCCAGCCCGTCGCGCCTTCCTCGGGGATGGTGCTGGCGATCGGCTGGCCCTCGGCCGCCAGCAGGTTGACCTGGAACGGCCACGACGACGACGCGGCCACGCCCTCGTTCTTGAAGTCGTCGATCTGGATGAAGGCGTCGTGCCAGTAGCGGTTGACGATCAGGCGCTGCCCGCGCAGCAGCGTCAACGCCGCCTGGTACTGGTCCTCGGTCAGGGCGTAGGGGTCCTCGATACCCAGCTCGGGCTGGTGCGCCATCAGGTAGAGCGCGGCGTCGGCGATGTAGATCGGGCCGTCGTAGGCCTGGACGCGCCCTTTGTTCGAAGCGCCGTCGGGCAAGGTTGTCTCGGCGAACACCACCGACCAGCTCGTCGGCGCGCCGTCCTTGAACACGTCGGTGTTGTACATCAGCACGTTCGGGCCCCACTGGTAGGGCGTGCCGTAGTGCTTGCCGTCGACCGTGTGCCATGGCGAGTTCTGCAACCGCTCGTCCACGGCGCTCCAGCTCGGGATCAGGTCGACGTTGACCTCCTGGACCCGCTTGCCGGCGATCAGGCGCAGGCTGGCGTCGCCCGAGGCCGTCACCAGGTCGAACCCGCCTTCGTTCATCAGCGCCACCATCTCGTCCGAGGTGTTGGCGGTCTTGACGCTGACCTTGCAGCCGGTTTCGGCCTCGAAGCCGGTGACCCAGTCGTAGTTCGCGTCGGTCTCGCCGCGCTCGATGTAGCCCGGCCAGGCGACGATATCGACGGCGCCCTCGCCGGGCCCGATCTCGGTCATCGTTTCCGCGTTGGCGGCGGTACCCAGCGCGAGAACGGCCAGGCCCGCGGCCGCGGCGGTGGAAATGCGTTTCATGGTGTCCGTCTCCCCATTCGCCGCGATGCCGCGGCGGGCGAAGGCTAGCAACAGCCGCCCCGCCCCGCAATCGCGCTTGTCTCCTTCTCCCATGGGGAGAAGGTGGCGAGCGCAGCGAGCCGGATGAGGGGCGTCAGTCGTCCAGGCGGAAGGTGAAGTCGTACTCGGTGCCCTCGGGATTGCGGGCGTGCAGCGTCATTTCGCCGCGCGTCTCCGCGTAATCGCCCGTGCCGCCGGTCACCGCCATCACCGAGTCCGCGCCGTCGTAGAAGGGTCCCTCGACGGTGATCTGGCCATCGGCGAGCGTGGTGGTGAAAAAGCACTCCCACGCCTTGCCCACGGCCGTGCGGACGCACATGCCGTTGCTGGAGCCGATCAGTTCGGCGTTGTCCTCGTCGTAGATCTCGTTGGCGAATGTGAGCAGATCGCCGGGGCTGTCACCGGCGGCCCCGAGATCGACCACCGCGTCCGTGGTCGCCCGCTCGACGACGGTGAAATCGTCGTCACCGGCCCGCGCCGACCCGACGGCGATCGTCAACCCCAGCCCGACCAGCGCCCCTAGCTTGGCCAGCGCCCCTAGCTTGGCCAGCGCCATGACCGGCAGCAGACGTGCGCGACGGAAAGTCATCATGTCCAAGTCTCCCTCGATGAAAGGGTCCGGCCCTCCCAACCGGCCGCGCCATGGTTGGGGCGCGGCTCCCCATCGTTCCGATGTTCCCCGGATAACCCCGGTTCCGAGCGTCACGGTAGGCTCTTGGGTTCCATGCGGCAAGCCGGCGCCGAATCCCTTCTCCCCGCGGGAGAAGGTGGCGAGCGCAGCGAGCCAGATGAGGGGCGCGATTCTGGAACCACGAGGCACCCCCACCCGGCGGGCTCCCAACTATGGGGAGGGAACCCGAGCGATCCGCGCCGTCTCCCCCTCCCCCTTGATGGGGGAGGGTGGGGTGGGGGTGGCCCGCAGATTCCACTCATGAGAAAAGCGGTCTAGGAGTAAGGAGAGCGGCAATGGCACGGCCACCCATCCACCCCGGCGAGATTCTCGCCGATGAGCTGAAAGAGCTTGGCGTCACCCCGACCGAGCTCGCGCGCCAGATCGAGGTGCCGACGAACCGGATTACCCAGATCATCCATGGCCGGCGCGGCATCACCGGCGATACGGCGCTGCGGCTCGGCCACTGGTTCGGCACGTCGGCGCAGTTCTGGCTAAACCTTCAGACGGCCTTTGAAATCCGCGTCGCGGAGCGGCACGTCGGTCGGCAGGTCGAGCGGTTGCCGACCAGGCCGGGCGTGCGCGGTGCCAGTCTGGAACCACGAGGCACCCCCACCCGGCGGACTCCCGTCCACCACCGCGCCCCGCGGTCTACGCAATGGACGCCTCGATGACATACAAGAGGGAGGCGTGACGAGGGATGCACCTCTCGTTACGCGCGCGGGCGCGGGAGGGTGACGCCGCCGGACGATCCGTCGGCCGATCGCGATCGCGGACTGCTACCACGTGTCGCGGCTGAACCCGAACACCGGCCGGCTCACGCCGGCTATGGTGGCCGCGGTGCTCGACACGCCGAAGCGGGAGGCGGAAACCTAGATCGCGTTTGCGGTTCGCTCCGCCGATGCCCATAGTGTTCACAACGGCGCCCGTGAATGATCGCACCCATGACGGAGGGTTGCTCGGCGTGACGTTCGACGAGATTCTCAAAAATGTTTTGTGGCGCCTCGTCACGGAGGAGCGGGTCTCCTATCACTCGATCCGGCGTGACCATGGTTTGGATGACGAGGTGCTGGACGATCTCCGGCACTTCCTGATTCAAAAGCGTGCCGTCGCGCTTGATCTGAACGGCACATACCTCGTTCTCGCCGGAGCGCGAGAGCGGGCCGTCTCGGAACTTCCGGCCGTTGCCGTCCGACAGGGCACGGCTGGTCTTGCCCGAACGGCAAACGGCGGCGCCGATCCGGCGGGCGCGGAGCGGCGGCATCTGACCGTCATGTTCTGCGATCTGGTCGGATCGACCGACCTGGCGAGCCGGCTCGATCCGGAAGACATGGCCGACATCATTCGGGGCTATCAGGACGCGGCGACGACGATCATCCGCCGCTTCGAGGGCTACGTCGCCAAGTACATGGGCGACGGAATTCTCGTGTATTTCGGCTATCCGTACGCCCACGAGAAGGATGCGGCACGGGCGATCCGGACTGCGCTTGCCATCGTCGACGCGGTGCCCGGCCTCAACGCCGAGATCGGCAGCGACAAGGGCGCCAAGCTGGCCGTGCGCATCGGGATCGCCACGGGGCTCGTCATGGTGGGCGAGACGGTCGGCGCGGGCGCGGGTGCGGAGAAGACCGTGGTGGGCGAGGCGCCGAATCTGGCGGCCCGGTTACAGGGCCTTGCCGAGCCCAACGGGATCGTCGTGAGCTCGGCCACGCGCGACTTGGCCCGCGACGAGTTCGCCTATATCGACTCCGGAACTCATCAAATCAAGGGCATCCCCGAACCGGTCGGCGCATGGAGCGTCACCGGGCTGGTCGATCATAGGGGGGCCGATGCGGATGGAGAGGACGCCAGTGCCGTGCCCCTTCTAATCGGGCGCGACGAGGAAATCGGGCTTCTGCGCCGGGCGTGGCAGCAGACCTGCCAAGAGGGTCGCGGCCAGGTGGTGCTCGTCAGCGGAGAACCCGGGATCGGCAAGTCCACCCTGATGCGTTCCTTGCAGCGGGACATCGATAAGCGGAGTCAACTGCGGGTCACGCTGCGCTGCTCGCCCTACCATACGAACAGCGCCCTTTATCCCATGATCGAACACTTGAAGCGGGCGTCGCGCTGGGAGGCGGAAGACGATGCCGCGGCCAGGCTCGACAAGCTCGAGCACATGATCGCCCAGTACAGCGTGGCGCGCGAGGAGACCGTGCCGTTGATCGCGGCGCTGCTGTCGCTTTCGGTCCCGGAAGATCGCTATCCCGCCCTGCGCACGACACCTCAGCAACTGAAACAGCAGACTGCGGACGCGATGGTCGTGCTCGTCCTCGAGGAATCGGAGCGTCAGCCGACTCTCATGGTGTGGGAGGACGTGCATTGGGCCGACCCCTCCACCCTCGAGTTCATCGGCCTGCTCATCGACCAGGCCCCGACAGTCCCGCTGTTGATCGTGCTGACGTTTCGCCCGGAATTCGTCCCTCCCTGGACCAAGCGATCGCACCTGACCCCGATCACGCTCGGTCGACTGGAGCGGCCCCAGATCGAGGCCATGGTCACGCACCTCGCCGGCGGCAAGGAGCTCCCGCGCGAGGTGCTCGACTATGTCGCTCGCAAGACCGACGGGGTTCCCCTCTATGTGGAGGAGTTGAGCAAGACGGTGATGGGATCCGGCCTATTGAAGGAAGCAGGCGGGAGGTACGCCCTGACGGGACCGCTGTCCGGCCTGGCGATTCCGGCGAGCCTGCAGGAAGTGCTGATGACCAGGCTCGACCGGCTGCCGACGGCACGCGAGGTGGCGCAGCTCGGGGCCGTGTTCGGGCGGCAGTTTGCCTACGAGATGGTGCAGGCCATCGCGGCGTTCCCGGATACGAAGCTGAAGGACGGCCTCGGCCAGCTCGTCGGCGAGGAGCTTCTCTACCAGCGTGGCCGTCCTCCGCGCGCCACCTACACCTTCAAGCACGCCCTGATCCAGGATGCGGCCTATCAGTCGCTGCTGAA
>CAZGYG010000067.1:14553-16594 GCA_964530335.1 uncultured Rhodospirillaceae bacterium | reverse complement strand
GACTCAAGTTCGAATCCGGCGTCCACCGCGTCCAGCGCGTGCCGGCGACCGAGGCGCAGGGGCGCATCCACACCTCGGCGGCGACGGTGGCCGTGCTGCCCGAGGCCGAGGAGGTCGACGTCAAGATCGACGACAAGGACCTGCGCATCGACGTGTTCCGCGCCTCGGGGCCGGGCGGGCAATCGGTCAACACCACGGATAGCGCCGTGCGCATCACCCACATGCCGAGCGGCATCGTGGTCATCCAGCAGGACGAGAAGTCCCAGCACAAGAACAAGGCCAAGGCGTTGCGCGTGCTGCGCGCGCGGCTCTACGAGGCCGAGCGGGCGGCCAAGGCGGCCGAGCGGGCGGCCCAGCGCAAGAGCCAGGTCGGCAGCGGCGACCGCTCGGAGCGCATCCGCACCTACAACTTCCCGCAAGGGCGCGTCACCGACCATCGCATCAACCTGACGCTGCACAAGATCGACCGGGTGCTCGATGGCTCGGCGCTCGACGAACTGGTCGCGGCGCTGATCGCCGAGGACCAGGCGGCGCGGCTGGCCGAGATCGCATGAGCGCGACGATCGCCACGGCGCTGGCCCTGGCCACGCGCCGGCTTGCCGACGCCGGGGTGGCGAGCGCCGCACTCGACGCCCGCGTCATCCTCGGCCACGTGCTCGGCGCCGGGCCGGAGATGCTGGTCGGCGGCGAGAGGGGGCTCGAAGCGACGGACGTGGCCCGCTACGAGGCGCTGATCGCGCGCCGGGCGCGGCACGAGCCGACCGCTTACGTCGTCGGCGAACGCGAATTCTGGAGTCTGGCCTTCACGGTCACGGCGGCGACGCTGACGCCGCGACCCGAGACCGAGACCCTGGTCGGGGCCGTGCTCGACCGCGTGGATCGCGGGCGGCCGCTGAGCTTGCTCGACCTGGGCACCGGAACGGGCTGCCTGCTGCTCGCGCTGCTGGCCGAGCTGCCGGCGGCCCACGGCACCGGCGTCGATCTGAGCGAGGCGGCGGTGCGTGTCGCCCAGGGCAACGCGGCCCGCCTCGGCCTGGGCGCACGCGCGGGCTTCGTGGTCGGCGACTGGAGCCGGGCGATCGGCGGCGTTTTCGACGTCGTCGTGGCGAACCCGCCTTACGTGGCCACCGGCGAACTCGATGGGCTAGCGCCGGAAGTCCGCGCCGAGCCCATTCTCGCGCTCGACGGCGGAGCCGACGGCCTCGACGCCGTGCGCGCGATCGTGCCGGCCCTGCCTGAACTCGTGGCCGAGGACGGGCTTGCCGCGCTGGAAGTCGGCGCCGGGCAGGCGCCGGCGGTCGAGGCCATGCTGGCTTCCCTGGGCGAGGGGGCCGTCGAAACCGTCGACGACCTCGCCGGAATCGCCCGCTGCGTGCTCTTGAAACGGCCGGGGCGAGGCAAAATATCACTTGGAAACGCACCCGATGTCGGCTAGCGTTTACTTGCTTTCCGAGCTTGCACGAAGTTGCAGAGACCGGACGGGAGCGATAGCTCCCAGCGGTGCTCGGGCGTGCCCGAGTTAGCGGGATGCTCGGCGTAGCGGGGCCAGGCCAACAGAGATCAATCGCGCCAGTTGCGGACCCGCGACGGTTGAGAATCCCGGTATTCCACGCACATCACGGTGACCATGAGAACAGGTCCTAATAAACAACGCTCGCGCAATAACCGCGGCCACATGCGGCATTCCCACGGTGGCGGCGGCGGTGGCGGCGGCGGGTTCCACCGCAATCAGAGCCTCGACAGCAACGGTCCAGACGTCAAGATTCGCGGCACCGCCAACCAGATCTACGACAAGTACCTGCTGCTGGCGCGCGACGCCAATTCATCGGGCGACCGGGTCGCGGCCGAGAACTACCTTCAGCACGCCGAGCACTACTACCGCGTGATCATGGCCAGCGGCACCATGCCGCCGCCGCGCGCCAACGGCCACCTGCTCGACGACGAGCCGGGCCAGGAACCGACCGGCCCCGAGAGCGCCCCGATGCCGACGCCACCCGAAACACCTTCGTCCTGACTGGCGTCCTGACTGGCGTCCTGACTG
>CAZGYG010000067.1:0-14453 GCA_964530335.1 uncultured Rhodospirillaceae bacterium | reverse complement strand
CGTCCTGACTGGCGTCCTGACTGGCGTCCTGACTGACGTCCTGATCCCTCGCTCTGGGCCCGGGAAGGCCCTTGTGTTGCGTGATGGCAACACCATATGGCCTGCCGGAGCCTGAACAGGGCCGCGGAGGGCCGGCATGGATACCGAGCGATACACCGAACGGTCGCAAGGATTCGTCCAGGCGGCCCAGACGCTCGCCCAGCGCAGCGGCCACCAGCGGCTGACGCCCGAGCACCTGCTCAAGGTCCTGCTCGACGACAAGGAAGGACTGGCCGCCGGGCTGATCCGACGCGCGGGCGGGCGGCCCGAACAGGCGCTCGCCGCCGTCGAGTCCGAGCTCGCCCGGCTGCCCCGCATCGAAGGTCCCGGCGCCGGCCAGCTCTATCTGGCGCCCGAGATGGGGCGCCTGTTCGAAGCGGCCGAGAAGCTCGCGGACAAGGCCAAGGACAGCTTCGTCTCCGCCGAACGGCTGCTGCTCGCGCTGGCGCTGGCGGCGGGCAGCCCCGCCAACCGCATCCTGGCGGACGCCGGGGTCACGCCGCAGACGCTCAACGCGGCGATCGAGGACCTGCGCAAGGGCCGCACCGCGGATTCGCCGAGCGCCGAGCAAGGCTACGACGCGCTCAAGAAATACGCCCGCGACATCACCCAGGCCGCGCGAGAAGGCAAGGTCGATCCGGTGATCGGCCGCGACGAGGAGATCCGCCGCACGATCCAGGTGCTGTCGCGGCGCACCAAGAACAACCCGGTGCTGATCGGCGAGCCGGGCGTCGGCAAGACGGCGATCGTCGAAGGCCTGGCCCAGCGCATCGTCCACGGCGACGTGCCCGAGTCGCTGCGCGACAAGCGGCTCTTGGCGCTCGACCTCGGCGCCATGGTGGCCGGCGCCAAGTATCGCGGCGAGTTCGAGGAGCGGCTCAAGGCCGTGCTCGCCGAGGTGACCCAGGCGGCCGGCGAAATCGTCCTGTTCATCGACGAGATGCACACCCTGATCGGCGCCGGCAAGGCCGAAGGCGCCATGGACGCTTCGAACCTGCTGAAGCCCGCGCTCGCGCGCGGCGAGCTGCACTGCGTCGGCGCGACCACGCTCGACGAATACCGCAAGCACGTCGAGAAGGACGCTGCGCTCGCCCGCCGGTTCCAATCGATCTACGTGGCCGAGCCTTCGGTCGAGGACACCGTCGCAATCCTGCGCGGGCTCAAGGAGAAGTATGAGCTGCACCACGGCGTGCGCATCACCGACGGCGCCATCGTCGCCGCGGCGACACTCGCGCATCGCTACATCACCGACCGGTTTCTGCCCGACAAGGCGATCGACCTGGTCGACGAGGCGGCCAGCCGGCTGCGCATCGAGGTCGACAGCAAGCCCGAGGCGATCGACGAGCTCGACCGGCGCATCATCCAGCTCAAGATCGAGCGCGAGGCGCTGAAGAAGGAAACCGACCCCGCGGCCAAGGAACGGCTCGCCCGGATCGAGGTCGAGCTCGGCGGGCTCGAGGCTCGCTCGGCCGAGTTGACCCAGCGCTGGAAGGCCGAGAAGGCCGAGCTTGGCTCGGTGCGCAAGATCAAGGAGGAGCTCGAGACCGCGCGCCACGAGCTCGATGTCGCGCAGCGCAAGGGCGATCTCGCGCGCGCGGGCGAGCTGACCTACGGCATCATCCCGGCGCTCGAGGCGAAGCTCGCGGCCGGCGGGAAGGTCCACCGCCTGCTCAAGGAAGACGTCACCGGCGAGGACATCGCGGCGATCGTGTCGCGCTGGACCGGCGTGCCGGTCGACAAGATGCTGAGCGGGGAGCGCGACAAGCTGCTCCAGATGGAAGCCCGCATCGGCGAACGCGTCATCGGCCAGGAGGAGGCGGTCGTCGCGGTCAGCAACGCCGTGCGCCGGGCCCGCACCGGCTTGCAGGACCCCAACCGCCCGATCGGCTCGTTCCTGTTCCTGGGCCCGACCGGCGTGGGCAAGACCGAGTTGGTCAAGGCGCTCGCCCACTTCATGTTCGACGACGATCAGGCGATGGTGCGCATCGACATGAGCGAGTACATGGAGAAGCACGCGGTTTCGCGCCTGATCGGCGCGCCGCCCGGCTACGTCGGCTACGAGGAAGGCGGCCGGCTGACCGAGGCGGTGCGTAGGCGGCCTTACCAGGTGGTGCTGTTCGACGAAATCGAGAAGGCCCACCCGGACACCTTCAACGTGCTGCTCCAGGTGCTCGACGACGGCCGGCTGACCGACGGCCAGGGCCGCACGGTCGACTTCAAGAACACGCTGATCGTGCTGACCTCGAACCTGGGCAGCGACGTGCTGGCGGCCCAGCCCGTCGGCGCCGACGTGGACGCGGTGCGCGAGCCCGTGATGGCGGTCGTGCGCGCCGCCTTCCGGCCCGAGTTCCTGAACCGGCTGGACGAGATCATCCTGTTCCACAGGCTCAGCCGCGCGCACATGGGCAAGATCGTCGCGATCCAGGCGGCGCGGCTCGAGCAGCTGCTGGCCGAGCGCAAGATCGCCATCGTGCTCGACGACAAGGCGCGGGCGTGGCTCGCCGATCAGGGCTACGACCCGGTCTACGGCGCGCGCCCGCTCAAGCGCGTGATCCAGAGGAGCCTGCAGAACCCGCTGGCCGGCATGATCCTGGACGGCAGCGTCAAGGACGGCGACATGGTCAAGGTGACGGCAAGCGCGCTCGGCCTCGTGATCAACGGTCAGGCGGTCGAGCAGGCCGCCTGAACCGGGCGCGGGTCAGAGCGCGAGTTCGGCCCACACCGGCTGGTGGTCCGAGCCGTCGGCCTCCCGGTCGACCCAGGCGCGCGCCACGGCGTGGGCCAGGTCGGCGGTCACGAACACGTAGTCGATCCTGGCGGGGGGCATGTCCGTGCGGGCCGGATCGCTGAGCCATGTCGGGGCATCGTCGGTCGCGGTATCGACCAGGTGGTCCGGTGTGACCACCCGCCCCCGGATCGCGTCGCGCGGGCCGACCAGGGCATCGTATTCGGGCCCGCCGGGCGGCGAGTTGAAATCGCCCATGACGATCGCCGGCGCCGGCATGGGCGGGCTGGGCTCGCCGTTCCACCAGTCCTCGTCGGCGTAAGCATCGTCCGGGTCGTGAACCCCGCTCATCACCCCGCCCTGGGCCGGCGCGCCGAACACGATCGCGCGCAAGTCCTCGATCTGCAGCAGCCGGGTCCGCGTCAGGAGGTCGTCGAGATGGACGCAGTAGACGCGCAGATCGCGGTCGGCGGCGCGCACCACGGCCTCGACGACCGCGGTCTGCATGCCGCCGAGCCCTGGCGGGTCGAGCTTGCGCAAGGGAAAGACGCGGCACGACAGGATCGGCCCGCGCGCCAGCACCATGCCGCCGAAGCGACGGCGGCGGTGCTCGACCGTGCCGTCCGGGCGGACCCGGCTCGCGTCCACGTCGAAGCCCGGACCGTAGACCCAGTGGTAGCTGGGCAGCAGCGCGGCGAGCGCGCCCGCCTGGTCGATCTCGCCGCTCCGCCGCCAGTTCTCCTCGACCTCCTGGAGCGCGATGACATCGGCGCCATCGACGGCGCGCGCGATCCGGCCGAGATCGATCCGCCGATCCCGGCCAAGACCCCACTGGATGTTGTAGCTGACGACCTTCACGCGATTGGCCTAGGCGCCGGCCTTCAGCTCCTCCCAGTCGTTCGCCAGGATTTCGGGATCGTTCATGGTCTGGACGAACATCGTGTCGGCGAGGAAGCCCTCGATGTCCTTGGCCTGGCCGATCGAGCGCAGGAAGGCGTCGTCGAACGAGTCGTAGGACTTGCGGTTGACGTGGCCGTAGTACCAGTTGCCGACCTCGAACGACCCGGCCTCGGGCGAGATCATCGAATCGATCAGGTCGTGGGCGCGATCATACATGCCGTCCTCGATCGCGGCCGGATGGATGCATAGGCCGCAGTGCCAAGTCATGGCGCCTTCCTTGGGTGTGATCCAGGTCCACTCGAACTCGGAATCTCCGGCGGCCGTCGTGAGCTCCCACAGCACCCCATTGGTCGAGGACGCCATCACCAGCTCGCCCGAGGCGAGCGCCTGGCCGAGTGTGGTCGTGTCGGTCGTGAGCATCCGGTTCAACGGGATCTGCTCGCGCAGCAGAGCGGCGCACTCCTCGCGCTGCTCCGCCGTCAGCGACCACGGCTCGAAGCCGAGCACGAGCGCCGCGATGGCGAATGCCTCGTAGGAATAATCCGACATCGCGACCCGCCCGGCGTACTTCGGGTCCCACAGCGCCTTCCAGGTCTGGTTGGCCGGATCGGCGTACTCGGGCGCCAGGTCGGTGCGGATGATCAGCGAGGTCTAGCCCCAGTCCTCGGGAACGTAGAGCCGCTTGCCGTCGACCACCGAGTTGGGCGCCGCCTTGAACACGTCCATCACGTCGGCCCAGTTCGACAGCTTGGTCGTGTCGATCGGCGCGAGAAGGCCGCCGTCGTTCCACAGCTTCAGCGACACGCCGCACGGATAGGTCACATGCGGCGCGAAGCCGCTGCGCATCTTGTTGAAGGCCTCGTCCTCGTCGCCGAAGAACGTGTAGAAGGGCTCCGCGCCATACTTGGCGACGTAGTGGACCATGAACTCGGGGCTGTCGTAGCCCGCCCAGGTGAAGAACACCGGCTGGTCCTCGGCCGCCGCTTCGGCGCGGCCGCTGAGCGTCGGCGCCAGCACCGTGCCGATCCCGAACGAGGCAAGCAGGCGATGCGCCGCGCGGCGCGAAAGCTTGCCTGAGCGCAGCAAGTCCTCGGCCTGCGCCAGCGAAATTTTCCGCCGAGCCGACATTTTGGCCTCCCTGCCAAGGCATCCCGGCGCCAGCGTGCCCCCGCCCGGCGGGCCTGGCAAGCCGGGCATGATCAGTCCCGGGCGAGGAAGCGGACGCCGCCCGAGATCGCGGGTGACACGACGCGCGGCAGACCTCTATGATCGGCCTGGATACTCACGGCGGGACGCGGAGCGGGTGGAGTCACCATGGTCCTGGGAGCACAGCGTGCTCCTCAACCGTGGTCAAGCAGCGCGTCTGATTGGCCGGCGAACGGTACCACGCGTTGCAGGGGTAAGGGCCATTGAGCGCCCCACGGTGCAATCGTCAGGCTGAGCTCTCGGGATGACGGAGCCCGTCGTGGAAGAGCAGCGCGCCGAACGCAAGCTCGCCGCCATCCTAGCGGCCGACGTCGCCGGCTACAGCCGGCTGATGAGCCAGGACGAGGAAGGAACCTTACGCCGGTTCAATGCGCACGTCCGCGAACTCGTCGAGCCGTGTATCGCGGAGCACCGCGGGCGGATCGTTAAACGCACCGGCGACGGCTTCCTCGTGGATTTCGCCAGCGCGGTCGAGGCGGTCCGCTGCGCCATCGCGGTGCAGACCGGCATGGCCGCCCGCAACCACGGCCTGCCCGCCGATCAGCGCATCGCGTTCCGCATCGGCATCAACCTCGGCGACGTCATCATGGCCAGCGACGACATCTTCGGCGACGGGGTCAATATCGCGGCGCGCCTGGAGGGGCTCGCCGAGCCGGGGACGATCTACCTGACCCGCGCGGTACGCGATTCGGTCCGGCGCAAGCTCGACGTCGTCCTCGAGGACCTGGGCGAACGGGCGGTCAAGAACATCGCGGAGCCGGTGCGGATCTTCCGGATCAACACCGCGGGGCCGGCGGCGGACCATCCACTCTCGGACGTGCCACCGGCATTGCCCGAGAGGCCGTCGATCGCAGTGATGCCGTTCATCAACATGAGCGGCGATCCCGAGCAGGAATACTTCAGCGACGGCATTACCGAGGACCTGATCACCGATCTCTCCAAGGTCTCGGGTCTGTTCGTGATCGCGCGCGATTCGACGTTCGCCTACAAGGGCAAGGCCGTCAGGGTCCCGGTGGTCGGTCGCGAACTGGGCGTCCGGTATGTACTCGAAGGAAGCGTCCGCAAGGCCGGCAATCGCGTCCGCATCACCGCCCAGCTCATCGATGCCGCGAACGGCGGGCATCTGTGGGCCGAGCGGTACGACCGCGACTTGACCGACATCTTCGCCACCCAGGACGAAGTCGTGCGCACGATCGTTGGTGTGCTGGCCGTCAAGCTGACCCGGGGCGAGGAGCAACGGCTGAACCGGCGCGGCACTGACAGCGTAGAGGCGTACGACATTTGGTTGCGCACCCGGGGGCTGCTGGGGCGCGGCACCCGCGAGGACGCGGCGCGGGCCCGCGCCCAGCACCGACGGGCGATCGAGATCGACCCGAACTTCGCCGCGCCCTACGCCGGGTTGGCCATCGTCGCCATGACCGACTACGTCAACGGCTGGGCCGACGATCCGGCCGCGGTCCTGGTCGAGGCCGAGCGACTGGCACGGCGCGCGGTCGAGCTCAACGAGGGCGACGCGACCGGCCACATGGCGCTCGGAGGCGCCTTGATGTGGCGCCGCGAGCACGATGCCGCATTGGCTGAGCACCGGCGATCCATCGAGCTAGATCCGAACTTCGCCCGGGGCTTCATGGGAGTGGGCATGACCCTGATCTATGCCGGCCGAGCGACGGAGGCCCTGGAGCACCTGGCCACGTCGATGCGCCTCGACCCCCACTACTCGAACTTCATGCTGCACCTCGTGGCGCTGGCCCACTTTGGCCTTGGCCACTTCGAGACGGCTGCCGAGCGACTGCTCAAGCGCATCACCCTCAACCCGAACACCGACGTGAGCCGCATGCTGCTGGCGTCCTGCTGGGGCCACCTGGGGCGCCTGAACGATGCGCGCGCCGCGTGGGCGGAACTCCTGAAGGTCAATCCCGGCTTCTCGCTGGCGCAGCGCGCGAGGGTCCTGCCGTACAAGGACGCCGCGGACTTCCAGAGGATCAGCGAAGGTTTGGCGAAGGCTGGGCTAGCCTAATCCTTCGCCGACTACGCCCAGCCGAGAGCCTTGAGCGCCAGGCCGGCGTTCCAGATCTTCGTCATGTGCCGGATTTTGTCGCCGCCGAACTCCATGACGTACACGTAGTCCGTGGCCACGTTCTTGCCGGTCGGGGGTACGGGACCGCCTTGGCCGGTGTGGGTGCCGGAGAAGATGCCAAAGGCGCTGACGGACTTGCGTTGATCGTCCGTGGCGAAGGCCTTCACTTCGTAGCGTCCGTTGGGAAGGATCGTCAGGAGTCCCTTCATCCACTCCGTATACTCCGCCAGCGTCTTCATGTTCGCCAAGGGTTCCGCCTGGGCGGAGAAAGTCGCATTGGACGTACAGAAAGCCTTGCACCCCTCCCAGCCCTTGCCGGTCTCGCAAGCTTCGAAGAAACGCTTCGCGATCTCATTGATTGCGGTCATTCGCCAACCTCCTCAGCAACCGAAGTTTCGCGCATAAAGGCCATGTTTAGATGACTTCTGCGTGAACCGTCACCATCGTGCCCGCGCGATAGCGTTCGGTCGAGCGATTCCTCATTTTGGCCTCCCCGCCATCGAACACCAGGCGCCAGCCCGGCGACCCTGACAAGGCGGTTGTCAGCCGCGCCCCGCCGGATTAGGCCGGCGCGAGGAAGCGGTCGAGCACGTTCTTCGTGACGCGGCACGTCGCCTGGCAGCCCCGCGTCAGCCCCTTGACCCACTCGCAGGTCGCGGCGTTGAACACCTCGCCCTTGCCGTGGCGGAACGCGGCGACCATGCCGGCGCCGCGCATGGCGCGGTCGAGCGAAGCCTTCGAGGTGTCGCCGTAGAGCACCATGGCCTTGAACAAGGCATCGGACGCGCCGAGGCCGAGCGTCGAGCCCCAGTGCCCGTGGTCGACCTCGCCCATCGTGGCCGGCGCCATGGCGAGAATCTCCAGCGTTTCCGGCGCGCCGTCGGCGAACGTCGGATACGGCAGGCCGTCCTTGAAGGTGAAATCGACGCCGTCGACCTCATAGCCGACGATCCCGGCCTCGGCGCCGAACATGTCGCCGTAGTAGAGGTCGGTGCCGGCGAACGCCCAGTGCTCGGGCCGGTAGACGGTGAAGCCGCCGGGCGCGCGGGGCGTGGCGTGGCCGATGCGCGCGTAGACGCCGTAGAGCGCGTTGAGCCCCATGGTCGAGGCCCCGGGGCGGCCGACGATCGGATCCTCCCAGGTCGACGACAGCCGGCGCAGCGCCTCGCCGGTGGCCGTGCGCAGCGGATCGTGGTCGCGCGCGACGTACTTGTAGCAGACCTGGCGCCGGCCTTCGTCCTCGAGCCGGATCTGCCACATGTAGTTGGCGCCGAAGCGCGCGACCCGGCCGCCGCGCGCGACATAGCCGTCGATGGCGTCGCGCATGGCCCAGCTCCAGTATTCGTCGTGGCCGACGACGGCAACGCAGCCGTAGCCGTCGAGCACGTCGGGCTGGAACTCGAGATCGTGCTGGGTCGCCACATCGACGGCGTAGCCGGCGTCCTCGGCCCAGACCAGGAAATGGCGGTCGTAGCTCGCCCATCCCGCCGAGGCATAGAACCGGGCGTAGCCGTTGGCGAACGCCCATTCCCGGTTGGCGTAGCGCGCGGCGTCGCCGGGCCGCACCGGCACTTCGAGGCTGGAGCGCGGCGCGCCCGCGGGCAGGCGGACGAATCCGCGGCTCCACGGCCGCTCCAGGCTCAGCACCGGCGAGGGCCAGCAGGCCTCGGGTCCGGCGATCCCCTGGTAGTGGTTGGCGCCGCCCCACTCGTTGTAGGCGGTCCACGTCCCGGTGGCGGCGATCAGCAAGACCCGATCGCGGCGCGACGCGCCCGGCGCCGGGCGGACGACGAACAGGTGGTACTGCTCGCGCACGCCGGCGCCGTCGGCGATACGGGCGACGGCCATGTAGGCGCCCGAGGGCGCGTCACGCGGCACGCGCCAGGCGTGGGCCGCCGGCCAGCCGCAGCCCCGCGCGTAGGCATCGGCGGGTGTCGGGTGGCGATTTCCGGGCAGGCTATCCCAGCGCGCGATCGCCAGCGGCTTCGCCCCATCGCGGGTGAGCTCGAGCGCGAAGGTCGCCGCCGTGGTCGAGACGTGAAACCGCACCTCGTCGCCGGGCGCGTAGCTCAGGCGGTCGGTGTAGCACCAGATCTCGGGCTCGGCCGGCTGCTCGGCCGGGGCCTCGTAGAAGAAGAGGCCGTCGAGCGAGGACCAAGCGCCGCGCCGGATCGCCCGTTGGGTGACGAAGGCGAAGGTCTCCCAGCCGAAACCTGGCTCGCCCGATCCGCTACCCCGTGGCATCGCTTCCCTCCCTTGCGTGAATGGCTGGCTAGGTGAACCCGACCGTCACCGTTCCCAGGCCGGCGAACTCGGCGCTGACCACGCGGCCCGGTTCGATCGGCAGCGGCTTGGCGCAGGTCCCGGTCGTCACGACCTCTCCCGCCTCGACGGGGACGCCGCGCCCAGCCCGGTCGTTGACCAGCCAGGCGAGCGCAAGGCGCGGATCGCCCAGCGCGTTGGCGCCCCGGCCCTTGTGGACGTGCCCGTCGTCGCTCCGGATCGCGACGGCGAGGCTAGGCAGATCGAGCGTGCGCCAGCCCTCGACCTCGGGCCCGAGCACGAAGAACCCGGCGCAGGCATCGTCCGCCACGAGTTGCGGCGCGCCGACGCGCTCGAAGTCGGTGAAGCGCGAATCCGGCACCTCGATCGCCAGATGCAGGGCGGCGACCGCGTCGAGCACCTCGGCCGTGGTGTAAGGCGCTGCGCGAGGCGCGAGATTCCGGCCCAGACGGAACGCGAACTCCGGCTCGGCGACGCGCATGAGCAGCGGGCCGGCGGCGAAACTGGCGCCATCGGCGTCGAGGAAGCGGGCGTAGAGCCGCCCCGCCAGCGGCGCCGTGACGCCGATATGCCGCTGGCCCTCGGCGCTGGTGGCCGCGATCTTCCAGCCGGCGGCCGGGCCGGCGAAGCGGCCCATCGCCTCCTGCACCGCATAGCCGTCGTCGAGGTCGCGCGGCCGACAGCGCTCGGGCAACGCCGCGATGGTGCGGCCCTCGGTCCACGCCGACCACAGAATCGTCGCGGCCTCGATCACGCGCTCGCCGTCCACGTGCCCTCCCGAGCCGGTGCGCGACGAGGACTTTAGCGCGACCTGCGAAGGATCGCCGCCGCCGATTATCGTCGGGCGACGGCGACGCGCCGGGCGCCGAGCTCGGCCCGCACGGGGCGGGCCAGATCGCCGGACCCGACGGCGACCCGCGCGAGCCCCAGCCATCGCGCCATGAGATCGAGCTCCCTCGCCAGCGCCGCGGCGACCTCGGCGGTAGCGATACCGTCCTCCGCGTACAGTGCCAGGGCGCGGAGGACGCCGGCCGCGCGGTCGGCCTTGAGATCGACCCGGGCCACCAGGCGCTCGCCCAAGAGGAACGGCAGGACGTAGTAGCCGTGGGTCCGCGCGTGGCGGGGTGTGTACAAGCCGATGCGGTAGCGGAAACCGAACAGCTGCTCGGCGCGGTCACGCTTCCACACCACCGGGTCGAACGGCGACAGGAGCGCGCAGGCGTCGATCCGCCGGGGCAGCCGCGCCGCGACGTCCAGGTACGCGGGCGGACCGATGCCCTCGACCGCGACGCGGCGGACCTCGCCGGCCTCGAGCAGTTCGGCCAGGCGGGCGCGGTTATCCATGGGCGGCAGGCGGAAGTAATCCCGCACGTCCGCCTCGGTGGCGACGCCAAGGGCGCGGATCGCCCGGCGCACCAGCTCGCGCTGGGCATCGGCCGGCGCGGGCGTGGGCAGGTCGAGAATCGCGGATGGCAGAACGCGCTCGGGTACGTCGTAGAGTCGAGCGAAGCCGCGTCGCGCCGCCGTGGTGACCTGCCCGGCCCAGAACAGCCACTCGAGCGCGCGCTTGCCGTCGCTCCAGCCCCACCACGACCCGGTCGAGCGGCCGCCGTCGGCGAGATCGCCGACGCCGAGCGGACCGCGCGCGCGGACTTGGTCGAGGACCGCGGCGACGAAGCCCGATCGCTCGACGGCGAAGCGCCCGAGGTCGCTCCACGCCTCGCCCTGGCACGCGCGCGCCATGCGCCAGCGAAACAGCGGCTGCGACGCCAGCGGAATCAGCGACGCTGCATGGCCCCAGTATTCGAACAACGCTCGGCCGCGCCGATCCCACGCCAACCGGTCGAGCAGGTCGAGCGGGTAGCCGCCGAGACGCGAGAACAGCGGCAGGTAGTGGGAACGGACGAGGACGTTGACAGAATCGATCTGGATCAGGCCCAGGCGGTCGATGACGGCGAGCGCACGCCGGCGCCCGATGGGGCCCCGCGGGCGCGCCGCGCCGAAGCCCTGGGCGACCAGGGCGACGCGCCGGGCCTCGGCCCGCGACAGCGATTCCCGCAAACCCGGCGTCGGGCTGAACGTGCCTTAGGGAGCCGACCGCTGGGCCACGGCGAGTGGCGTCTCGAGCGCCGCGAACTGCCGGTCGAGCGCGAGACGCGCCTGGAAGAACTGGGCAAGATCGGCCCCGTCGAGCTTGCGCCCGGTCGGCAGATCGACGCCGGCCGGGTCGACCTGCTGGCCAGCGACCAGCACTTCGTAGTGCAGGTGATTGCCAGTGCAACGCCCGGTGCAGCCGACGTAACCGATGACCTGGCCCTGCCGAACCCTGGCGCCATTCTCGATGCCGGGGCCGTATTTGCTGAGGTGGCCGTAGGCTGTCGCGTAGCCGTTGCTGTGGCGGATGCGCACGTACTTGCCGTAGCCGTGGAACTTGCCGGCGAACTCGACGACGCCATCGCCGGCGGCCAGCACCGGCGTGCCCTTCGGGGCGCCGAAGTCGATGCCCTTGTGCATCTTGGTGTAGCCGAGGAACGGATCCTGGCGCTTGCCGAAGCTCGACGTCACATGGGCGCCGCTGATCGGCGTGCGCAGCAAGGCCTTGCGCACGCTCTGGCCATCGGCGTGGAAGTAGTCGGGCTCCTCGCCGGGCGGCGCGTAGAGGTAAATCGGATGGCCGCGCCCGCCGACCTCGAGGTCGGCGTAAAGCGGCGAGCCATAGCGCACGATCGCGCCGCTGTCGTCGGCGAAGACCTCGTAGAGCAGCTCGAAGCGGTCGCCATCCTGGAGATCGCGCTGGAAATCGACGTCGTAGCTGAGCGCGGCGATCAGGTCGTTCATCACCTCGCTCGCGACGCCCGCGTCGGCCGCCGCCTGGTACAGGCTGGAGTGAACGATGCCTTCGGCGCGCACCAGCGTGACGGCGAGTTCGCTGACCCGTTCATAGGCGCGGAACCGGGTGGCGTCGACGCGCACGACCTCGGCGACCTTGCCGGGTTCGACGGCAACCGTGAAGCCAATGAAGCCGACCTTGCGCTCACCCGGGTCCGCCGCGAAGGCGACCGTGACGGTCTGTCCGGAGCGCAGGTGGCGCGGGTCGAACACCTGCCTGATCGCGTCGATCGCGGCCGTGGCGTCCGCGTCGGCGACGCCGACGCCGGTCAGCGCGGTCATCAGTGTGTCGCCCTTGCGCACGACGAAGGGCATATCGATCCGGCCCGCGATCGCGGAGAGCGTCGGCAGCGTAATGGTGAGCGAGGTGTCGGACGCGCGCTCGGGCTCGGCCGGGAGCGGCGGCAATGGCGCCTCGCCCAAGGCCGCGACGGCGGTGACGGGCTGCGCCGCGACGGTGGCCTCGAACGAGCCGCCGACCCGGCTGGCGACGGCGAAGTCGCCGCTCTCGCGTTCGATGCTCAGGCCGACCAGGCGCTGGCGGCCGCTGACGATGTCGAACGGGTCGAGCACGATCACCACGTCCTGGCCGATGTCGAGCCGGCGCAGGTTGACCAGCGGGCGCAGCGCCCTCGCCACCATCAGGGCGTCGGCATCGCCGACGCCGGCGCCGGCCAGGATCTCGGTCAGCGTTTCCCCGGGTCCGATTTCGAACGCCTGCTCGACCAGGGAGCTCGGCGGAGTGGCGCCGGGCTTGGCCGGGGACGTCAATTGCCACGACGCCGCGACGGCCTTGGGCGCCGCGGCGGGCGGCAGCGGCGGCGAGCTCGAGTCGCTCTGCAGCGCCACGAAGGCCCCATCGGGCTGCCGCTCGACCGTGATCTTGGCCGCGGCCGAGACCAGGGTCAGGGCGATCAGACGTTCCGGCGCGCCGTCCGCATCGGGCTGGTAGCTGACCTTGATCCGATCGCCGATCTGCAGATCGCGCGGGCTGACCAACAGGCCCAGCGCATCCAGGGCGGCGGCGGCCTCGAGCGCGTCCACGCCCGTGCCGCGCATGAGCCCGGCCATGGTATCGCCACCGCCGACGCGAAGGTTCTTCTCGACGACGACGGACCCGGCGAATGGGCGCAACCGAGGCGAGACCGCCGTGTCTTCGGGGACTTCGGATGCGCGCGGAACGAATGCCGCGGCCGTCGGCCCTGGCGCCGCGAAGGACAGCTTGGCGCCTGGCGGCGCGACCGTCGCGCCGTCGCCGCTTGGTTCGCCCGGGGCGGCGAGGCTCGTGGCGTCAACCGGAGGCAGGAGCGACCCAGGCTCGAACCGCCAGACGCTCGCCAGGTCCTGACTGGCCAGCATCACGCGCACGTCGGTCTGGCGGGCCGGCGGATTCGCCGCCGCGAGAACGTCGCGGGCCGGCGCTCCCGGCGCGACGATCAGCCGACCGAGCACCCAATCGTCTTCGCCCAGGCCCGCGGTGGCCAGGCCCGCGGTGGAAAGTGCCGCATCCGGCGGGGTCGACGCCGGGACCGGCGCGAGCGCCTCGGCGATGCGCGTGACATCGAGCGGCTCGCCGCCGCGGTGCGCATCGAAGTCATCGCCGCCGGCGGTGCGCTCAGCGAGTACATGGCGGCCGTTGCCGACGGCGAGGCCGATAGCCAACAGCATGACGCCGTCGTCGGTGGTCTGGCCGCGGTCGAGCACGATCGTCAGCTCCTGGCCGATCTGCAGGGTGCGCGGGCTGTAGTAGCGAGCGAGCGCGCGGATCGCTTGCTCGGCCTCGGCGCGCGCGATGCCGGATTCGATCAGGAGATCCATCAGGGTATCGCCGCGGCTGATGGCGAGGGTTTCGACCACCAGTCGCGGAGCCGTCGAGTTGTCATGGACGCCGATGCCCCAGGCGCTTAATGGCGCTTCGAGCCGTTCGGCCCGGCCTTCGATGGCGACAATGCCCAGGCACAAACCCAAGCTCAGCCCGAGCAGAGCGCCCGCGCGCTTTCCCCGTGTCCGCATCAGGCCGCTTCCCCCTCCGACGCTGTCACACGCAGGCTAAAGTCGACAGACGCAAATTCCGCAGATGACCGCCACGAAGCTCCCCGGCCCAGGCGGCCACCCCGTTACCCGAATCCCGTTCCGTGGGTGACGCTCTACCGCGTATTTCCCAGGAAATGGTAAACGGATAAACGCACCATGACCGCAGGGTTATACCCATGTCAATGCGGGAAAATTGCCGCACGTGCGGTCACAGTGTTGCGCCTCTGCAACTACACGTTCAGCGGGCCTTGGCGCGGACCACGACGCCCGATCCGATAGCCAGTGCGGCACAGGCGCCGG
>CAZGYG010000066.1:6065-16689 GCA_964530335.1 uncultured Rhodospirillaceae bacterium | reverse complement strand
CTAGCCGGGCGGTTCGTCGGGCACGTTGACCGGAGCGATGCACGCGGCATCGTCGTTGGCCGGGCTGTTGACGTGCCGCGACACCGGATACGCGTCCATCGCCTCGGGCGGGCAGGGTGCCAGCAGCTCGCGCAGGTCGTTCACGTCCTTGGCGGGCGTGGCGATCCAGCGCCCGATCGCGTCGCCGGTCAGGATCACCGGCATGCGATCGTGGATCGGTCGCACCAGCGCGTTCGGCGCCGTGGTGATGATGGCGCAGCTTTCGACCGTGCCCTCGGGCCCTTGCCAGGCGTCCCACAGGCCGGCGAAGGCGAAGGGACGGTCGCCGACCAGGCGCAGGAAGTACGCCTGCTTGACGCCGTCCTTGCGCCGCCACTCATAGAAGCCGTCGGCGGCGATGGCGCAGCGCCGGTGGCGGAAAGGACCGCGGAACGAAGGCTTTTCGGCGACGGTCTCGGCGCGGGCGTTGATCAGGCGCTGGCCGATGGCCGCGTCCTTCGCCCACGACGGGATCAGGCCCCAGCGCAGCGCCACGGCCGCCCCGGCGCGGAATCCGAGCACTGGCTGGGTCGGGGCGATGTTGAAGCGGGCGCGGAAATCGAGCCGGTCGAGCCGTTGGCCGGCCGCCCGCGCAACCTCCTCGGGCCTCGCCCGCAGCGTGAAGCGCCCGCACATGATGCCGGCGCGAGGGTTACACCGAAGCCCCGCCTGTGGCTATAGTTCGCCGGTTTCGCGCCCGAGGTTTTGGGGGGTAAGGGCCGGCGCATGGATCTAGGGCTCGTGCTCAGGGGGCTGGTGATCGGCTTCGTCATAGCCGTGCCGGCCGGGCCGGTCGCGATGATGTGCGTGCACCGCTCGATCGAGGAGGGGCACATGCGCGGCATCGCCACGGGGATCGGCGCGGCGCTGGGGGACACGGTGTTCGGCGCCGTGGCGGCGCTCGGCATCGGCTACGTCTCCGAAGTCATCGCCAACGAGCAGGTGTCGCTGCGGCTCGGCGCGGGCGTGGTGCTGTGCGTGCTCGGCGCCGTCACGTTCCTGCGCCGGCCGCGTTTCGGCGTCTTCGTCGAGGACCACATCAGCCTGCTCAGTGCCTTCGCCGGCGGGTTCGCGCTGACGCTCGCCAACCCGATCACCATCCTGGCGTTCCTCGCGGTGTTCTCGGCGCTCGGCGTCAACGAGCTCATCGCCACCCGGGCCGACGCGGCGGCGTTGATCTTCGGCCTGCTGGTCGGCGCGACGGCGTGGTGGATGGCGCTCGCGGGCGGCTCGTCGCTGTTCCGCGACCGCTTCAGCGAAAAGGGGCTGGTCACGGTCACCCGGGTGTCCGGGCTGGTCATCGTCGGCTTCGGCGTGGCGGCGCTGGTCGACGGCTTCGTGCTGCTCATCCGCGCCGGCTAGCCGCCGGCGAGCGCGCGCCCGACCCGGCGGCGGAGCTCGGGGACCAGCTCGGCCTCGAACCACGGGTTGCGCATGAGCCAGGCGTTGTTGCGCCACGACGGGTGCGGCAGCGGCATGATCTCCGGGCCCCAGTCGCGCCACGCCTTGACCGTCTCGTCCACGCTCGCCTTCGCGCCCAGATAGCGCGCCTGGGCGTAGCGCCCGATCATCAGGGTGAGCGAAAGGCTCGTCAGGTGCTTGAGCAGGCGCGGGTGCCAGGTCGGCGCGCATTCCGGACACGGCGGCCGGTCGCCGCCCTTGGGGTCGCGCCCGGGGTAACAGAAGCCCATCGGCACGATGGCGACGCGATCGGCGTCGTAGAAGCGCTCGCGCTCGAGCGCCAGCCAGGCGCGCAGGCGGTCGCCCGAGGGATCGTTCCACGGGATGCCGCTGGCGTGCGCGCGCAGGCCCGGCGCCTGCCCTATGATGAGCAGGCGCGCGCCCGCGCCCGCCCGCAGCACCGGCCGGGGCCCCTGCGGCAGGTGGGCGGCGCACAGCGTGCACGACCTGGCCGCGGCCAGCACGGAACGCAAGGTGTCCTGCGGCTTACCTCTCGGCATTCCTGTGATCTTACGTCATGACGTGCCGTTCGAGACGACGTTCACCTTGACGGTGCAGCATGCTACGGGTGAAACCACACTGGAAACCCTACTCGAATGCGCCCATATTTGCAGGGTCCGAGCTAAGCGCAATCAACCAAGAGTTTGGCCGCGCAGAGAGTTTGGCGGCTCCATTGAGCGAGGGTGCAGTCATGGGATCCACCGATTCCGCCGAACCAACCGATCGTGGCAGCGTCGATCGGATCACGCCGCCTTCGCTTGATCGAGTCTTCAGTGCGGTCGTGACCGCTCTCCGCTACGAACCCGTCAGTACGTCAGTCGCACTGGGACTCGTCGCGGCGGCCATCACTGACAGTATGACTGGTTTCGCCTTGGCCGCACTAGTTGCTTGGTTCGTTGCCGTCAACAATCGGCACGATCGGTCCTACGATGCCCGATGAACCCCAGGGGCCCCAGGATCGCAAGGCCTGGCTGCCGAGTCCTCGCGACTTCGGGGCAAAAACCCGCGTCGACGTGGGTATCTTCCTGGTTGGTGCCGCCGTGGGTGGCGGTCTTGATGCAGTGCTCAACGTCGCGGGTTTCGTGGAACCCTTCGTTTTCGCCGGTTTGTGCGGTGCCGGCGCGCTCGGGTTGAAGAACATCGCCAGCGGGCTGTGGCGAGCCAGTGAGAAGAGGCCGGGTCCGGAGGAGAAGAACGGATAGTCGTGCGCTTCGCCTCGACAGAACATTCGGCCACCTTGACCACTTCCCCCATCTCCGCCGGCGACCGCACCGAAGTCCGTCGGCTAGCCGGCGCCTTGGGGCTCGACGCCGGCGCGCTCGAGCCGCTCGAAGGCTCGCGCAACCGGCTGTGGCGCGCGGGCGCCGTCATCGTCCGGCTCGGCCGCGCCGCCCAGCCGTTCGCCGATCCGGCGACCGAGTGCGCCAACATGGCGCTGGCGGCTGGGTTTGGCATCGCGCCCGAGGTCATCCACGTCGATCCGGGGACCGGCGCGTTCGTCGTGCGTCGCGCGCCGGGCGCGCCGCTCGATGCCGCCGATGGCGCGGCGCTCGAGCGCGCGGGCCAGGCGCTCGCCCGGCTGCACGCGGGCCAGGGGTTCGCGGGCCGGCTCGATCCGGCGGCCGCGGCAATGAGCTACGCCGACGCCCTCGACGCCGAGGCGCGGGTTCTGGCGCGCCAGGGCGTGGACCTGTGGGCGGCGCTCGCGCCCGGGCGGTGCCTCGCGCCCTGCCACAATGATGCGCTTCCCGCCAACCTGCTCGACGACGGCCGGCGGGTGCTGCTGATCGACTGGGAGTACGCCGCGCTCAACGACCCGGCGTGGGACGTGGCGTACCTGGCGGTCGAGGCCGCGCTCGACGAAACCGGCTTCGACCGGCTGCTGGCCGGTTACGGCGCATCCCCGCCGTTCGCCGCCCGCGCCCGCGCCACCAGGCCGATGGTGTGCCTGGTCAACGGCCTGTTCCTGCGCTTGCACGGCCAGGCGGGGGAGGGCAATCGGCGCCTGGCCGCGTTCCGCGCCGCGCTCGCCGGGCTCCCCCGGCTCGTCGCCGCCGCGACCGGAGCCGCGTCATGAGCGCGCTGCGCGGCATCCTGTTCGACAAGGACGGCACCTTGATCGACTTCTTCGCCACCTGGGTCGCGGCGTACCGCGTCGTGGCCGACGAAGTCGCGGCGCTGTCGGGCGACCCCTCGCTCGCCGACGGGTTGCTCAGGGCCGGCGGCTACGACCCGGCGACCGGCGAGCTCGACCCGGCCTCGCCGCTCGCCTGCGGCACCAACGACGAGATCGCGGCGCTGTGGAGCGCGCACCCGGGCGTGGCGCGTCACCTCGACCTGCGTCACGCCGTGTCCCAGGGGTTCGGGCGCTTCGGGATCAAGCCCACGGCGGTCACCGATCTGCCGCGGCTGTTCCGGCGGCTCAAGGCGCGCGGCTACCGGCTCGGCGTCGCCACCAACGACCACGAGGCGCCGACGCTCGAATCGCTCGATTACCTTGGGGTCCGCGACGCGCTCGATTTCGTCGCCGGCGCCGATTCAGGCTTCGGCGGCAAGCCGGGGCCGGGCATGCTGCACGGCTTCTGCCGGGCGACCGGGCTCGGCGCGGCCGAGGTCGCGGTCGTCGGCGACACCGTGGCGGACCTGGCGATGGCGCGGGCCGGCGGCGCGGGGCTCGGCATCGGCGTTCTCACCGGCGCCGCCAAGGGCGACGGGCTCGCAGGCCTCGCCGACCACGTGATCGCGAGCGTCGAGGAGGTCGAGGACCTGCTCGACCGCCTGGGACGCGCGCCGTGAGCCCGCCGACCACCCGTGCCGCGTTCGGCTGGCTGGTCGATACGGTGCTGCCGCCGCGCTGCGTCGCGTGCGCCGCCCCGGCCGAGGCCCAGGATCGGGTCTGCGCCACCTGCTTCTCGACGCTGACCTTCATCGCCGAGCCGTTGTGCGGTATCTGCGGCGTGCCGTTCCCGGTGCCGGTGCCGCCCGGGACAGTGTGCGCCGCGTGCCTTGCGGAACCGCCCGGCTACGACGTCGCCCGCGCCGCGCTGGTCTATGGCGACGGCGCTCGCTCGCTGGTGCTCGGCTTCAAGCACGGCGATCGCACCCACGCCGCGGCGATTCTCGGCGGCTGGATGGCGCGGGCGGGGTCGGGGCTCCTGGCCCGGGCGGAAGTGCTGGCGCCCGTGCCGCTCCACCGCTGGCGTCTGTTCGCCCGGCGCTACAACCAGGCGGCGTTGCTCGCCGGTGCCGTCGGCCGCTTGGCCGGGTTGCCGGTCGTCGCCGACGCGCTGGTGCGCCGGCGCCCGACGCCGAGCCAAGGATCCCTTGACCGCGCGGCCCGGCGCGCCAATGTCCAGGGCGCCTTCGCCGTGCGCCAGGGCGACGTCGTGGCGGGCCGCCGGGTGGTGCTCATCGACGACGTGATGACCACCGGCGCCACCGCCGATGTCTGCGCCCGCGCCTTGCGTCGGGCCGGCGCGACGTCCGTCGCCGTGCTGGTGCTGGCGCGCGCGGTGCGCGCGGAATCGCTATAGGATCGTCCCCGGCCCCCTCGCGGAGTCCCGCTTGCCCAGGATCGAGATCTACACCACGCCGTTCTGCGGCTACTGCGCCCGCGCCAAGTCGCTTCTTAAGCGCCACAAGGTGAAGTTCGAGGAGATCGACGTGTTCATGGACGCCGAGCGGCGGTCCGAGATGACAAGGCGCGCGAAGGGCCGCTACACCGTGCCGCAGATCTTCATCGACGGGGTCGGCATCGGCGGCTCGGACGAGCTCCACGCCCTCGAGGCCGCGGGCCGGCTGGACAAGATGCTGGGCGCCGCCCCATGACCACGACGTTCACGCTGGCGTGCGTGCAGACCAACGCGACGACCGACATGGCCGCCAATCTGGCGGCGGTCGAGGCCCAGGCAAGGCGTGCGCGCGCCCAGGGCGCCGACTTCATCGCGACGCCCGAGAACGTGGCGCTGATGCAGCGCGATTTCGCCGCCGCCAAGGCCCAGGCCCGGCCGCTCGATGGTCACCCGGCGGTGGCGCGTTTCGGCGCGCTCGCCGCCGAGCTCGGCGTCTGGCTTCTTGCCGGCTCGATCGCCACCCTCAAGCCCGACGGGCGGCTCGGCAATACCTCGGTGCTGTTCGACGACCGGGGCGGCGTGGCGGCGAGCTACGACAAGATTCATTTGTTCGACGTCGATCTGCCAGACGGCCGCTCGTACCGCGAATCCGCGAAGTACCGGGCGGGCGAGACGGCCGTGCTGGCCCAGACCCCGTGGGGACTTCTCGGCATGACCGTGTGCTACGACATGCGCTTTCCCGAGCTCTACCGCGATCTCGCCAAGGCCGGCGCCGTGATGCTCGCCGTCCCCTCCGCGTTCACCAAGGTAACCGGCGAGGCGCACTGGCACGTGCTGCTGCGCGCCCGCGCCATCGAAACCGGGTGCTTCGTGTTCGCACCGGCGCAGCACGGGGTGCACGACGGCGGCCGCCAGACCTTCGGCCATTCGCTGATCGTCGATCCGTGGGGCCGGGTGCTGGCCGACGGCGGCGAAGGCACCGGGATCGTCACGGCGGCCATCGACCTCGGGCTGGTCGCCCTGGTGCGCGGGCAGATCCCCTCGCTCGCCCACGACCGGCCATACCGGGTCGTCGACGCGGACGGCGACGTGGCCGCGGAGTAGCCCTTAGCCCTCGTTCACGGCGGCGATGCGCTGGACGCACGCCGGGCGCGGCTCGGTCACGGTCACGTCCTCGTAGGCGACGACGCGCAGCCGCCCGCGAACCATGTCGAGCAATTCGCCGGGGCCGAGCAGGAAATCCGGATTGCTCGGCTTGCCGAACCGCTCGTTGCCCTTGGCGAAGGTCTCGTAGATCAGTGCGCCGCCCGGCGCGACCGCGCCGACCAGGTGCGGGAACAGCGGCCGGTGCAGGTAATTGGCGACCACGACGCCGGCGAAACGCCGGCCCGGGAACGGCCACGGGCCCGCTTCCAGGTCGGCGGCCATGACCTCGATCGATGGCCCCGGCTCGAGCCGGGCGATGTCCCGATCGACGGCGACGACCGCGTGCCCTCGGCCGGCGAACAGGCGCGCGTGCCGCCCGGCGCCGGCGGCCACGTCGAGCACCGCTCCCGCCGGCACCAAGGGGGCGAAGCGGACGATCCACGCCGACGGCTCGAGACGATCATGCTCCGGGGTGAGCATGGTCACATGCCTTCGGCGGCGGGGCGTGTTAACCTTGTCTTCATGGTTTTCGCGTGCCATATCACGGCGAGCGAGCGCAATCGCGGCGCCCGGCACGGCACTCGGTAAGGATTCCGCGCACGGCCATGATCGTCTTCGACCTCAAATGCGCCAAGGACCACGTCTTCGAGGCGTGGTTCCCTGACAGCAAGGCGTTCGAGCGCCAGCGCAAGGCCAGCGCGATCGCCTGCCCGTCGTGCGGCGCGACTAAGGTCGACAAGGCGCCGATGGCGCCCAATGTCGCCACCCGCAAGGGCCGCGACGATGCCCCGGTCCTGGCCGAGAGCCAGGCCGTGGCGCAACCCGACCCGCGCGAAGCCATGGCGCGTGCCTACGTCAACGCGGTGCGCTCGCACATCCGGGACAACTTCGCCGACGTGGGCGAACGCTTCGCCGACGAGGCGCGCAAGATCCATTACGGCGAGACCGACAAGCGCAGCATCCACGGCCGCGCCACCCGCGCCGAGGCCAAGTCGCTCGAGGCCGAAGGGATCGAGTTCGGCACCATTCCCTTCCCGCTCAACCTCGATAGCTGACACCGACGGGTCTCGGGTTCGACTCGTTCGACCCGCGGTTCCCTCGCCCGCCGGGAGAGGGAGGGGCCCATCGCCGAAGGCGATGGGAGGGTGAGGGGCAGCGCGGGACGGCGAGGGGCAACACCGACGAGCGGGAGAGCATGCCCAATGGCATGACGCCCTCTCCGGCGCTCACCCCTCGACCACCGCCGTCGCCAGGTAGTTGACGGCCGTGTCGCGCGAAAGCCGCCAGGCGTCGCGCGCCGGATCGTAGACCAGCCCGGTCACGTCGATCAGCCGCGCGCCTCGGGCGCGCAACGCGCGCGCCAGCTCGGACGGTTTCGGGAACCTCGCCCAGTCGTGGGTTCCGGGCTCGAGCCAGCGCAGGATGCGTTCGGCGCCGACGATGGCGAAGGCATATGAGCGCGGCGTGCGGTTGAGGGTCGAAATCACGATCCGCCCGCCCGGTCGCACCACGGCGACGCAGGCGCCGAGAAACGAGCCGAGGTCGGGCACGTGCTCGACGATCTCGAGCGCGACCACGGCATCGAAACTCACGGCGTTCTCGGCCAGGTCCTCGACCGAGGCCTGGCGGTAGGCGATGGCGAGCCCGGCCTCGCGGGCGTGCGCGAGCGCGACGGCGATGGCGCGTTCGCCCGCGTCGATGCCCGTGACTCGGGCGCCGAGCCGGGCCAGGGGCTCGCTCGCCAGGCCGCCGCCACAGCCCACGTCGAGCACGGCCAGCCCGGCCAGCGGTCGCTCCCTGGCGGGCCGCGCCGCCAGCGGCCCGAGCCGGTCGCGGATGTACGCGAGCCGCGTCGGGTTCATGCGATGGAGCGGCCCGTGGGGCCCGTCCGAGTCCCACCACTGCCCGGCCTGCGCCTCGAACCGGGCGATCTCGTCCGGGTCGACGGCAAGGGTGGTCGGGCGCCTGGGCATGGAAAACCTCGGGCCGGCGCGGGCCGGCTTGCGGATCGAACCGTCGGGCGAGTATCTAGGGCCGGCGCGGCCCAGGCAACCGGCCGCGCACCCGGGTTCTTGCGCCCCCAGCGGTTCCCGGCCCTGACCTCGTCCTGACGGAGCCGCGCGTGGGCCGCATCGTACAGAAGTTCGGCGGAACCTCGGTCGCCGACATCGAGCGCATCCGCCATGTCGCGACCCTGGTCAAGCGCCAGGTCGACCAGGGAGACCAGGTGGCGGTCGTCGTCTCGGCGATGGCGGGCGTCACCAACCAGCTCGTCGACCTGGTGGGCCAGTTCGGGCCAGGGCGCGACGGAGAGCGCGACGCCCGCGAGTACGACGCGGTGGTGGCGACCGGCGAATGCGTGACCAGCGGGCTCACCGCGCTCGCGCTCCAGGGGCTCGGGATTCCCGCGCGCTCGTGGCACGCCTGGCAGGTGCCGGTGCGCACCGACGACACCCACGGCCGCGCCCGCATCCTCGACATCGACGCGGCCGAGCTCGAACAGACCCTCGTCCGGGGCGAGGTGCCGGTGGTGGCGGGGTTCCAGGGTCTCGGCGCCGACGGGCGGACGACGACGCTCGGGCGCGGCGGCTCGGACATCAGCGCGGTCGCGCTCGCGGCGGCGCTACGGGCCGATCGCTGCGACATCTACACCGACGTCGATGGCGTCTACACCAGCGACCCGCGCATTGTTGCCAAGGCGCGCAAGCTCGATAGGATCACCTACGAGGAAATGCTCGAATTTGCGTCGCAGGGCGCCAAGGTCCTGCACACCCGCTCGGTCGAGCTGGCAATGAACCGGCGGGTCAAGTTGCAGGTGCGCTCCAGCTTCACCGGTGCCCCCGGCACCATGGTCGTCGACGAGGAAGAGATCGTGGAACAACAGGTCGTCAGTGGAATCGCCTACAGCCGCGACGAAGCCAAGGTCACCGTGGTCAAGGTGGCCGACCGGCCGGGCGTGGCGGCGCACCTGTTCGGCCCGCTGGCCGAGGCCGGCGTGAACGTCGACATGATCGTCCAGGGCGCGTCCGAGGACGGCAAGACCGCCGACCTCACGTTCACCGTCTCCAAGGCCGACCTCGACCGGACCCTCGCCGTGGTCGAACGCCTCAAGGGCGAACTCGGGTTCGCCGCGCTGGTCCACGACGCCTCGGTCGTCAAGGTCTCGGTCATCGGGGTCGGCATGCGCAGCCACGCCGGCGTCGCGGCCAAGATGTTCCAGGCGCTCGCCGACCGCGGCATCAACCTGCAGGCGATCTCGACCTCCGAGATCAAGATCAGCGTGCTCATCGCCGAGGAGTACGCCGAGCTCGCGATCCGCGCGCTCCACGCCGCCTATGGCCTCGACGCCGCCTGAGCCAGATGGACCTTAGAGCAACCGAATTCAGATCGTTGTCCGGCGAGATCGCCGCCGCCTGGCAGCGCGGCGCCCAATTCCTCGGCACGCGCCACGCCATCATGGGCGGGGCGATGACCTGGGTGTCCGAACGCCGCCTCGTCGCCGCGCTGTCCAACAACGGCGGCTTCGGCGTGCTCGCCTGCGGCTCCATGTCGCCCGAACAGCTCGACGCCGAGATCGCCGGCACCTTCGCGCTGACCGCGGCGCCGTTCGCCGTCAACCTGATCGTCATGCACCCCGAGCTCGCCCGCCTGGTCGAGGTCTGCCTCGACCGCCGCGTCGGCCACATCGTGTTCGCGGGCGGCATGCCGGCGAAGACGCTCGTCCAGCGCGCCAGGTCGCGCGGGGCCAAGGTGATCGCCTTCGCGCCGGCGCTGGCGATCGCACGCAAGCTCGTGCGCGCCGGGGTCGACGCCCTGGTCATCGAGGGCATGGAGGCCGGCGGGCACATCGGCCGGGTCTCGACCGGCGTGCTCGCCCAGGAGATCCTGCCCCACGTCCGCGAGGTGCCCGTGTTCGTCGCCGGCGGCATCGGGCGGGGCGAGGCGATCGCGAGCTTCGCCGCCATGGGGGCGGCTGGCTGCCAGCTCGGTACCAGGCTGGTCTGTGCCCACGAATCGATCGCCCACCCCAACATGAAGCGGGCGTTCATCCGGGCCGCGGCGCGCGACGCCCAGCCCTCGGTCCAGTTCGACCCGCGGTTTCCGGTCATCCCGGTGCGCGCATTGGCCAACGACGGCACCCGGCGCTTCATGGAGACCCAGCGCGCGGTCATCGCCCGTTACCGCGCCGGCGAGCTCGACCAGAAGGCGGCGCAGCTCGAAATCGAGCATTTCTGGGCCGGGGCGCTCAGGCGCGCCGTGATCGAAGGCGACGTCGAATCCGGCTCGCTGATGGCCGGGCAGAGCGTCGGCATGGTCACGGCCGAACAACCCATGGTGGAAATTCTGGCCGAGCTGATCGACCAGGCCGAGACGTTCGCCGGCATCCGGCTGTAACCCCCGATCGG
>CAZGYG010000066.1:0-5965 GCA_964530335.1 uncultured Rhodospirillaceae bacterium | reverse complement strand
CGGGCCAGAACCCGGGAACCGCCGCCGTATATTGCGGCGAAATCCTCGGAGTGCTAGGTTTCCGGCCAAGTTACCTGTCCTTGGCCGAGGGAATTCCGGCCATCGCCTCGAACCCCCACGGGCAACGGCCCATGAACACGTCCAATAGGCGGCTGGCGCGCGCGGACGGCGGCGCGAACGTCGCGCGGCTGCGCGAGGTCATGGGCGGCTCGGCGCGGCTCGGCGCCGACCTGCGCGACCAGCGTTTGCGCCAAGGGCGCGAGCTCGCCGACGCGGCGGCCAGGCTGCGCATCGGCACGGACTACCTGGGCGCCATGGAGGAGGGTCGGTTCGATGACCTGCCCGGGCGCGTCTACGCCGTCGGGTTCTTGCGCTCCTACGCCGAATTCCTCGGTCTCGACGGCGCCCTGTTCGTCGAGCGCCTGCGCACCGAGGGCGGCGGGCCCACGGGTCCGATCGAGCTCAGTTTCCCCGAACCCATGGCGCCGCCGTCGCTGCCGACGGGCCGGATACTCGCGGTCACGCTGGTGCTCGCCGTGGTGGTCGTGTTCGCCTGGATGCGCGTCCAGGACGGCATCATGTCGATCTCGGACCCGGTGGAACCGGTGCCCGCCGAACTCGTGCCGGAAGCGGCGCAGCCGGTCGAACCCGCCGTCGCCGCCGTCCCGGCCGAGGCCGTCCCGCCGGCTTCGCCGCCCGCCGATGCGGCGCCGAGCGCCCCCGCGCCCGAGGTCACGGTCTTGCCCGCGGCGGAAGCCGGGCTGCCGTACGAGCCGCCGGTGGCAGCGGAGCCGGAGCCGGCGCCCCCGGCGCCGTCCGTGACCGTTCCGGCCGCCCCGGTGATCGTCGTCACGGATGGCATCGAGGCGACGGCCGAGGCACCGGTTGCGACAACGCCAGCGACCACGCCGACGACAACGGCAACGACAGCGCCGACGACAACGCCGACGACAACGGCAACGACAGCGCCGACGACAACGCCGACGACGACGGACGAGGCGACGCCGATCGCCGTGGCCCCGACCGACTACGTGCCCACGGTCTATGGCCGGGGCAACGCCGGCCGGGTCGAGCTCCGCGCGACCGAGGAAACCTGGATCCAGGTGACCGCGGCCGACGGCGCCACCGTGTTCACCCGGGTGCTGCGCCCGGGCGACGCCTACCGGGTGCCGGACCGCGCCGGGCTGAGCCTGCGCACGGGCAACGCGGGCGGCCTCGAGGTCGTGGTCGACGGGGCGGCCTTGGGGCCGCTGGGCGGGCTTGGCGAAATCCGCCGCGGCATCGCGCTCGATCCGGATAGCCTGAAGGCCGGGACGGCGGGCGGCGGCTGAGCAGGCGCGGTTGCCGGCCCTCGCCCGCTTGGGCTATGTCTGGGCAAGAGACCTCGGAACGGAGCGGCCGATGAGCGGACACGACCTGGGACCGGCGCCGCGCCGGGTATCGCGGCCGATCAAGGTCGGCCGGGTCGTGATCGGCGGCGACGCCCCGATCAGCGTCCAATCCATGACCAACACGCCGACGTCCGATGCGGTAGCGACCATCAAGCAGGTCTACGCGCTGGCGGGGGCCGGCGCCGACATCGTGCGCGTGAGCTGCCCGGACGAGGCCTCGACCAAGGCCTTGAAGCACATCGTCGCGGAATGCCCGGTGCCGATCGTCGCCGACATCCACTTCCATTACCGCCGGGCGATCGAGGCGGCCGCGGCGGGCGCCGCGTGCCTGCGCATCAACCCTGGCAACATCGGCTCGGCGGAACGGGTGCGCGAGGTGGTCAAGGCCGCGCGCGACCACGGCTGCTCGATGCGCATCGGCGTCAACGCCGGGTCGCTCGAAAAAGACCTGCTCGAACGCTACGGCAAGCCGACCCCCGAGGCGATGGTCGAAAGCGCCCAGCGCCACATCCGCGTGCTCGAGGACAACGATTTCTTCGAGTTCAAGATCAGCGTCAAGGCGTCGAACGTCTACCTGGCGGTCGGCGCGTACCGGGCGCTCGCCGCGGCGTGCGACTACCCGCTGCACCTCGGCATCACCGAGGCCGGCGGCTACTTCAGCGGCACGGTCAAGTCCTCGATCGGGCTCGGCCTGTTGCTCGCCGAGGGCATCGGCGACACGATCCGCGTCTCGCTTTCGGCCGACCCGGTCGAGGAGGTCAAGGCCGGGTTCGAGATCCTCAAGGCGCTCGAGCTCAGGAAGCGCGGCATCACGGTCATCGCCTGCCCGTCGTGCGCGCGCCAGCAGTTCGAGGTGATCCGGACCGTGGCCGAGCTCGAGAAACGCCTGGCCCACATCGAGGCGCCGCTTTCGGTCTCGATCATCGGCTGCGTCGTCAACGGCCCCGGCGAGGCGCGCGCGACCGACATCGGCGTGACCGGCGGCGGCAAGGGCAGCCATCTCGTCTACATTTCGGGCCTCGCCGACCACAAGATCGACGACGCCCGGCTGGTCGATCACGTCGTCGAGCTGGTCGAGCGCAAGGTCGCCGAAATCGGCGCGGCCGAGGCGACGCCCGCCGCCGCCGAATAGGTTTTCGTTCTTGGCGCAGACCAAGCTGCAGCCGGTCCGCGGCACCCACGATCTGCTGCCCGAGGCCGCCGCCCGTCACCGCGTCGTGATCGAAACCGCGCGCGCCGTCGCCGAACGCTATGGCTTCGACGACATGGCGACGCCGATCTTCGAGTTCACCGAGGTGTTCCGCCGGCCGCTCGGCGAGACGACCGACGTGGTCGCCAAGGAGATGTACACCTTCGAGGACCGCAACGGCGACAGCCTGACGCTGCGTCCCGAATGCACGGCCAGCGTGGTGCGCGCCGTGATCAACGCCGGCGTGCTCGACCAGGCGCCGCTGCGCTACTTCTACGCCGGCCCGATGTTCCGCTACGAACGGCCGCAGAAGGGGCGCCAGCGCCAGTTCCACCAGATCGGCGTCGAGCTGATCGGCGCGGCGGAACCCCAGGCCGACGTCGATGTCATCGCGCTCGGCGCCGACATTCTGGCGGCGCTGGGCGTCGCCGACGGGGTGAAGCTCGAAATCAACAGCCTGGGCGACCCGGCGAGCCGGTCCCGGCACCGCGACGCGCTCGTGGCGTACCTCACGCCGCTGGCCGATCGGCTGTCGGCGGACAGCCGGGACAGGCTCGAGCGCAACCCGTTGCGCATCCTCGATTCCAAGAACGAAGGGGACCGGCGGGTGCTCGATGGGGCGCCGCGGCTCGGCGATTTCCTCAACGAAACCTCGGCCCGCTACTTCGACGATGTCCGCCGGGGGCTGGATCGGCTCTCCGTCGCTTACACGGTCAACCCGCGACTGGTGCGCGGCTTCGACTACTACACCCACACGGCGTTCGAATTCGTGACCGATCGGCTCGGCGCCCAGGGCACCGTCATCGGCGGCGGGCGCTACGACGGGTTGGTCGAACAGATGGGCGGGCCGGCGACCCCGGCGACTGGCTGGGCCGGCGGCGTCGAACGCCTGGCCATGATGATCGAGGCGCCGAAACGCGCGGCGCGCGCCATCGCCATCGTGCCGATCGGCGAGGTGGCGGCGGAGACCGCGCTGGTGCTGGCGCACCGGCTGCGCAACAACGGCTTCGTCGTCGAACTCGGCTATCACGGCAACGTCGGCAAGCGGCTCAAGCGCGCCAATCGCCTCAACGCCCGCGCCGCGGTGCTCATCGGCGAGGCCGAGCTTGCCCGCGCCGCCGCCACCGTCCGCGACCTGGACAGCGGCCAGCAGACCGAGGTGCCGCTCGAGCGCGTCGAGGACCACCTGCGGAGCCTTGGCTGAGGGAGGGCGCGACGTGCGCTATCTGGCCGTCGGGGCGACCCACAGGACCGCGCCGCTGGCCTTGCGCGAGCGGCTGGCGGTGGACGAGTCGGCGACCGTTCCGCTGCTCGCCCTGCTGGCGCCGGCGGGCGTCGGCCAAGCCCTGGTGCTCGCCACCTGCGATCGCGTCGAAGCCTTCGTGACGGCGGACGATCCGGCGGCGGTGGTCCCGCGCATCGTCGCCGCGTTCGCCGGCCACGGCGGCCTTGCCGCGGCGGAGATCGAGCCCTTCGTGCGGATGCTCACCGACGATGCCGCGCTCGGCCACCTCGCCGCCGTCGCCGCCGGGCTCGACAGCCTGGTGCTCGGCGAGCCCGAGGTGCTTGGCCAGGTCAAAGCGGCGGCCGGCCACGCCCGCGCCGCCGGCCTGGTCGGGCCCGAGCTCGGCCGCTGGGTCGATTGGGCGTTGCGCACGGCCGGGCGCGTGCGCAGCGAGACGACGATCGGCGAGCGTCCGGTCAGTCTGGCCGCCGCCGCGCTCGGCGTCGCGCGCAGCATCCACGGCGATCTGGCCGGGTGTAGCGGCCTGGTGATCGGCTCGGGCGAGGCGGCGGACCTGGTGGCGCGCGCGTTCAAGGACGGCGGGCTCGGCCGCATCGCCGTCAGCCACCCCAACGAGCGCCGGGTGGCGGCGCTGGCCCAGCGGCTCGGCGCCAACGTCGAACCGTTCGAGCGGCTTGACGCGGCGCTCGCCGGCGCCGATATCGTCGTCAGCGCGCTCGGCAGCGGGCGGGTCGTGCTGACCAAGCCGGGACTCGAGGCGGCGCGCCGGGCGCGGCGGCGGCAACCGATCTTCGTCGTCGACCTGGCGCTGCCGCCGGACGTGGACGGTGCCGCGGACGAACTCGAGGACGTCTACGTGTTCCGCCTCGACGATCTCGAGCGCGTCGCCGCGGAAGGCCGGGCAAGCCGGCAGGGCGCCCGGGAGGCGGCCGAAGCGATCGTCGCGGACGCCGTGGCCGAGTTCCGCCGGGCGGGGGTCGAGCGCCAGGCGGTGCCCGCCATCGTCGCCTTGCGCCGGGCCTTCGAGGCCGAGCGCGACCGGCTGCTGGCCGAGCACCCGGGGCTCGACGCGGCGACGGCGACGCGGCTCCTGGTGCAGCGGCTGCTGCACGGACCGAGCACCGCGCTGCGCGCCATGGCGGGCGCGGGCGATGACCTGGCTGCCGTGGAGGCGCTGGTTGCGCGCCTGTTCGAGGCCACCGACGACCGGCGCACCGATACGGACGAGACAGAATGATCCGACTGGACATGCTCGACAGGCTCGTGGAACGGCACGCCGCCATCGCCGCCGCGATGGCGAGCGAGAACGCCGCGCCCGGGGACTACGCGCGCCTGGCCAAGGAGCACGCCGAGCTGGCCCCCGTGGTCGGCGCCATCGGCGTGCTGCGCAAGAACGCGGCGACGCTCGCCGAGCTCGACGCGCTGATCGCCGAGGAGGGCGACGCCGAGCTCAGGCGCCTGGCGGAGGAGGAGCGCGACGAGCTCGCCCGGCGTCAGCCGGCGCTCGAGCGCGCGCTCCAGATCCTGCTGCTGCCCAAGGACGAGGCGGACGAGAAGAACGTGATCCTCGAGGTCCGCGCGGGCACCGGCGGCGACGAGGCCGCGCTGTTCGCCGCCGCGCTGTTCCGCATGTATCAGCGTTACGCCGAGCTGCGCGGCTGGAAGGTCGAGCTGCTGCACCTGAGCGACACCGGGCTCGGCGGGCTCAAGGAAGGCCAGATGGCGATCCGCGGGCGCGACGTGTTCTCCCGACTCAAGTTCGAATCCGGCGTCCACCGCGTCCAGCGCGTGCCCGCGACCGAGGCGAGCGGACGCATTCACACCTCCACCGTCACCGTGGCGATCATGCCCGAGGCCGAGGAGGTGGATGTCGAGTTGAAACCCGATGACCTGGACATCACCGTATGCCGGGCGAGTGGTCCGGGAGGCCAGGGCGTGAACACGACCGACTCCGCGGTGCAGATCGTGCACAAGCCAACGGGCGTCACGGTCCGCTGCGCCGACGAACGTTCCCAGCAGAAGAACAAGGTGAAAGCGATGCGCGTGCTCCGGTCCCGCATTCTCGAAGCGCGGCAGCAGGAGGAAACGGCCCGGTACGCGGCGCAGCGCAAATCACAGGTCGGCACGGGCGAGCGCAAC
>CAZGYG010000065.1:0-17649 GCA_964530335.1 uncultured Rhodospirillaceae bacterium | reverse complement strand
CTTGCGTGGTCAAGCCCGAGTTACTAGCGTCGCCCGGCACGCGAGACCTGGCCACAGCGGGGAACCACGCCATGAGCAAGCCGATCGTCGCCACCACGCGCCGCGGCGCGGTCCTGGACATCGTGCTCGACCGGCCGCCGGTGAACGCGATCAACCAAGCGGTCAACGAGGCACTCTACGCCGCGTTCAAGGCGTTCCAGGACGACGACGCCCTGCGGGTGGCGACGATCACCGGGTCCGGCACCCGCGTGTTCAGCGCCGGCTGGGACCTGAAGGAGGTTGCTGGCAAATCGAGCGCTACCGAGGCGAACGATTCCTCGACCATGAACCCGGGCGGCTTCGCCGGCATCACCGAGTTCTGGGGCCTCAAGAAGCCGGTCATCGGCGCGGTCAACGGCATCGCCGTGGGCGGCGGGTTCGAGCTCGCGCTCGCCTGCGACGTGATGATCGCGTCCGAGACCGCCGAATTTTTCCTGCCCGAGATGCAGCGCGGCTTCCTGCCCGACGCCGGCGCGATACAGCGCCTGCCGCGCCGCATCCCCTACCACGTGGCCATGGAGATGTTCCTGAGCGGCCGGCGCATGGCCGCCGCCGAGGCCAAGCACTGGGGGCTGGTGCACGAGGTCGTGCCGCCCGATCGGCTCGCCCAGGCCACGGCGGAGCTCGCCGACACCATCGCCGAAGGGGCGCCGCTCGCGCTCCAGGCGCTCAAGGAGGCGCTCGGCGCCATGATGGACGTCGCGCTGCCCGAGGCGTTCGCCATCAGCAAGCGCGCCGTCCAGGCCCAGGGCAACGGTTCGAGCGGGCTGCCGGTCTACGAGCGGATGCTGATTTCCGACGACTTCCTCGAAGGCGCCCGCGCCTTCGTCGAGAAGCGCAAACCCAATTTCAAGGGCCGGTGAGGCGAGGTGCGCCGACGCCGAGATTGACCACCACGAGAAAGAATCCGCTCAACGCATCGAGCCGGAAGTGCGCGCCGAGCCACGGCAGCCCGATGGGCAGCGTCACCCAGGTGTCTCCCCGGTAATCCCTATCCCCGACACTTACGTCACGGCCTGAACGCCGATTGGGCCTGGGCAACAGGCCCGAACGGGCCAGAAGACCAGCCCTTCGCCGCCAAAACAGCGGAGGTTCAAATGTCAAAGACGCTTCTTTGCGAAGGCCCTACCGGAATGAGATTTCAGATATTTCTCGAACTTCAATGCCCTGTATTTGTCCCGAAAGGCGGAGTACCAAACCAATTGCCAGGGCGTAAACTTAGTCGTATGTGTTGATTTGCCTGCGTTGTGATCCGCCACTCGTTTCTTCAGGTTTGCGGTGGCGCCGGTATATTCTTGCTCGAGGAAAGCCAAGCTTTGGATAATGTAAACGTACCACATGTCGCCGTAACAGTCCGTCTACGCTTTCGCTTCGCTCAAGCTACGCCGGACACGGCTTCGCTCTAACGGTCTCCGCGTGGCGGCGCCACGCGTAGCCCGTAAGGGCGAAGCGTGGTGGGCGCAGCAGGACTCGAACCTGCGACCCGCTGATTAAGAGTCAGCTGCTCTACCAACTGAGCTATGCGCCCGGAAACGAGGGCCCCTATACCAGAGCGTTCGGCGTCGTGTCGAGCGCGCGCGGTGCGCCGGCGTGCGCGCCACTCAGCGCGCCGCGACCGCGACGACCTCGATGCGGTACTCGGGGCTGGCGAGCGCGGCCTGGACCGTCGCGCGGGTCGGCATGTTGCGCTTGTCGACCCAGCCGTCCCACACCGCGTTGTAGGCGGCGAAGTCGCCCATGTTCGCCAGGTAGACCGTGCACGACAGCAGCTTCGACTTGCTGCTGCCGGCGGCCTTGAGCACGGCTTCGACGCGCTCGAGCACGCTCCGGGTCTGGGCGGCGATGTCGCCCGTCGGGTCCGCGGCCACCTGGCCCGCCAGGTGGACGGTGTCGCCGTGGACCGCGGCGGCGGAGAATCGAAGGCCCGGCTGAACCCGCTTGACCGTGGCGGCGCTCGTCTTCTTCTTCGCGGACGCCGCCTTCGTCTTCGCGGGCGCCGCCTTGCGCTTGGATTTGGCCGGCTTGCGACGTGCAGGCATCGAAACCTCCTAGCCTCCCATGGACATGCCACCGTTGACGCGCAGCACCTGCCCGGTGATGTACGCCGCGTCGTCGGAGGCGAGAAACGCCATCGCCGCCGCGATCTCCTCGGGCTTGCCGTAGCGCCGCATGGGCACCAGGCGGAGCGCCGCCTCGAGCCCCTGGGCGTCGATCTCGCCGAGCATCTCGGTGGCGATGTAGCCGGGCGAAACCGCGTTGACCGTGATGCCGTCGCGCGCGACCTCGGCGGCGATGGGACGCAGCATCGCCGTGATGCCGCCCTTCGAGGCGGTGCACACCGAATAGCGGTTGCCGCCGAAGTCGGCGATCTCGGTGATGCAGCTTCCGGTGGCGATGACGCGGCCGCTGCGCTGGGCGATCATCGGCGGCAGCACGGCGCGCGTCATGTGGAAGAACCCGTCCAGGTTGCTCTCCATCGCCCGCGCCCAGTCTTCGTCGGTGGACTCGACGAACGGCTTGTCGATGACGATGCCGGCATTGCTGACCAGGATGTCGACCCGCCCGAACCGCTCGATTGTCGCGGCGACGATGCGCTGGGCGTCCGCCTTCTTGCCGACGTTGCCCTTGAGCGCGATCGCCGCGCCGCCCGCGGCCTCGATTTCGGCCACCACGGCCCTCGCCTTGTCGATCGTCTCGCGGCAGTGGACCACGACACCCGCGCCGTCGCGCGCGAAGCGGAGCGCCACCGCGCGACCGATGCCGCGCGAGCTTCCGGTCACGATCGCGACCTTGCCGTTCAGGGCCATGGCGACGCCTTTCCCCCGCGTGACGCCGACCCTACCATCGGCGCGCGCGGCGCGGCAATGACGCCGAACAGGTGCCGGATCAGTACCCGCCGCCGACGCCCGCGCGGCGCGGCACGATGACCTCGCGGTGGATGTTGACGCTGGCGAGCAGGCCGAAGCCGAACAGGATCGTCAGCATCGACGTGCCGCCGTAGGACACCAGCGGCAGCGGCACGCCGACCACCGGCACCATGCCCGTCACCATGGCGACGTTGATGGCGACATTGAGGAAGAACACGCTGATCAGCCCGACCGCGAGCAGGCGGCCGAACTGGCTCGCGCTGCGGAACGCCACCGCGTAACCGTAGACGATCACGAGTGCGTAGAGCGCGAGCAGCGCGAACGCCCCGACCAGGCCGAACTCCTCGGCCAACATCGTGAAGATGAAATCGGTCTGCCTCTCGGGCAGGAAGCTCAGGTGGCTCTGGCTGCCGGCGAGAAAACCCTTGCCGAACAGCCCGCCGGCGCCGAGCGCGATCTTCGATTGCAGGATGTGGTAGCCGGCGCCCAGGGGATCCCGATCCGGGTCGAGGTACGTGAGAATCCGCTGCTGCTGGTAGTCATGCATGAACCGCCAGGCGATGGGCAGAGCCGCCAGCACCAGCCCCCCCGCCGCCACGAAGTACCGCATCCGCACGCCCGCGGCGAAAAACACGACCGCGCCGGTCACCGCCAGCATCGCGCCGGTGCCCAGGTCCGGTTGCTTCAAGACCAGCCCCGTCGGCACCAGGATCAGCAGCGCCGCCGGGATCAGCAGCAGGAACCGCGGCGCGTCGTCGTGGCCGACACCGTGGCCGACACCGTGGAAGTAGCGGGCCAACGCCAGCACCAGCGTGATCTTCACCAGTTCCGACGGTTGCACCTGGATGAACCACAGGTCGAGCCAGCGTTGCGCTCCCATTCCGATGCTGCCCGCGAATTCCACGACCACGAGCAAGGCGATGGCCACGCCGTGCAACAGGTACGCGCAGCGGTGCCAGAATCTGAGATCGATCAACGCGACGATGCCGAGAACGCCGAGACCGACGACGAACCGGGCCATCTGCGGCGCCGCCCACGGCGTCATCTGGCCGTTCGCCGCCGAATACAGCATGGCGACGCCGATCGACCCGAGCAGCGCGAGCACGACCACGAGTCCCCACGACATGCGGCCGAGCTTCTGGCCCACGCTGAGCCTCTGCCGATGGAACTCGCGCAGGCTCATCGACATCCTCAGATCGTCCGCACCGGGCGCCGAACCGAAGGCCCGAGCACCCCCTCGCGCTCGGCGTCGCGGCGCTGGGCTTCGTAGAGAATGTCGCGCGCGATCGGCGCCGCGGCCCGCGATCCCGATCCGCCGTGCTCGACGACCACGGCGCAACCGTAACGTGGGCGGTGCACCGGAGCGAACGCGACAAACATGCCGTGGTCACGCAACTCCCACGGCAGATCCTCGGGCTTCAGCTTGCGATCGCGTTCGGCCTGGGTGATTCGCCGCGTCTGCACGGTACCCGTCTTGCCGGCCATTTCGAAGCCCGGCTCCGCGATGCGCGAACGGTACGCCGTGCCGCGCTGGCTGTTCATCACAAGATCCATACCGGTCAGCACGACGGCGCGATGTTCCGGAGCGATGCCGAGCCCCGGCGCCTCGGCCGGCGGCGCGGCGAACGTCATGCGCGGCACGACAGCCAGGCCCGAGGCAATGCGCGCCGCCATCAGCGCGAGCTGCAAGGGCGTGGTCAGCACGTAGCCCTGGCCGATGCCGGCCACGACCGTATCGCCCGGGTACCAGGGTTCGCCGTGGACGGCCTCTTTCCATGCGGTCGTCGGCATCAGCCCGGGTTTCTCGTCCGGCAGGTCGATGCCGGTCGTGTCGCCGAGCCCGAACCGCCGCCCCATCGCGGCGATCCGGTCGATGCCGACGCGCCGGGCCACGTCGTAGAAATAGACGTCGCACGACTGCTGGATCGCCTCGATCATGGCCAGGGAACCGTGGCCGCCCTTCTTCCAGCAGCGGAAGGTCGCGTTGCCGAGCCGAAGCTGGCCGGGGCAGAACACCCGGTGATCCGCGCCGAGCAGGCCGCTGTCGAGCCCGGCCAGCGCCACCATGAGCTTGAAGGTGGAACCGGGCGAGTATTGCCCGGCGACCGACTTGTTGGTCAACGGTCCGCGCCGATCGGCGACGAGGTCCTGCCACTCCCGTTCCGTCAGGCCGTGGCTGAACAGCATCGGGTCGTAGCTCGGCACGTTGGCGAGCACGCGCACCTCGCCGGTCGCGACGTCGATCACAGCGGCCGACCCGACCTCGGCGCCGAAGCGCGACACCGCGAACGCCTGCAGCCCGGCGTCGAGCGTGAGCCGCACGTCGTCGCCGGGACGGCCGTCATCGCGGGCGAGCTCGCGAATCACGCGGCCGTAGGCGTTGACCTCGACCTGGCTGGTCCCGGCGGAGCCGCGCAGGATCGCGTCGTATTGCTTTTCGATGCCGTTCTTGCCGATGCGGAAATCCGGGTGCCGGACCAGCGGGTCGTCGGTCAGCTCCGCGTCCGCCACCGGCGCCACGTAGCCGGTGACGTGGGCGGTGACGCTGCCGAAGACGTAATCGCGGGCGCGCCCGGCCTCGACCGTCACGCCCGGCAGCTCCGGCGTGTTGACCGCGACCGCCGCCACGTCCGCCCACGACAGGTCCTCGCGGACGGTCACTGGGACGACGCCGAGGGTTCGCTGCGCCTCGCGCACGGCGCGGATCACGTCATCTTCGCCCAGCGCGACAAGCGTGCCGAGCGTCGCGAGCGTGGCCTCCAGGTCCGCGGCCTGCTCGGGCATCACGAACAGCCGGTAATCCTGCCGGTTGCGCACGATCTCGACGCCGAAGCGGTCGAGGATTCGGCCGCGCGGGGGCACGATCAGGCGCAGGTTGACGCGGTTGTCCTCCGCCAGCAGGGCGTAGCGTTCGGCCTCGACGACCTGCAGGCTGTAGAGGCGCGCGCCGATGGCGACGAGAAGCGTGCCCTTGCCCGCGGCCAGCATCGCCGCGCGGCGGGTGAACAGGCGCGAACGCTGCTGGTCCCGAGCCACCGGCTACCTCGCCCGCGCCACGAAATGGTCGATCCGGCCGAACAGCCACACCGCCGCCGGGAAGGCGATCATGGTCAGCGCCAGTTGCACGGCGATCGAGCCCGCCGGAATCAAGGCGCCGCGCGCCAGCCCGCCCAGCAACCAGGCCATCGTGACGGCGACCATGGCGACGATCGCGAAACCCCACCACATGAGCGCGAACGGCTTGCCGAGAAACACCAGACGCTGCGACACCACGAGCCAGCGCACGAGCAGCAGCACCAGCGCGCCGAGCCCGAGCGGCGTGCCGGCCAGCACGTCGTCGATCAGGCCGGCCACGAACACCATCGTGGGCGTCATGAGCTGGGGCTGGCGCACCGACCAGAAGAACACCGCCGCGAGGGGCAGCAAGGGGGCGACGGAGCCGAAGTGCGGCACGCCGAGCGGCAGGCGGCCCAACAGCACGCACAGCATCAGCACCAGGCCGGGCGTCGCCGCGGCCAGCCTCGCCGCCAGATGGTGAACCGAATCCTCGCGCCCGATCATAGTCACCACGGCGGCGCGAGCGGCCCGGCTTCGCGGGTTTCCGGCAGCGCGCCGGGCACCGTGTAGTCCAACACGGTCACGAACTCCAGCCGTTGGGCATCGACGAGCGGGCGCACCAGCGCGACGCCGTCGGTCCACTCCGTCACGACCCCGGCCGGTACGCCTGGCGGGATCAAGCCGCCCTCGCCCGACGTCACGACCCGGTCGCCGACCATGACGACCGCCTGCTCGGGCAGGAACTGGAGCCGCAGGCGTCGCGAGTTGTCCCCGGCGAGGATCGCCCGATCCCGGCTGGACTCCAGTCGCACCGGCACGCGGCTGTTCAGGTCGGTCAGCAGCAGCACGCGCGAGGTGTCGGTGCCGATTTCGACGATGCGCCCGACCAGGCCAGCGGGCGCGATGACCCCCTGGCCGATGTCCACGCCCTGCTCGGCGCCCGCGCCGATCAGCAGGGTGTGGACGAACGAGCCGCCCGATGTCGCCACGACCCTGGCCGTGACGAACGAGGCTCGTGCGTCCGGGACGACGCGCGCGAGCGCGCGCAGGGCCTCGTTCTCCGCGGCGAGCCGTCGCGCCGCCTCGCGCCATTGCACCAGGCTTGCGTTCTCGTCCCGCAGCCGCGCGTTCTCGTGCCAGACGCCGATGAAGGACTCCGCTTCCTCGATCGCCCCGCGCGCGGCGACAACCGGGCGACCCAGCGCGTCGAGCAGCGGCGCCAGCGTATCGGCCACGCGCACCCTGACGGCCTCGATGACCGGGTTGCCGATTTGGTCGAGCGCCATCAGCAGGATCGACGCGCCGATCAGCAGGCCGGCGGCGAAGCGGACGACCTGGATGCGCAGCGGCAGCGCCAGGCGGCGCCAGGCGGCGGCCCTCATGGCGCCTCGCCGCTAGCGCGGCGCGTTGAACCTCGTGGTCCCGCGCCCCGGATCATGGTCTCAGCCGAACTGCTTGTAGAGGACGTGGCGCAAGGTCTTGAGCTCCTCGAGCACGCGGCCGGTGCCGAGCACCACGCACGACAGCGGCTCCTCGGCGATGGTCACCGGCAACCCGGTCGCCTGGCGCAGCACGACATCGGTGTTGCGCAGCAACGCGCCGCCGCCGGTAAGCACGATGCCCTTGTCGACGATGTCGGCGGCGAGTTCCGGCGGCGTCTGCTCGAGCGCTACCTTGACGGCCTCGATGATGGCGCCCACGGGCTCGGTCAGGCTCTCGGCGATCTGGCGCTCGGTGATGATGAGCTCCTTGGGCACGCCGTTGATCAGGTCACGGCCCTTGATCTGGATGGTGCCGCCGTCGCCCTCCTCGGGCGCGCACGCCGAGCCGATCACCTTCTTGATCCGCTCGGCCGAGCCTTCGCCGATCAGCAGGTTGTGGTTGCGCCGGATGTAGGCGATCACGGCCTCGTCCATCTTGTCGCCGCCGACGCGCACCGAGCGCGAATAGACGATGCCGCCGAGCGACAGAACGGCCACTTCGGTGGTGCCGCCGCCGATGTCGACGACCATCGAGCCGGTCGGCTCGGTCACCGGCAGCCCCGCGCCGATTGCCGCCGCCATCGGCTCCTCGATCAGGAAGACGCGGCGCGCCCCCGCGCTTTCGGCCGATTCCTGGATCGCGCGCCGCTCCACCGCGGTCGAGCCCGAAGGGACGCAGACGATGATCTGCGGGCTGGTGAAGCTGCGTCGGTTGTGCACCTTGCGGATGAAGTGCTTGATCATCTCCTCGGCGATCTCGAAGTCGGCGATGACGCCGTCGCGCAAGGGGCGAATCGCCTCGATATTGCCGGGCGTGCGGCCCAGCATCTGCTTGGCCTCGTCGCCCACGGCCAGAACCTGGCTCTTGCCGCGGATGTTGACGATGGCCACGACGGAGGGCTCGTTGAGCACGATGCCGCGGCCCTTGACGTAGACCAGCGTGTTGGCGGTGCCGAGATCGATGGCCATGTCGGCCGACATGAGTCCGAGAAGTCGTGACAGCATGCTGTGCGAAAGGGTCTCCCGCCCCTAACATTGGGCCATCGCCCCGCGCTGGGGGGCGATGGCGCGTACTCGTTGTGCCCGGCCGGTCAGGCCGACAACGCCGCCGGCGCCGATTTCTCGCGCTTCAGCAACAGGCGGTTGAGCGCGTTCACGTAGGCCCGGGCCGACGCCACGATGGTGTCGACATCCGCGCCAAGCCCATTGACCGAGCGCCCGTTCTCCTCGAGGCGAACGGTCACCTCGGCCTGGGCGTCGGTCCCCTCGGTCACCGCGTGGATCTGGAACAGCTGCAGCTTCGCCTCGTGAGGGAACAGCGCCTTGATGGCGTTGAAGGTGGCGTCGACAGGGCCGTTGCCGGTCGCCGTCGTGGTCTGTTCCTTGCCGTCGATCGCCAGCGCGAGCGTCGCCCTCTGCGGGCCCTGCGAGCCGCACGCCACCTGCAGCGCGACGAACTTGACGCGATCATGCTCGCTCGCGACCTCGTCGTCGACCAGCGCGATCAGGTCCTCGTCGTAGACGTCCTTCTTGCGGTCCGCCAGGTCCTTGAAGCGCTGGAACGCCTCGTCGAGCGCCGCGTCGGCCAATTCGAAGCCGAGCTCGCGGAGCTTGGCCTTGAAGGCGTGGCGGCCGGAATGCTTGCCCATGACCAGGGTCGAGCGCACCAGGCCGATCGATTCGGGGCGCATGATTTCGTAGGTGCCGGCGTGCTTCAGCATGCCGTCCTGGTGGATGCCCGATTCGTGGGCGAAGGCGTTGGCGCCGACGATCGCCTTGTTCGGCTGGACGCTGAAGCCCGTGATGCTCGACAGCAGCCGCGAAGCGCGCATGATCTGGTCGGTCACCACGCCGGTGTCGCACCCGAAGCGGTCGTTGCGCGTTTTCAACGCCATGACGATCTCTTCCATGGCGGCGTTGCCGGCGCGCTCGCCGATGCCGTTGATCGTGCATTCCACCTGGCGGGCACCCGCCTTGACCGCGGCGAGGCTGTTGGCGACCGCGAGCCCCAGGTCGTTGTGGCAATGGACCGAGACGATCGCCTGGTCGATGTTGGGCACGCGGTTGAACAGCATCTCGATGAGCTGGCCGAACTCGTCCGGGGTCGCGTAGCCGACCGTGTCGGGGATGTTGATCGTGCCCGCGCCGGCGCGGATCGCCGCCTCGATGGTCCGGCACAGGAAGTCGTGCTCGGAGCGCGAGGCGTCCATCGGGCTCCACTCGACGTCGTCGGTGAAGTTGCGCGCGTAAGTCACGCTGTCGATCACCGCCTGGTAGACCTGCTCCGGCTCCATGCGCAGCTGGTGCTGCATGTGCAGCGGGCTGGTCCCGATGAAGGTATGGATGCGCTTCGGCCCGGCGCGGGCCTGCAGCGCCTCCGCCGCCCGATCGATGTCCTTGCGACCGGCGCGCGCCAGCGCGCACACGGTCGCGTTCTTGACCACGCGGGCGACCTCGCGCACCGCGTCGAAGTCGCCCTTCGAGGCGATCGGGAAGCCCGCCTCGATAACGTCGACGTTCATGCGGTCGAGCTGTTCGGCGACGCGCAGCTTTTCCTCGATGTTCATCGAGCAGCCGGGGGACTGCTCGCCATCGCGCAACGTGGTGTCGAAGATGATGACTCGGTGGGAATCTTTGGACGGGGCCATGGGATCGTTCTCTCTAGGTCAGTGGTTTCGACTCAAGGCGTGACACGCACCTCCCCTGAAACGATGGCCACGCGTGGCCCCGCTCAGGGGCGCCTAAGTCGAAGCCCCAACCCGTATGCCGACGACGGGGCGGACGCGACGCGCGCGCGCGGCATGCCTGGCAAGCCCGCCAAGTTCCAGCCCGGTTCGCTCCGATTCGTCATGGCACCCGGCCGATTCCGCCGTCGTCCCGCGACGACACCCGCGAGCTTGGCGCAGGGGCCGTCAACAATTCGTTAAGGATAAAGGACTTCTCCGGCCTAGTACTAGGGATATTTGCCGTGATCGCCCGAATTTGGCCCGGCGCTGCGGCGCGGGGGACCGGACGCGGCCCCGGGGAGGGCGGCGGCTTGGCGCCGTGCCGGCATGCGTCAGTTCTTGGCCTTGTCGACCAGCCGGTTCTGGGCGATCCACGGCATCATGGCGCGCAGGCGCTCGCCGACTTCCTCGATTCCGTGCTCGGCCTGGCGGCGGCGCATCGCCTTGAAGCTCGCCTGGTTGACCTGGTTCTCGAGCATCCATTCGCGCGCGAAGCGGCCGGACTGGATTTCCTCCAGGATGCGCTTCATCTCGGCCTTGACGGCGTCGTTCACGATCCTGGGCCCGCGCGTGTAGTCGCCGTACTCGGCGGTGTTGCTGACCGAGTAGCGCATGTTGGCGAGCCCGCCCTCGTAGATCAGGTCGACGATCAGCTTCACCTCGTGCAGGCACTCGAAATACGCCATCTCGGGCGCGTAGCCCGCCTCGACCAGGGTCTCGTAGGCGGCGACGATCAGGTGCGAAAGTCCGCCGCACAGCACGACCTGCTCGCCGAACAGGTCGGTCTCGCATTCCTCCTTGAACGTCGTCTCGATGATGCCGGCGCGCCCGCCGCCGATCGCCGCGCCGTACGACAACCCGAGCTCGTGGGCGCCGCCGGTCGCGTCCTGGGCGATGGCTAGAAGGCAGGGCACGCCGCCGCCGCGCTGGAACTCGGAACGCACGGTGTGCCCCGGCCCCTTGGGTGCGATCATCAGCACGTCCAGGTCCGCTCGCGGCTCGATCAGGTTGAAGTGGATGTTGAGCCCGTGGGCGAACATCAGCGCCGCGCCCTTCTTCAGGTTGGGCGCGAGGTCGCCGCGGTAGAGCTGCGCTTGCAGCTCGTCCGGCGCCAGCACCATGACCACGTCGGCCCACTTCGCCGCCTCGGCCGCGGTCTTGACCGGGAACTGGGCGGCCTCGGCCTTCTTGGCCGAAGGCGAGTTGGCCCTGAGCGCGACGACCACGTCCTTGACGCCGCTCTCGCGCAGGTTGTTGGCGTGGGCGTGACCCTGGCTGCCGTAGCCGACGACGGCCACATTCTTGCCCTTGACCAGGTTCAGGTCGGCGTCGCGATCGTAATAGACACGCATGGAGAGCCTCCGTTTGGGGCGCGCGGCCCGCGGGCACGCGGTTACTAGAACGGGATGCGTCTAGCTGAGCTCGTCTGCCGCTGGTCCTTCGAGACGCCGCCTTCGGCGTGGGGGCGGGGGCAACCGCCCCCACGCCTCAGGACGAACGGAACTAAACTAAGCCGTTCGCGGTGAGGAGCTTGCGAAGCAAGCGTCTCGAACCGTGAATGGCGGCGTCCCTCACGCCGATTCAATCTCATCACATCCCGCTTCAGGTGCGGTCGAGGATCAACTTGGCTCCGAGCCCGGCGAGTACCCCCGCCAGCACCCGGTCGAGCGTCGGGCGGACTCTCTGATAGACCCGTCGGGGCCCCGCCGTCGAGAACGCCGTGGCGACCACGGCGTACCACAGGGTTTCGTCGAGCAGCACGATGGCGATCGCGGTACCGCCGACCCAGCCCGGCCAGTCCCGGGGCAGCAGGGTCACGAAGATGCCGCCGAAGAACACAGCGACCTTGGGGTTCGAGAGTTGGGTCAGCAGCGCCTGGCGGAACACCCGGCCAAGCCCGTTTGGCGCGGTGGCGTCGGGCGGCGCCATGGCCTTTCCAGCGCCGCGCCAGAGCTGGACGGCGAGAAACGCAAGGTAGAGCCCGCCGGCCACGCACACGGCCGCGTAGAGGGCCTCGAACCTGGCGAACAGCCAGACAAGGCCGAGCAGCGCCGCCGTCGCCCACGTCGCGGCGCCGAGCCCCATGGCCAGCGCGGCGATGAGACCCTGCCGCCGCGACCCGGCCATGGCGACGCGCGAGACGAGCACGAAGCTGGGGCCCGGGCTGATCGCCGCCAGCAGGTGGGCGAACGCGACGGCGGCGAGCGGAAGCGCGTACTCCATAGCTTGGAGGGCGGCGTCAGATCGGCTTCGGGCCGCGCGAAATTGCGACCACGCCGGTGCGGGAGACGTCGGTCAGTCCCAGCGGGATCATCAAGCTGATGAAGGCGTTGAGCTTCTCGGACGTGCCCGTCACCTCGAACACGAACGAGGCGGTGGTGGAATCGACCACGCGGGCCCGGAAGATGTCGGCGATACGCAACGATTCGACGCGCTTGTCGCCGCTGCCCGTGACCTTGATCAGCGCCAGTTCGCGCTCGACGTGCGGCCCTTCGACCGTGAGGTCGCTGACCCGGTGCACGGGCACCAGCCGGCCGAGCTGGGCCTTGATCTGCTCGATGATCATGGGCGTGCCGCGCGTCACGACGGTGATGCGCGACAACGTCTTCTCGGCGTTGACCTCGGCGACCGTCAGGCTGTCGATGTTGTAGCCCCGGCCGGAGAACAGCCCGATCACCCGGGCGAGCACGCCGGGTTCGTTGTCGACCAGAACGGCGATCGTGTGCGTGCGTTCGTCCACGGCACGGCTCTCCTCCGCGGCGTGCGCGGCCTTGGCGTGGCGCGCGCGCGTTGCCGCCAACGGCCCTAGACCAGGACCATGCCGTCCTCGCTCGGCGGGCTGGCGACACCGCCGTCGGGACCGAGTTTCATCTCGTTGTGCGCGGCGCCGGCCGGGATCATCGGATAGCAGTTCTCCAGCTGGTCGACGACCATATCGACGATCACCGCCTTCTTGGCCGCCAGCATCGCGTCGATCACGCCGTCGACCTCCGCCGGCTTGGACGCGCGCAGACCGACCGCGCCGAAGCTTTCCGCCAGCTTCACGAAGTCGGGCAGCGAATCCATATAGCTTTCCGAATAGCGCCCGCCGAAGAAGAACTCCTGCCACTGGCGCACCATGCCCATGTAGCTGTTGTTCAGGATGAACACCTTCACCGGCAGCCGGTACTGCGCGATCGTCGACATCTCCTGGATGTTCATCATCACCGAGGCCTCGCCCGCCACGTCGATGCACAGCGCGTCGGGGTGCGCCACCTGGGCGCCCATGGCGGCCGGCAGGCCATAGCCCATGGTGCCGAGCCCGCCCGAGGTGAGCCAGTGGTTGGGGCGTTCGAAGCGCAGGAACTGCGCCGCCCACATCTGGTGCTGGCCGACCTCGGTGGAGATGTACACGTCGTCGCGGTCCTTCAGGCGCGCGAACAGGCGCTGCAGCGCGTACTGCGGCTTGATGATCTCGGTGGACGACTGGTACTTCAGGCAGTCCTTGGCCCGCCAGCCCTCGATCTTCGCCCACCACGCCTCGAGCGCCTTGGCGTCGGGCCGGTGCTGGCGCGCCTTCCACACCTTGATCATGTCCTCGATGACGTAGGCCGCGTCGCCCAGGATCGGCACGTCGACCCGCACGTTCTTGTTGATCGAGGACGGGTCGATGTCGACGTGGATCTTGCGCGAACCCGGCGAGAACGCGTCGAGTCGCCCGGTCACCCGGTCGTCGAAGCGCGAGCCGATGGCGATCATCACGTCGCAGTCGTGCATCGCAAAGTTGGCCTCGATCGTGCCGTGCATCCCGAGCATGCCCAGGAACTGGCGGTCCGAGGCCGGATAGGCGCCGAGCCCCATGAGCGTCAGCGTGATCGGGAACCCGGTCATGCGCACGAACGAGGCGAGCAACTGGCTCGCCGCCGGGCCGGCGTTGATGACGCCGCCGCCGGCGTAGAACAGCGGCCGCTTCGCCGCCGCCATCAGTTCGACCGCCTGCTCGATGCGCCCGAGATCGCCCTTCACCTGCGGGTTGTAGTTCTTGTGACGCGCCGCCGAGGGCGCCTGGTACGTGCCTTCGGCCACGACCACGTTCTTCGGCAGGTCCACGACCACCGGTCCCGGCCGGCCGCTGCGCGCCACGTAGAACGCCTCGTGGATGATTCGCGCCACGTCGTCGGTCGTCTTGACCAGGTAGTTGTGCTTGGTGCAGGGGCGCGTGATGCCGACCGTGTCGGCCTCCTGGAACGCGTCGTTGCCGATCAAGTGGGTCGGCACCTGACCGGTCAGGCACACCACAGGGATGCTGTCCATCAGCGCGTCGACCAGGCCGGTCACGCAGTTGGTCGCGCCGGGGCCCGAGGTCACGAGCACCACGCCCACCTTGCCGGTCGAGCGCGCGTAACCTTCGGCCGCGTGCATGGCGCCCTGCTCGTGGCGCACCAGGATGTGGCGCAGCCGGTTCTGCTGGAACAGCGCGTCGTAGATCGGCAGCACCGCGCCGCCGGGATAGCCGAAGACGACATCGACGCCCTGGTCCAACAGGGCCTTGATGACGATCTCCGATCCCGTCATGCGCTTGGTGTTCACGGATTCCTCCACGGCTCGGCGTTGCGCCGCCCACATGACGGGGGACACAAACCCCCGCTCGGTCCAGCCCGGGCTTCGGGCAAGACCGTGTGCAAGCGCAGTAACCATATGACGTTATTCGCTTAACCGGCTCCGGTCAACCCGTAAACGCGGCCAGCAGGCGCAGCGCGCCCTCGGCCAGCCGGTCGGCATGGGTGTCGCCGAGGCGTACGGCTTCGGGCATCTGGTGGCGGAACCATGTGGTCTGCCGCTTGGCGTATTGGCGCGTCGCCGCGCGCGCCTGCCGGGCGGCCTCGGTCAGACTCAGCCGGCCGTCCCAATAGGCGCCGAGCTCGCGCAGGCCCAGCGCCTTCAGCGCCGGGCGGTCCGGCGCCAGGCCGAGTCCCAGCACCGCCGCCGCCTCGTCGAGTGCGCCGCGCCCCAGCATCCGCCCGAAGCGGCGATCGCAACGGGCATGGAGCCAGGGCCGCGGCGGGTCGAGCACGAGCACCAGCCGGCGCCCGCGGTGGGCACCGGCCCGCGGGCGCGCCTGCCACCAGGCGAGCGGCCGGTTTGTCGCCTCGATCACCTCGAGGGCGCGGGCAATCCTTTGGCCGTCCGCGGGCGCGAGCCGGGCCGCGCCCGCCGGGTCGCGCCTGGCGAGTTCGGCATGGAGCGCACCCGCGCCGATGAGCGCGAGCCGCCGGCGCACCGCGGCGCGCACCTCCGCGGACACCTCGGGAACGGGCGCCAGGCCGTTAACGAACGCCGCCAGGTAAAGCCCTGTGCCGCCTACCAGAATCGGCAGCCGGCCGGCCGCCCAGGCGCGTCGTGTTTCGGCGCGGGCGAGCTCGAGCCAGCGCCAGGCACCGCCCGCGTCGGCCACGTCCAGGACCCCATAGAGCCGGTGCTCGACGCCGGCGGTCTCGGTATCCGTCGGGCGCGCCGTCAGGATCGCAAGTTGGCGGAAAAGCTGGAGACTGTCGGCGTTGACGACGACGCCGCCGACCTCGCTGGCGAGCCGGCGGGCCAGGCGCGACTTGCCGCTTGCCGTCGGCCCGCCGAGGATGACGACGGGGCCGTCGTCGCCTAGTCGTCGGCCCTGTCGTTGGTCAAGTCGTCGCGGTGTCGTCGTCGGGCTCAGGGCGCGCCGATTGTGAGCGCGACAAACCGCCGGTCGCCGGCCCGGTCGATCAGCACGACGATCTTGCGCGCACCGCTCTCCTCTGCCTGGGCGACCAGCCGGGTCACGTCGGCCGGCTCGGCGACCGCGTTCTGGGCGACCTCGACTAGCACGTCGCCCGGGGCGATGCCGACCTCGGCCGCTGGGCCCTCGGGCGCCACGGCGCCGACCAGGACTCCGGTCACGTCGAGCGCGATGCCCAGATCGGCGCGCGCGTCATCGCCGAGCTCGGTGAGCGTCATGCCGAGCACCTCGGTCTCGGCCGGCGGCGAAGCGCCCTCGCCTTCGCCTTCGAGCGCCGCGAGCTCGTCGTCCTCGGGCAGTTCGCCCAGCGTCACATCGAAGGTCAGATGCTCGCCGCCGCGCACGACCTCGACCTTGACCGCCTTGCCCACGTCGGTTTCGGCGACGACGCGCGGCAGCTCGCGCATGGTCGCGATCGGCTTGCCGTCGAAATTGACGATCACGTCGCCCGGCTTGATGCCGGCGGCCGCGGACGGGCCGCCTTCGGTGACACTGGCGACCAGCGCGCCGATCGGTTCGCTGAGCCCGAAGCCCTCGGCGATGTCATCGTCGACGGACTGAATCCGCACCCCGAGCCAGCCGCGCTGCACCCGGCCGAGCTCCCTGAGCTGATCGAGCACGCGGCTCGCCATGCTGGACGGCGTCGCGAAACCGATGCCGATGCTGCCGCCCGAGGGCGAGAAGATCGCCGTGTTGATGCCGATGACATTGCCGTCCATGTCGAACAGCGGCCCGCCCGAATTGCCTCGATTGATCGGCGCGTCGGTCTGCAGGAAGTCGTCGTAGGGGCCGGCATTGATGTCGCGGCTCTGGGCCGAGATGATGCCGGCGGTGACCGTATTGCCGAACCCGAATGGATTGCCGATCGCCAGCACCCAGTCGCCGACGCGCACCCGGTTCGAATCGCCGAAGGTCACGTACGGCAAGGGGCCATCGGCCTCGACCTTGAGCAGCGCCAGGTCGGTCTTCGTGTCGCGCCCGACGACCACGGCCTTGAGCTCGGTGTCGTCGTTGAGCACGACGGTGATCTCGTCGGCCTCGGCGATCACGTGGTGGTTGGTCACGACGTAGCCCGCCGGATCGATGATGAACCCGGATCCGAGCGAGGTCGCGCGCCGCCGGGGCATGTCGCCGCCGTTCTGGCGCTGTTGCTGGTTGAAGAATTCCTCGAAGAATTCGCGGAACGGCGAACCCTCGGGGAACTGCTCGAGGTCCGGCATTTCGGGCTGCTGCTCGACGAGTTGCGAGGTGGCGATGTTGACGACCGCCGGCATCAGCTGTTCCGCCAGGTCGGCGAAGCTGTCGGGCGCGCTGCGTCCGGCCGCCGGTCCGATGCCCAGGCCCGTTCCCAGGCCCACGCCCAGGAGCAGCACCAGGCCCGCGCAAAGTCCCGTCAACCGACGCATGGCGTCCTCCTTAGCATGTGCCTGGCCCGCCCGCCGCAAAGGGGCGCCGCGTCCCGGACCCATGATGTAGGCCATGGCGGGGTGCCTTCAAGCGCACGAGCGCGTGATGTCGGCGGGGCGATGGCGCGGCAGATCACGCCCCGCGCACCAGCCAGACGACCACAAATCCGCCGGCGACGGCGGCCAGGCCGCCGATGCGCAGCGCGCGCGGCGCGATCTCGAGCGCCCGGCGCATGAACTTCTGGGCCTGCTCGGGCGCGAGCGCGTAGATGGCGCCCTCGATGACCAGCACGAGGCCGAGCGCCGCACCGAGGTCGC
>CAZGYG010000064.1:0-18098 GCA_964530335.1 uncultured Rhodospirillaceae bacterium | reverse complement strand
GCGGTTGTCCACAGATTATCCCCAGATGTGGGTCCGGGTCGAAGGCGGCATGGGCCTGCTGGGGACGGTTGATGTCAAACCCCTGATTCCATGGCTATCGTGGTGCTGGGAATCACCGGGATAACCTGCTTCGGAAGGCTCCATCGTGCCCGCTGTGGAAATGCTGTGGATGATTCGACGGGCATGGGCACGGAATGGCCGAGACGGATCGAACTCCGTGTAAGAATCTGCTAAGCGGTCGGTGGTCCACAGGATCGTCCCCATGACCGACACGGAAGCCCACGCGCCGACGCGCTACCACCTGCACCTGATCTCCGATGCCACCGGCGAGACGATCAACAGCCTGGCGCGCGCGGCGGTGGCGCAGTTCGCCGGCGTCGAGGTCATCGAGCACGTCTGGTCGTTCACCCGCACCCGGCGCGAACTCGACAGGGTGCTGACCGGGGTCAAGGCCCATCCGGGGCCCGTCATGTTCACCCTGGTCAACAAGATCCTGCGCGAGCACCTGCTAGGCACCTGCCGCACCCTGCAGATTCCGTGCGTCTCGGTGCTCGACCAGGCGATCGGGGTGCTCAGCGGGCATTTCGGCGTCGCCAGCCGCGACCAGCCGGGGCGTCAGCACGCGCTCGACGCCGATTACTACGCGCGCATCGACGCGATCCATTTCGTGCTTGCCCACGACGACGGCCAGCTCGTCCAGGACGTGGACGAGGCCGATATCGTGCTGGTGGGCGTGTCGCGCACGTCGAAGACCCCGACCTGCTTCTATCTGGCGAACCGCGGCGTCAAGGCGGCCAACGTTCCGATCGTGCCCGGCGTGGCGTTGCCGCCGAACCTGCTGCAGGCGACGCGGCCACTGGTCGTCGGCCTGACCAACAACCCGGACCGCCTTGTCCAGGTCCGGCGCAACCGGCTGCTCATGCTGAACCAGGCCGACGCGACCGACTACATCGACCTCGAGCGCGTGCGCGAGGAAGTCGCGTATGCCCGCCGGCTGTTCGCCCAGCGCCGCTGGCCGGTGATCGACGTGACCCGCCGCTCGATCGAGGAAACCGCGGCGGCGATCCTCAGGCTCTACAAAGAGCGCACGGGGGCGGAGCCGTGAGCAACCCCGTGCCAGGCCTCGTGCTTGCCTCGCAGAGCCCGGCTCGGGCGGCGCTGCTCGAGGGCGCTGGCCTCGCCTTCAAGGTCGACGCGGCGGCGATCGACGAGGGGGAAATCAAGGCCGCGTTCAAGGCCCGCGGCGCTCGGGTCGAGGTCGCCGCCGAGGCGCTGGCGGAGCTCAAGGCCCGCCGGGTCCAGGCCCGGCACCCCGGCGCGATCGTGATCGGCGCCGACCAGATCCTGACCGAGGGCGGGACCTGGTTCGACCGGCCGGCGACCAGGCCCGAGGCTCGCGACCAGCTCATGCGCCTGTCCGGGCGGCGGCACGAGCTGGTCACCGCCGTGTGCGTGCTGGGTGGCGGCGAACGCCTGTGGCACCACATCGCGCGGGCGTCGCTGGCCATGCGCCCGCTCGATGCCCGAACCATCGACGGTTACCTCGATACGGTCGGGGACCGCGCGTTCCTGTCGCCAGGGGCCTACCAGGTCGAGGGGCCGGGCGTGCAACTGTTCGCCGCCATCGAAGGCGACTACGCCAGCATCCTGGGCCTGCCGCTGCTGCCGTTGCTCGCGTTCCTGCGCGGCCACGGCATCGGTTTGCCGTGACGGCCGTCCTAAGCGGACGGGCGCGGATCGCGGGGGTCATGGGTTGGCCCGTGGCCCATTCACGCTCCCCTGCGTTGCACGGCCACTGGCTCGCCCATTACGGCATCGACGGGGCCTACGTGCCGTTCGCCGTGGCGCCAGACTGGTTGCACCAGGCCCTGCGCGCGCTGCCGGCGCTGGGCATCGCCGGGGTCAACCTGACCCATCCGCACAAGGAAGCCGCGCTCGACGCGCTCGACGAAGTCGACGCTAACGCGCGGCGGGTCGGCGCGGTCAACACCGTGGTCGTGGACGGGAACGGTCGGCTCGCGGGCTCGAACAGCGACGGGTTCGGGTTCATGGCCCACCTAAGTGCCGCCGCGCCCACCTGGCGGCCTGGGGCCGGACCGGTCGCGGTCCTGGGCGCGGGCGGGGCGGCGCGCGCGGTCGTGCTCGCGTTGCTCGACGCGGGCGTCGCCGCGCTCCGGCTGGTCAACCGCTCGCCGGCGCGGGCCGAACGGCTCGCGCGCGATCTCGGCGGCCAGATCGTCGTGCGCCCGTGGGCCGAACGGCAGACCGCGCTGATCGACGCGGGCCTGGTCGTCAACGCCACCTCGCTCGGCATGGCCGGCCAGCCGGCGCTCGAGGTGTTGCTGGCGGACGTGGCGTCGGGCTGCGTCGTCTACGACCTGGTCTACGCCCCGCTCGAAACGGCGCTGCTGGCCGAGGCCCGGCGCCGCGGCTGCGTCGCCGTCGATGGGCTAGGCATGCTGCTCCACCAGGCGCGACCCGGCTTCGCAGCGTGGTTCGGCGTCGCCCCGGAGGTGACTCCGGCGTTGCGCGCGGCCGTGGCGGCGACGTTCGCGCCATGATCGTGCTCGGGCTGACCGGCTCGATCGGCATGGGCAAGTCGACCGCCGTGGGGCATCTGCGACGCTGCGGCGTGCCCGTGTTCGATTCCGACGCCGTCGTGCACCGGCTGCTCGATTCGGGCGGCGGCGCGGTCGCGGCCGTGCTGGCGGCGTTTCCCTCGGCACGCTGCACCGTCGACGGCCGCGACGCCGTCGATCGCGCGGCGCTGGGTCGCGCGGTGTTCGCCGATCCGGCGGCGTTGGGCCGGCTCGAGGCGATCGTGCATCCGCTGGTCAAGTCGGCCGAGGACTCGTTCCTCGGTCGGGCCCGACGCCGGCGGACGCCGCTGGTCGCGCTCGACATTCCGCTGCTGTTCGAAACCGGCGCCGAGCCGCGCTTCGACGCCATCGCGGTGGTCCATGCCCCCCGCTTCGTGCAGCATGGGCGGGTGCTGCGCCGGCCAGGCATGACCGCGGCTCGGCTCGATGGCATCCTGGCGCGCCAGATGCCGAGCGCGGCGAAATGCCGACATGCCGACTGGGTGATCCCGACCGGGCTCGATCGTCGGGTATCCTGGGTCGCGGTGCGCCGGCTCGTGCGGCGGCTGGCGGACGGCTGGCGCCCGGGCCGCACTCGAAGCCCTGGATCGAGGGCGCCGCGTTTGGGGACTCGGAGGCGCTGACCATGCGCGAAATCGCGCTCGACACCGAAACCACCGGGCTCGATCCGGCCAAGGGCCATCGGGTGATCGAGGTCGGTTGCGTCGAGCTGGTCAACCACGTGCCGAGCGGGCGCACGTTCCAGCGCTACATCAACCCGGGCATGGCGGTCGGGCGCGATGCCGTGGCCGTACACGGCCTCGACGAGGCGAAGCTCGCGGGCGCGCCAACGTTCGCCGCCATCGTCGATGAGTTCTTCGCGTTTGTCGGCGACGCGCCGCTCGTCATCCACAACGCCGAGTTCGACCTGGGATTTCTCAATGCCGAGCTCGCGCGCATCGAACGGCCGCCGATCCCGGCCGAGCGGGCGATCGACACGGTGCTGCTGGCGCGCCGAAGGTTCCCCGGCGCGCCGGCCAACCTGGATGCCTTGTGCAAGCGCTTCGGCATCGACCTCAGCGAACGGGAGTTGCACGGCGCGCTGCTCGACGCGCGGCTTCTTGCCGCCGTCTACATCGAGTTGCTGGGGGGTCGCCAGGCGGGGCTGGACCTCGGCCGGCCAGCGGCGGCGCCGGGCGCGACGGCGGTGCGCGAGCCGCGCCCGCCGCGGGCCCACGGGGCGAGCGAGGCCGAAATCGCGGCGCACGAGGATTTCCTCGGCAAGCTGGCGGATCCGCTGTGGCGGCGCTGACCGACGTGCGCGGCCAGGGCTTCGACCGGCTGAGCCCCCTGGCCGAGGCGATGGCCTGGATCGTGGCCGAGGCCAGGCCGCTGCCGGCGGAATCGGTCGCGCCGGCGGATGCGGTGGGACGGGTGCTGGCCGCCGACGTCAGCGCGACGTGCACGGTGCCGGCGGACGACACGGCAACGATCGACGGATTCGCCATCAACGCCGCCGCGACGGTCGCCGACGCCTACGGGCTCGGCTTCACGCCGCTTGCCGACGAACGCTACGATTTTGTGGTGCCCGAGGCGCGGCGCTCCCGCCCGGCGGTGGCCGCGTTCGAGCAGGCGCTCGCCGAGCCGGTGCTGCGAGCCGAACTCGCGGCGCGTGGATTTCCGGCCTGAAACTCAAGCGACGCCGCCGTTGGGGCCCTTCACGGGTACGGCCATGGGCCGGCCCTTGCGCGCTTCTTCCTGGAGGCGCTGGCGGTAAAGCCCGAGGAAATCGATCGGATCGAGGAACAGGGCGGGAAACCCGCCATCGCGCACCACGTCGGCCGCGATACGCCGGGCGAACGGGAACAGGAGCCGCGGGCATTCGACCAGCAGCACCTGCGCCAGCACGTTGTCGGTGAAGCCCGCGATCTCGAACACGCCGCAGTAGTCGAGCTCGAGCAGGAACGCGGCGCCCGAACGCTTCTTGGCCGTCGCGTTGATCTTGAGCCCGATCTCGTAGCGGTCGGTGGCCGCGGCAGAGCGCTTGGTCTCGACGTTGACCTGGACCTCGACCTGCGGCTTGTCGTCGGCGTCGGCGACCGCCAGGGGACCCCGGGGGTTCTCGAACGACAGGTCCCGCACAAACTGCGTCACCAGGCTCATGCGTGGCGGCGCGGCGGGTGCCTCCCCGCCCGGTTTGTCCACGTTTTCGGCCATGACGGTCGTCCTTCGGATGTGCGCCCGTGGCTAACACGGATCACCGGCGCGCTCAACCCGGCCCGTTGTTTTCCCGCCGCCGTCGCCGTATCTAGGTTTAAGCTTCCTTCGCCGGGTTCGACGCGACGGGTTTGGCGCGCGCCGGCGGCGCCAGGGCAACCGGGATGGACGGATCCTTCATCGAGATCGTCATCTTCGCGGCGATCGCCGTGGTCGTTGGCCTCAGGCTGTTCCAGGTGCTCGGGCGCCGGACCGGCTACGAAGAGCAGCGGCCGGAACGGGCCAAGCGAAGCAACGGCGCCGGGGACAACGTGGTCGCTCTGCCCGAGCGGGCGGCGCCAAGCGCCGAACCCGTCGAGTCCAGCAGTCCTTCGCTCGCCGCCGGCATGACCCAGGTCAAGCTCGCCGACCCGTCGTTCGAGCGGGATTCGTTCCTTGCCGGCGCGCGCGCCGCCTTCGAGATGATCGTCACCGCGTTCGCCAATGGCGATCTCGCCGGCGTCAAGCCCCTGCTGTCGCCGGCCGTCCACGACAGCTTCGCCAAGGCGCTCGCCGACCGCGCCTCGGGCGGGCGGCGGGCCGAGACGACGCTGGTCGCCCTCGACGACGTGGCCATCGTCGAGGCCGCCGCCGAGCGGCGCGTGGCCCGGGTCACGATCCGGTTCGTCAGCGAACAGGTCAACCTGGTGCGCGACGCCACGGGCCAGGTGATCGAAGGGGATTCCCGTCACGCCGACCGGGTCGTCGATCTGTGGACGTTCGAGCGCGACACCCGCTCGCGCGATCCCAACTGGATCCTGGTCGCGACGCGCAGCGCCGAATGACGCCGGCGCGGTTCGTCGGCGCGCTGGCGCTGGCCGCGCTGGTCGCCGCGTGCCTGCCGCCAGCGCCGGTGGAAGAGCGCCTGGTGCTCGAGCCCGCCACCTACCAGGACCTCGACGGCTGGGACGCGGACGATCATGCCGCCGCGCTGCCGCTGTTGCTCGCCTCGTGCGAGCGCTGGGCCAAGCGTGACGCGGGCGATGCCGTAGGGCGCGAGCCGGCATTCGGCAACGCCGGGGACTGGGCCGCAGCGTGCGCGGCGGCCGGCGCCGTCGCGCCCGGGGATCGATCGGCGGCGCGCGCGTTCTTCGAATCCTGGCTCGCGCCGTGGCGTGTCACCGACGGCGCCGACGACGAAGGGCTGTTCACCGGCTATTTCGAGCCCACCCTCGAAGGCAGCCTGACGCCCTCGGAGCGCCACACCGTGCCGCTCTACGGTCGGCCGGATGATCTGGTGACGGTCGATCTCGGCCAGTTCGCCGAGGATCTTGCCGGCCGTTCGATCGCCGGCGAGGTCTCGGACGGGGCCCTGGTGCCCTACGACGACCGCGCCGCCATAGTCGCTGGCGCACTCGCCGGGCGCGGGCTCGAGCTCGCCTGGGTCGATGACTCGGTCGATGCGTTTTTCCTCGAGATCCAGGGCTCGGGCCGGGTGCGCCTGGCGGACGGCGGGCTCCTGCGCGTCGGCTACGCGGCGCAGAACGGGCGCGCCTATTTCGCCATCGGCAAGGCGCTGGTCGAGCGGGGCGCGCTGACCAAGGACGATGTGTCGCTGCAGACGATTCGCGCTTGGCTCGAAGCCCACCCCGACCAGGCGGCGGAACTGATGAACCTCAACCGTTCGTACGTGTTCTTCCGCGTCAACGAAGGGCCCGGGCCGGTCGGCGCCATCGGCGTCGCGCTCACCGCCGGGCGCAGCCTGGCGGTCGACCGGCGGTTCATCGCTTACGGCGTGCCGCTGTGGCTCGAGGCGGCGATGCCGGGTGCCGCGTCGGGATTGCCGGACGAACCGTTGCGCCGCCTGGTCGTGGCCCAGGACACCGGCGGCGCGATAAAGGGCGCGGTGCGCGGCGACCTCTACTTCGGCGGCGGCGCCGAGGCGGAATGGCGCGCCGGGCACATGAAGCACCCTGGGCGGTATTTCGCGCTGCTGCCCAAGGCGCTGCTCGTCGCCGGGATTCCCTGAACGACGGCGCCCCGAGCGCCCTTGCGCGCCGCGCGTGGCCAAACCATTCTGCCGCGGTCGCAACGGGAGTTGTTCTGATTCATGACTGACGCGATCGTACCCGCCGAGCTGCTGCGTTCGGTCGTCGCGTACTTCGAGCCCCGACGGATCATCCTGTTCGGCTCGCGCGCGCGCGGCGAGGTCGGGCCCGACAGCGACATCGACCTCCTGGTCGTGCTCGACGACGATGCGCCGCCCGAAAAGTTAGACTGGCGCGCCGCCTACGAGGCCCGGCGCGACTACCACGACTCCGTCGACATCCTGATGTGTCGAGAGTCGGGCTACGACGAAGACAAGGACATCGTCGGATCGATCGCCTACGAAATCGCCCAGGAAGGCGTCGTGGTCTATGAGCGGGTCTGACGAGGCCGGACGCCGTCGAGTCGCCCGCGATTGGCTCTCCGTGGCCGACGAAGACCTGCGCGCCGCCGTGTACTGCGCGTCCGGCAGTCCGCCGGCGCTCGGTGTTGCGGCCTATCACTGCCAACAGGCAGCGGAGAAGTCGCTCAAGGCGGCTCTCGTGCTTGCCGTGGTGCGCGCTGGCAAGACACATGACCTCGATCGTCTGGCCGGTGCGGTCGCAAGGGCATTGCCGGACCTTGGGACCGTCGTCGAGCCATGCCGCAAGTTCTCGCTTTGGGGCGTCGCGTTCCGCTACCCGCTCAAGCCGGGCCAGCAATTGAACGCGCTCACCCGCGCCGAGATCGACGAGGCGATCGCTGGCGTGACGCGGCTGTACGATCGTGTTGCCGCTATGATCGGTAACGACTGAAGCTAGGGGACACCGGCCACGGCCGCTAGAGCAGCACCCGATCGCATCAGGCGCACGCTCGAGACCCTTGCACGGCGATCGTGGCCAAACCATTCTGCCGCGGTCCCGACCGGAGTCGCCTGTGTCCGCCGCGCCAAGGGGCCGCATCGGCCTGTTCGTCACCTGCCTGGTCGATCTGTTCCGCCCGACCGTCGGGTTCGCCGCGGCGAGCCTGCTCGAGCGCGCGGGCTACGCGGTGGAGGTGCCAGTCCAGACCTGCTGCGGCCAACCGGGCTACAACAGCGGCGACCGGGCTTCGGCGCGACGGCTGGCGCAAGACGTCATCGCCGCGTTCGAGGGCTACGACTTCGTGGTCGCGCCTTCGGGCAGTTGCGCCGGCATGATCCGGATTCACTACCCGGCGCTGTTCGCGGGCGACCCTGAATGGGCGCCGCGCGCGGCCCGGTTGGCGTCGCGCAGCCACGAGCTGGTCGCGTTCCTGGTCGATGTCGCCGGGGTCACGGCGACCGGCGCCGGGTTCTCCGGCACCGTCACCTACCACGACGCCTGCTCGGGCCTGCGCGAGCTCGGCGTCCACGACCAGCCGCGCCGGCTGCTCGGCGCGATCCCCGGGCTCGCGCTCGCCGAAATGAAGCACCCCGAGGTGTGCTGCGGCTTCGGCGGCACGTTCTGCGTCAAGTACCCGGCGATCTCGACCCGCTTGGCGGCGGACAAGGTGGCGGACGCGGCGGCGACTGGCGCCGGCACCCTGCTGGCGGGCGATCTCGGCTGCCTGCTTAACCTGGCGGGACGCCTCGGCCGCGAAGGGCGAACGCTCGCGGTGCGTCACGTGGCGGAGGTCCTGGCCGGCATGGCCGACGGTCCGGCGATCGGCGCAGCGACCCGCGCCCCCGCGACCCGCGCCCCCGCGACCCACAACTGACGATGCAGCCCACCGCCCGCGCGTTCCCTGCGAACGCCGCCGCCGCCATCGCCGATCCGGACCTGCAGAAGGCGCTCGGCCGGCTCAAGGGGCATTTCATCGACAAGCGCGCCCAGGCCCGCGCCCGGCTGCCGGAATTCGACGCGCTGTGCGACCAGGCGAAGGCGATCAAGGACCACACGCTCGGCCATCTCGACCTCTACCTGGAACGGTTCGAGGCCCGGGTCCAGGCGACGGGCGGCACGGTGCACTGGTGCCGCGACGCGGCCGAGGCCCGCCAGGCCGTGCTCGCCATCTGCCGCGCCGCGAACGCGCGCACCGTGACCAAGGGCAAATCGATGATCGCCGAGGAGATCGGGCTCAACCCGTTCCTCGAGGCCAACGGCATCCAGCCGTTCGAAACCGACCTCGGCGAATACATCATCCAGCTCGCCGGCGAGCCGCCGAGCCACATCATCGCCCCCGCGGTGCACAAGAACAAAGAGCAGATCAGCGACCTGTTCGTCGCTCACCACCACGGCGGCGACCGCGCGCACCGTCACGACGGTATCCCCGAGCTGGTGACCGAGGCGCGCGAGGTGCTGCGCCGCCGGTTTCTCGAGGCCGACGTCGGTATCACCGGCGCGAACTTCCTGATCGCCGAGACCGGGCAGACGGTGATCGTGACCAACGAAGGCAACGGCGACCTGACCCAGATCCTGCCCAAGGCCCATGTCGTGCTGGCCAGCCTGGAGAAAGTCGTGCCGACCCTCGAGGACGCGACGACGATCCTGCGCGTGCTCGCGCGCTCGGCCACCGGGCAGGAGTTCTCGACCTACACCACGTTTTCGGCCGGGCCGCGCAGGCCCGACGACCCGGACGGCCCCGGCGCGTTCCACGTCGTCCTGCTCGACAACGGGCGATCGGGCCTGCTCGGCGGCGAGTTCCAGGACATCCTGCGCTGCATCCGCTGCGGCGCCTGCCTCAACCACTGCCCGGTCTACGGCACGGTCGGCGGCCACGCCTACGGCTGGGTCTATCCGGGGCCCATTGGCGCGGTACTTAGCCCGGCGCTGATCGGGCTCGCCGAGGCCCACCACCTGCCCAACGCCTCGACGCTGTGCGGGCGCTGCGAGGAGGTCTGCCCGATGCGCATCCCGCTGCCCAAGATGCTGCGCCACTGGCGCGAGCGCGAGTTCGACGCCCGAACGGCGCCGGCGACCACTCGCTACGGCCTCGGGCTGTGGGCGGCGCTGGCCGCGCGGCCGCGGCTCTATGGGCTCGTCGCCGCCGTCGCGGCCCGCGCGCTCCGCCTGATGGCCGGCGGGCGCGGGCGGATCCGCTGGCTGCCACTGGCCGGTGGCTGGACCGCGGGACGCGACCTGCCGGCGCCCCAGGGGCGTACGTTCCAATCTTTGTGGGCGAAACGATGAGCGAGGCACGCGCCGAGATCCTCGACCGGATCCGCCGTTCGCTCGGGCGCGATGGCGACGACGCCAGGGCAATGGTCGCGGAAAGACTGGCGCGGCCGACCCCCAATCTGGTGCCGGCGCGCGCCCGGATCGGCGCCGACGAGCGGGTTGCGCTGTTCGCGCGCATGGCCGAGGAGGTTGGCGGCACCTGTGAACGTGTCGCCACGTCCGACGTGCCCGAGGCGATCGCGCGCTACCTCGCGGCGCAGAACCTGCCGGCCGCCGCCGCCATCGCCCCGGACCCGGCGCTGGACGCTCTGCCGTGGAACCGCGCGCCGATGCTCGCGCTCAAGCGCGGCGCGACCCGGGGCGACGATCTGGTCGGCATCGGCCGGGCGTTCGGCGCGGTCGCGGAAACCGGAACGCTCGTCATGGTGTCCGGCGCGGCCAGCCCGACGACCCTGAGCTTCCTGCCCGAGACCCACGTCGTCGTGCTGCCGCTCGGCCGGCTGGTCGGCAGCTACGAGGAAATCTGGGTACGCCTGCGCAGCGAACTCCCCGGCATCCCGCGCACTGTCAACCTGATCACCGGTCCGTCGCGCACCGCCGACATCGAGCAGACCATCCAACGCGGCGCGCACGGGCCGCGCCGGCTGCATATCCTGCTGGTCGATGACGAAGGATGAGCAACGCCGCGGGCGCAAGCGCCGGGGCGAGGACGAGCTCGCCTGGTGGTGGGCGACGCGCGAGGTCGCGCCGCTGCCGGGCAAGGCGAAGCCGGGCCGGCCGCAGCCGGCCGTAGCCAAGGATACGCCGGCGCCGGAACCGGCACCGAGTGCGGCCATGCCGGCAAGAGGTTCACGCCCGAGCAAACCGCCGGCCGGCACGCTCCAGCCCGGCAAGGCGCCGGGGCTCGACCGGCGCACCATGCAGCGGCTCGCGCGCGGGCTCCTTCCGACCGCGGCCGAGATCGATCTGCACGGCATGACCCGGACCCGGGCGCACGGCGAGCTCACGGCGTTCCTCGCCGCGAGCCAACGGGCCGAGCGCGCTTGCGTGCGGGTGATCACCGGCCATGGCCGACGATCCGAGGGCGCGGGCGTGCTGCGCGAGCTGGTGCCGCGCTGGCTCAACGAACCGGCGATGCGCGCGCGCGTGCTCGCGTTCGCCGTCGCGCAACCGCGCCACGGCGGCGACGGCGCGTTCTACGTGCTGCTCAGGAAGAAGGGATGACGTTCGGCTTCGCGATGGATACGACGACTGCATGAAGACGCCGAAGCAGCCCGCAGTGCGGTATATCGCCCGCCTGGGCGCCCGGAGCCGTGTCGTAATTCCCAAACGCGTCCGCGAGCGTTTGTGTGTCGGTCCCGGCGACCTGGTCGAGTTCGTCGTCCGCGCCGATGCCGTCCTCGTCCGCGCCGTTCGGACCGGGACTGAGCCCGACCCGTTCGCGGTTTTCACGGAATGGGCCGGCAAGACCGATGAGCGGGCGTTTGGCGATCTTTGATTTCTGAAGCGTCGTGGCCGGTCTGCCCTAGCCATCCGTCGTGCGGCCCGTGAAGATCGCGACCGTGCAACATGATCGCGTGATGCGTCGGCTTGGGTCGCTCGGAGCGGCGGGCCGTCGCGGCGGCGCTCGCGCGCCAGCTCCCGTGAAGTTGCGCCGGGTGCCGTGCGCTACAAGATGAAGCGCGCCACGTCGGTGCTCTTGGCCAATTCGCCGACCTGCTTCTCGACGTAAGCGCGGTCGATGGCGACCGTCGTGCCGGCGCGGTCGGGCGCGGCGAAGCTGATGTCCTCGACCAGCTTCTCGAGGATGGTGTGCAGCCGCCGCGCGCCGATGTTCTCGACCCCGGCGTTGACCGACGCGGCCAGATCGGCGATCGCGCCGATGGCGTCGGCCTGAAACTCGAGCGTCACCTGCTCAGTCGCGAGCAGCGCCGTGTATTGCTTGATCAGGCTGTTCTCGGGCTCGGTCAGGATGCGCACCAAGTCGTCGCGCCCCAGCGCCTGGAGCTCGACCCGGATCGGCAGCCGGCCCTGCAGCTCGGGCAACAGGTCCGAGGGCTTGGCCAGGTGGAACGCGCCCGAGGCGATGAACAGCACGTGGTCGGTCTTGACCGGCCCGTGCTTGGTCGGGACCGTCGTGCCCTCGATCAGCGGCAGCAGGTCGCGCTGCACGCCCTCGCGGCTCACGTCGGCGCCCATGCGCTCGGCCCGGCCGGCGACCTTGTCGATCTCGTCGATGAACACGATGCCGTTCTGCTCGACCGTCTGGATCGCGTCGCGCACCAGCCGCTCCTCGTCGAGCAGCTTGTCGCTCTCCTCGGCCAACAGCGCCTCGTAGGAGCGGACCACGGTCAGGCGCCGGCGCCGGGTGCGCTGGCCGAACGCCTTGCCGAAGATGTCGCCGAGGTTGAGCATGCCCATGTGGGCGCCCGGCATGCCGGGCACCTCGAAGGTCGGCAAGGAGGCGCCGGAGCCGTCGCGCAGCTCGAGCTCGATCTCGCGGTCGTCGAGCGCGCCCTGGCGCAGCATGGCGCGCATCTTGGCGCGGGTCTCGGGGCTCGCGGTATCGCCGGCCAGCGCGTCGATCACCCGTTCCTCGGCGGCGAGCTCGGCCTTGGCGGCGACCGCCTTGCGGCTCGCCTCGCGGGTCATGGCGATGGCGATCTCGAGCAGGTCGCGCACGATCTGCTCGACGTCGCGCCCGACGTAGCCGACCTCGGTGAACCGGGTCGCCTCGACCTTGATGAACGGCGCGCCGGCCAGCCTGGCGAGCCGGCGGGCGATCTCGGTCTTGCCGACGCCGGTCGGGCCGATCATCAGGATGTTCTTCGGCAGCACCTCCTCGCGCAGCTCCGCCGGGAGCTGCTGGCGTCGCCAGCGGTTCCGGAGCGCGATGGCGACCGCGCGCTTGGCCGCCTTCTGGCCGACGATGAAGCGATCGAGTTCCGAGACGATCTCGCGCGGGCTGAAGCTGCTCACGACGCCTCCAGCGTCTCCACGACCACGCGGTCGTTGGTGTAGACGCAGATCTCGGCGGCGATGGCCATGGCGCGCCGGGCGATGGTCTCGGCGTCGGCTTCGCCGGCGGCGACGAGCGCGCGCGCGGCGGCGAGCGCGTACATGCCGCCCGAGCCGATGCCGATCAGCCCGTCGTCGGGCTCGAGCACGTCGCCGGAACCGGACACGATCAGGCTGACGCGCGCGTCGGCGACGGCCATCAGCGCCTCGAGCCGGCGCAGGTAGCGGTCGGTGCGCCAGTCCTTGGCCAGCTCGACGCAGGCGCGGGCGAGCTGGCCCGGGTGGCGTTCGAGCTTGGACTCGAGCCGCTCGAACAGCGTGAAGGCGTCCGCCGTGGCGCCGGCGAAGCCGGCCAGGATCGTCCCGCCGCCGAGCCGGCGCAGCTTGTTGGCGCTGGCCTTGATCACCGTGGCGCCCATGGTCACCTGGCCGTCGCCGGCCATCACGACCCGCCCGCGCAGCCGCACGCAGAGCACCGTGGTGCCGTGCCAGCCGGGCGATGGGGGTTGTGTCATGGCGCGTGGGATGTGGCGGAAAGAGTTGTCACGATGTGAGGTTGTCACGATGGGGTGAGCGAGCGCGGCGGGTCAAGGGCCCGGTGCGCTTCTATGGTAGCGGGGCGCGGTCTGGTCTGCTAAGAGTTCGCCCCCGCCGCGCAACGCTCGACGCCATGACCAGCTACTGCGTGTTCACCGCGGATCGCCGCCCCTTGGCGGACCCCGCCGCGATCGTGCTCGTCCCCGACGGGTTCTCGTGGCCCGCGGCGCTCGTTTCGGTGCCGTGGGCGCTCGGCCACCGGCTGTGGCTCGCGGCGCTCGCGCTGGCCGCGATCCAGCTCGTCATCGCCGCGCTGCCCGCGCTCGCCGGTCTCGAGCCGGCGACGGCGGGGGCGCTGCTCGTCGCCGTGGCCGTCGCCACCGGCGCCCACGCCGCGGACCTCAGGACTCGCTCCTTGCGCCGGCGCGGCTACCGCGTCGACGGCCTCGTCGTCGCCGCCGCGCACGAGGACGCGCTCCGCCGCTACCTGACCGAGCGGCGGCTGGTCGCGGCATGAAGGCCGATTTTCAGTCCCAGGTCGCGGTCGAACGGGTGACGGCGCTCGACGCCGCCGAACTCGAGCACCTGTGCGACGCCACCGACGCGGCGATCCTCGACGGCAACGGCTTCGGCTGGTTGCGCCCGCCGCCGCGCGAGCGGCTCGAGGCCTACTACAGGGGCGTCCTGATCGTGCCCGAGCGCGAGTTGTTCGCCGGCCGGCTCGACGGCTTGATCGTCGCCTCGGCGCAACTGTGGCGCGCGCCGCGCAACAACGAGGCCCAGGCGTTCGCCGGCACGCTGACCGCGCACTGGGTGGCGCCGTGGGCGCGCGGCCACGGGCTTGCCCGGATGCTGCTCGGCGCGGTCGAGCAGCGCGCGGCGGCGCTCGGGCTGTCGCATCTCAAGCTCGACGTGCGCGAGACCCAAGAGGCCGCGATCCAGCTCTACGAGGCCAACGGCTATGACCACTGGGGCACGCTGCCGGCGTACGCGCTGGTCGACGGCGCCCTGGTCGCCGGGCGCTTCTACGTCAAGCGCCTGCCGAAGGTCCGGCACAAGGACAAACCCTGACCGCACGGCGGAGGGCGCGTGAACGAGGATAATCGACCCGATCTCGCGACGCTCGAGGCGTTCTACGCCGCGGCGCACGCCCAGAAGGGCGCCAAGCCTTCGGCCTCGCGCGTCGCCCAGCTGCTCGACCAGGACGTGCCCAAGCTGGCCAAGAAGCTCGGCGAGGAGGCGGTCGAGACCGCGCTCGCCGCCGCGTCGGGCAACAAGGGCGCCATCATCGCCGAAAGCTCGGACCTTCTGTTCCGCCTGATCGTGCTGTGGGCCAAGGTCGACGTCGATCCGGCCAAGGTGCTGGCGGATCTGGCCGCCCGCCACGGGCCCAAGACCCGCGGCCCCTGAACCCTTCGGCGACGCCATGGCCTACGACGACGACAACATCTTCGCCCGCATCCTGCGCGGCGAGATACCCAACGACACCGTCTACGAGGACGCCCATGTGCTCGCGTTCCGCGACATCCGGCCCCAGGCGCCGGTGCACGTGCTGGTGATCCCCAAGGGCAAGTACGTCTCGGCCGACGACTTCGGCGCCGAGGCGCCGGCGGAGCTGGTGGTGGCGTTCTGGCGCGCGGTCAGCCGCATCGCGCGCGAGGCGGGGGTTGCCGCCGGCGGCTACCGGGTGATCGCCAACCACGGCGCCGACAGCCACCAGGAGGTGCCGCACTTCCACGTCCACATCCTGGGCGGGCGCAAGCTGGGCCCGATGCTCGCCAAGCGTGACTGACGCGCCCGAACGGGCTGGTGGGACCGGCATCCTGCTGGTGCTCGGCGCGGCCATCGTGTTCTCGTTCAAGGGCATCCTGGCCAAGCTGCTCTACGAGGAAGGCGTCTCGGTGCCGGCGCTGCTGGCGCTCCGTTTCGGCATCGCCGTGCCGCTGGTCTGGCTGATTGCCGTGCGAACGGCGCCGTGGAAGCGCCCGCCGACCGGCGCGGAACTCGCCGCGGTCGCGATCGGCGGCCTGCTCGGCTTCGGGCTCGCCCCGATCGCCGACTTCATCGCGCTGGCCCTGATCGACGTCTCGATCGAGCGCGTCATCCTGTTCTCGTTCCCCGCGTTCGTGCTGTTGTTCGATTCGTTCAGGCAGCGGCGCGCGCCGGGCCCACGCCAATGGGCGGCGCTGGCGCTGACCCAGGCGGGGGTCGTGCTGACCATGGGCGGGTTCGACCTGGCCAAGGTCATGGCCAACCTGCAAGGTTCGGTCTGGGCCGTGCTTTCGGCCGCGCTCTACGCCGTCTACCTCATGGTCAACCAGGCGCACGGGCGCACGCTCGGCGCCGCGCGCTTCACGGCGCTCGGCATGACCGCGGGCGGGGTCGCGATCTTCGTCTATTTCATCGCGTCCGAGCCCGTGACCGCGCTCGCGGTCACCCCGCTCGCTTGGCTCTACCTCGTGACCATGGCCGTGGTCTCGACCGTCGTGCCCATGATCATGTTCACCGAGGGTATCAAGCTCATCGGCGCCGCGCGGGCCTCGCTGGTCTCGACCGTCGGGCCGCCGTTCACCGTGGCCGCCGCCGCGCTCGTGCTCGGCGAGACCTTCACGGCTCAACAGGCCGCGGGCGGCGCGCTGGTCATCCTCGGCGTGCTCGCGCTCGAAGGGCGGGCCGGCTGGCTCGCCCAGCGCTTCACGGGGCGGCGCGCGAAGGCGGGCTAACCGTCTATCCCGCCCGCACCGCGGCCAGGTGATCGGCGAACGAAGGCTCGGCCATCAGCGCCCGGCAGCGGGCGAAGCGGTTGACGGCGTAGGCCCAGAAATCGTCGGCCGGATTGCCGTTGGCGTGCTGGATCAGGCCCCACAGCGTCCACAGCAGGTCGCACATGGCCTTGTAGACGACCATGCGCCCGGCATCGAAGGCGCTGGCCGGGCCATCGAAGTACGCCTCGATCATGGCCCGGTCGTGCCCGGGCTCGAACCCCGCCTCGACCGAAAGATCGCCGAGATCCCACATCGGGTCGTTCATGCCCGAATATTCCCAGTCGACCAGCCATATGCGCGCCCCGTCGTCGAGCAGGTTCTCGCACAAGGGGTCGCAATGGCATGGCGCGAGCCGAACGGAGTGCGCCGCCAGCGCGGTGCGCACGGCCGCGGCCTCCGCCACCGTCGCGTGGTAGCCCTCGGGCAGCGTCCCGACGCCGAGCCTGTCCAGGTGCGCGAGGTAGCCGTCGATCATGGCGAACAGCTCGAAGCGGAACGCGAACGCCTGGCCCGAGCGGTGCAGCCGGCGAAAAACCCGCCCGGCCCGTTCCACGGCGCCGCGGGTTTCGCGCAGGCGCGCCGGAGTCATGGTCACGGTGTCCGCCAGGAAACGGGTGACCATGACGCCGTCCTCCCCGAAGTGAAGCACCTCGGGGCTGACGCCCGCCGCGGCGGCGGCACGCGCGTTCACGGCCTCGACCCCGCGGTCGATATAGTCCTCGGTGCCCTTGCCGGGAACGCGCAGGCAAAAGGCGTTGCCGTCGGCCTGGACGCGGAACACCAGGTTGGTCAGGCCACCCAGTCGCTCGATGACCGGGTCATAGCCCAGCCGGGCGAGCAGGGGCACGCCCGCGATCGCCGCGCGCGCGATGTCGGTCGCGCTCGTCACGGTACCCGGGTGCCGATCAAAGCGGCCCAGCCCAGGTTGCCGGTGCCGGCCGCCCTGCGCCACAGCGCATAGCGCTCGAGCGTCGCCGCCACCTCCGCCTCGCCCGCGATGGCCGCGAGCCTGGCCCGCTTGGCCGCGATCTCGGCCGCGATGCGGTCGAACGACGGAGCCACATGGCGGCCCCAGTCCTCGACGGCGGTCACCGTGAAGCCGGCGGCGGTCAAGCCCTCGCGGTAGTCCTCGGCCGACCAGAAGCCGGGCGCCGAAATCTCGGCCAGCAGCGCCGCCGCTTCGGCGTCGGGCGCGCCGACGACCACCAGGTCGGAGACGGCGACGGTCCCGGCTTGCCGCACGACCCGCGCGGCCTCGGCCAGCGCGCGCGGCCGGTCGATCGAGAACAGGAGCGAATCCTGGCACCAATAAACGTCGAAGCTCGCGTCCGGATAGGGCAGCGCGTGGTAATCGGCGTAGTCGTACCGGATGTGCTCCGCCCCCGGTTTGCCCACGGTCCATTCCTCGGCGATCGCGAGCTGGGAGCGCGCGATGTTGGTGGCGACGACGCGCGCGCCGCGCGCCGCCAGATAGCGCGCGCTGCCGCCGACCCCGCACGCGGTCTCGAGCACACTCTGGCCGGCGGCGATGCCGGCCAGATCGGCCAGCCGCGCGGTCGCGCGCAGCGCCGCGGCGCGGACGTCGTCCTCCGGCCCTTCGAGAAAGCCCGGGTGAATCTGGTCGCCGTAGACCTCGAGCATCGCCCGATACATGGGCGCGTCGTAGCGCCGCGTGATCTCGGCCTGGAAGCGCAGGGCGTCGGTCGGATCGGTCATCGGCGTCACCTCCGAGGCGATCCTAAGGCATGTCGGGGGCGAGGCACCGGCCTCGCGGCGGACGGTCGGGCGCGGCGGCCCTGGATCGCATAGCCTGCCCCGAGCGACGCCGCAGGCGGCGTCGA
>CAZGYG010000063.1:0-18144 GCA_964530335.1 uncultured Rhodospirillaceae bacterium | reverse complement strand
CTAGGGCGCGCCGGGCGGCGTTGCCAAGGCGAACGACGCTCGTGCTATACCCACGGCCCATGACCACGCAGCGGACGGACATCGTCATCGTCGGCGCCGGACCCGTCGGCCTGTTCGCCGTGTTCGAGGCCGGCATGTTGCGCATGAAGTGCCACGTCGTCGACGCGCTCGACACTGCCGGCGGCCAGTGCGCCGCGCTCTATCCCGAAAAACCGATCTACGACATTCCCGGCTACGCACGCATCGACGCCCACGAGCTGGTGGCGAAGCTGATGGATCAGGCGGCGCCGTTCGCGCCTAGCTACCATCTCGGCGAACAGGTGGTGGCGTTCGGACGCAACGCCGACGGGCTCAGCGTCACGACCTCGAAGGATACCGTGATCCAGGCCAAGGCGCTGGTCGTCGCCGCCGGGTGCGGCGCGTTCGGGCCCAACCGGCCGCCGATCCCCGGCATCGAGCGCTACGAGGGCCGCGGCGTCCAGTACCTGGTCGGCCGGCGCGAGGATTTTCGCGGCAAGCGCGTGGTCATCGCCGGCGGCGGCGATTCGGCGGTCGACTGGGCGATCAGCCTGGCCGAGGTCGCCGCCTCGCTCAAGGTCGTGCACCGCCGCGCCAAGTTCCGCGCCGCGCCGGAAAGCGCGGCCCGCCTGGAGGCCCTGGCCAAGGGCGGCGCGATCGAGCTCGTCGCGCCCTACCAGCTCGCCGATGTCGAGGGCGATGGCGAGCGGCTGACCGGCGTGGTCGTCGCCACGCTCGACGGCGAGCGCAAGACCCTGCCCGCCGACGCGCTGCTGCCGTTCTACGGCCTGGCCATGGAACTTGGCCCGATCGCCAAGTGGGGCCTCGACCTCGAGCGCAACCTGATCCGCATCGACCCGGCGACGTGCGCGACCAACGTGCCCGGCGTGTTCGCCATCGGCGATATCGTCAGCTACCCGGGCAAGCTCAAGCTGATCCTGTCCGGGTTCGCCGAGGCGGCGATGGCCGCGCACGCGGCCTTTCCCCTGGTCCACCCGGGCGAGGCGCTGCACTTCGAGTATTCGACCATGACCGGCGTGCCGGAGCGGACATAGCGGCGGTTCAGCCGTCGGTCGGCAGCCCTCGCCCCAGCGGGTCGGGCAGCGGCTCGCCCTCGGGCACGAACGCGAGCGACGCCGAGTTCAGGCAGTAGCGCTGGCCGGAGGGCGGCGGGCCGTCTGGAAAGACATGGCCGAGGTGGCCGTCGCAGCGGGCGCAGCGGATCTCGATGCGGACCTTGCCGTAGCTGGTGTCGCGCAGCTCGGCGATGTGGTCGGGATCGAACGGCTGGTTGAAGCTGGGCCAGCCGGTGCCCGACTCGAACTTGGTGGCCGAGCGGAACAGCGGCAGGGCGCACAGCCGGCAGACGTAGGCGCCCGGCTCCTTGGTGCCGAGCAGCGTGCCGCAGAACGGCCGTTCGGTGCCGTGGTCCAGCAGAACCCGCCGCTCCTCGGGATCGAGACCGGCGGCGAGCCGGCGCATGGCGACGGCGTCGGGCGGGGTCAGGTCGTAGCCGGCGGCGGAACGGGCAATGGTCGTCGTCATCGCGCCCTCTCGGGGCTCGCGGAAGACTTGAGCTTGTCGGCGAAGTGCTCGCGCAGCTTCGCGAGCTTGGGCTCGGCGACGAACCGGACGTAGGGTTGCGCCGGGTTCTGGGCGGCGAAGTCCTGGTGGTAATCCTCGGCCTCGTAGAAGGTCTCGAGCGGCTCGAGCGTGGTGACGATCGGAGCGCCGAACACGGCTTCCTTGTCGAGCTGTGCGATGTACGCCGCCGCGACGCGCTTCTGGCTTTCAACGGCGTAGAAGATCGCCGAGCGGTACTGGCGGCCGCGGTCGTTGCCCTGGCGGTCCTTCTGGGTCGGGTCGTGGGCGACGGCGAAGAAGATCTTGAGGATCTGGCCGAAGCTCGCGCGCGCCGGATCGAACTTCACCTCGATCGCCTCGGCGTGGTCGGTGCGACCGCCGCACACGGTGCGGTAGTCGGCGGTCGCCGCGGTGCCGCCGGCGTAGCCCGAGCGTACCGCGAGCACGCCGTCGAGCGCCTTGAACACCGCCTCGGTGCACCAGAAGCAGCCGCCGGCCAGCACCGCGACGCCGGGCGCCCCGGCAGGATCGAATGCGGGATCGGGAAACGCCTCGGGATCGACCCGCAGGCCGCCCTTGTGAAGCTCGAGCATCGGGGACTCCGTCATCATGGCCGCGCGTTCGGCCCACTCAACATGGGCCCGCGGGCATGCGCCGTCCAGGGGCGGTCACGTCGGCGCGAGGCGCGCGCGAGGCCCGGCTACGCCGCGTGGCCCTTGGCCGATTCGTGGGCCCGAGTTTCGACGGGCAGGCGGCAGACCACCCGGGTCCCGGCGTTGGGATGAGATTCCAGGCTGATCGAGCCGCCGTGCAACTCGACGAAGCTCTTGACCAGGGCGAGCCCGATGCCGGTGCCGGACCGGCGGGTCGCGGCGCGGCCGCGCTGGAAGCGGTCGAACACCCGGGTGTGCTCGTCGGCGTGGATGCCGACGCCCGTGTCGGTCACGGCGATGACGATCCCGTCGCCATCGCGCCGGACCTCGAGCGCGACCCGGCCGCCCGGCGGCGTGAACTTGAAGGCGTTGCTCATCAGATTGAACACGATCTGCTTGACGCGCCGCTGGTCGGCGAACACCTCGCCGACCGCGGGGTCGCAGTCGCACACCAGCGTCAGACGCTCGAGCTGGGCGCGGCGCTGGAGCAGCCCGACCATGCCGGTGATCGCCCGGTGCAGATCGAAGCGATCGAGCCGGAGCGTGATCTGGCCGGCCTCGATCGACGCCAGGTCGAGGATGTCGTTGATCGTGCCGGTGAGCTGGTGGGTCGCGTCCATGATGCCCTGGCAGTACTCGCCCTGCCGCTCGGTCAGCGGGCCGAAGTACTGGTTGGCCAGGATCTCGGCGAAACCGGCGATGGTGCTGAGCGGGGTGCGCAGCTCGTAGGAGATGTTGGCGATGAACTCGGACTTGAGCCGGTCCGCCGTTTCCAGCGCCTCGGTGCGTTCGGTCAGCGCGCGCTCTTTCTGGATGCTGTCGGTGACGTCCAGGTACGTCATCAGGGTCGCGCCGTCGGGCAGCGGCACGCTGGCGACCTCGAGCACCGTGCCGTCGCTGCGCTCGAGGCGCGAGGTCACCGGGCTGCGCTCGCTGATCTGGGCGATCACGCCGGCCTTGTAGCCGTCCCAATCGGCGCCATAGTCGTGGAGCTCGCGGGTCCATTCCAGCACGTCGGCGATGTGGGTGTCGTGGCCGAGCGCCGCTTCGTCGAGCCGCCACAGCCGGGCGAAGCCGGGGTTCGACAGCTTGAGGCGGCCGTCGCTGCCGAACACGGCGACGCCCTCGAACAGGTTGTCGAGGGTGGCGCGCTCCACCGCGAGCTGGGTGTTGAGCGAGCGCTCGAGCGCGAGCCTACCGGTCACGTCCTCATAGCTGAACACCAGCCCGCCCAGGGGGTGCGGCGTCATGGTGACGCGCATGGTCGAGCCATCGGGCCGGTGCATGACGTCCTCGGCCGGTTCGGCGACGGTCGCGAACGCCTCCAGGAGCTGACGCTTGTAGGCGCGGTAATCGGCGGTCTCGGGCAGCAGCCGCCGGTCGCGCATGGCGTCGAGGATCTCGCCGTAGCTCGGCTGGGTGGCGAGCCACGGGGCGTCGAGCCGCCACAGGCGGGCGAACGCGTCGTTGAAGAAGGTCAACCGCTTGTTGGTGCCGTAGACCGCGATCGGCGTCGCCAGGTTCGCCATCACCTCCTTCTGCACCATGAGGTGGCGTTCCAGGTCGTGGCGGGCGGCCTCGGCGGCGGTCACGTCCTGCGCCGCGCCGATGGTGCCCTGATCGGCGCCGAGCGCCGTCTCGATCACGTTGACCACGCGCCGCTGGCCGGCCATGACGACTGGCACCTCGCCGCTGACCCGCGCGCCCTCGGCGGCCGCCTGCGCCGCCAGATCCCGTCCGATACCGCCGGCCGCCGGCCCCGCCAGCTCGACGCCGCGACGCACGGCGTCCTCAGCGTCGGCCGCCTCGACCACCTGCGCGTAAGCCCGATTGCACCAGGCCAGGGCCAGATCGGCGCCGCGCCGCCACACCGGGAAGGCGAGCGCCTCGAGAACCTCGCGGAAGCGGTCGCGCTCGGCGCGCGCCTGATCCACGGCATCGCCGACCAGGCTGGCGTCGGTCAGCCAGACCACGGCGCCGGTGCCCAACGGCACGCCACGCACCAGCACCAGCGCATCGTCGGCGCCGGCGCGCGCGAGACGCAGCGTGAACGGTTCGTCGTGCTGGCGCAGATGCTCGACCGCCGCGCGGAGGATCGCGCGGTCGGGAACGGCGAAGCCGGCGATCACGTCGTCGAACGAGGCCTTATCGGTCAGGCCGAGCGCGCGACCGAGCGCAGGGCTGGCGGCGCCCGCGTCGCGCCGGGTGCGCCACAACCAGCAGCCGTCGGGCGCGCTGGCGGCGACGGCGGCGAACCCGCGCACGACCCGCGCCAGCGCGAAGCCAAGCGCGACCAGCAGCGCCGCGATCACCACCGCGATCAGCCCAACCAGGCCGAGCGACACGTCCAGGCCCGCGGCGCCGGCCGCCCAAGCCGGCGGGGCGAACGCAGGGCCAAGCGCAACCGCGATCGTCGCGGCGCGCGCCAACCTGGCGCGGGCCAGCGTGGCGGGGCTAAGCCCGGGGGTTGCGGCGGCCGATGACATGGCAGGGTTAACTTAACACTCCATTTCTCAATAAAGTCTTTACCATAGCGCAAAGACTTAACCATTCGGTCCAGCGGAACGCGGCCAAAGGTTAAATTCAGCGAAATCAAGCTCTTAGCTGACAATGGGGCGGTTGGCGCATGCGGCGGTGTCTCTCCGGGCGGGAACCGGAAAGATCACGCCGCGGCGCCGGGGGGCGGCGCGTCGAGGCGCCGCACGCGGCGCAGTTCCGGGAACCAGAACGCCCACAGGATTGCCACGGCCACGGCGCCGATGCCGCCCATCACCACCGCGGGCACGGCGCCCAGCACCGCCGCGGCGACGCCGGCGCGAAACTCGCCGATCTGGTTGGAGGCGCCGATGAACACCATGTTGACCGCGTTGACCCGGCCGCGCAGGGCGTCCGGCGTCCACAGCTGGATCAGGACCTCGCGCACATAGACGCTGACCATGTCGGCGGCGCCGAGCACGCCGAGCGCCAGAATCGAGAGCCATGCCAGGGTCGAGGCGCCGAACACGGCGGTGGCCACGCCGAACACGGCGACGCACGCGAACATCACCGTTCCCGCGCGGTCCCGGATCGGCCATCTGGCGAGCCAGGCCGCGATCAGCACCGCGCCGATGCCCGGCGCCGCGCGCAACAGCCCGAGGCCGGCCGGCCCGACTTCCAGGATGTCGCGGGCGTAGACCGGCAGCAGCGCCACGGCCCCGCCCATGAGGACCGCGAACAGGTCGAGGGAAATAGCGCCGAGCACCACCTTCGCGCGCCACACGTAGCGGAAGCCGGCGACGAGCGTCGTCCAGTCGGCGGCGCCCGCGGCGTCCGCCCGCCGGGGCCGCGCGATGAGCAGGGTCGTGACGGCGCCCGCGACGAGCAGGACAGCGGCGGCGCCGAACGCGGCCTCGGCGCCAAGCCCGTAGAGCAGGCCGCCCACCGCCGGCCCGACGATGGTCGCCGCCTGCCAGGTCGACGAGTTGAGCGCGATCGCCGGTCCGAGCAGCGCGGGCGGCACCAGATTGGGCAGCAGCGCGCGCTCCGCCGGGCCCCAGAACGCCCGCCCGATGCCCATGGCCGCGATCGCCGCAAACACCGGCCACGACGCGCGCACGTCGCCGAAGGCGAGCCCCAGGAGGGCCAGCGCCACCAGGGTTTCGCCCGCGACGCACAGGGCGATCACGATCCGCCGGTCGAACCGATCGGCGGCGTGGCCCGTGGCCAGAACGAGCACGAGCGAGGGCAGGAACTCGACCAGGCCCGCGAGACCGAGGTCGAGCGGATCGCGCGTCAGCTCGTAGAGCCGCCAGCCGACCGCCACCGAGACGATCTGACCGCCGAAGTTGGTGACGAGTTGGCCCGCGAGATAGAGCCTGAAATCGCGGTGGCGCCAGAGTCCGGGCGACGCCGCCACCGGACGCCCCGACCGTCTAATAGCGGTATTCGGCCGTCTTGAACGGCCCCCCGGCCGCGACCCCCAGGTACGAAGCCTGGCCGGGCGTCAGCTCGGTCAGCCTGGCGCCGACCTTGGCCAGGTGCAACCGGGCGACCCGCTCGTCCAGGTGCTTGGGCAGCACGTAAACCTTCTTCGCGTACTTGCCCGGGTTGGTCCACAGCTCGACCTGGGCCAGCACCTGGTTGGTGAACGAGGCGCTCATGACGAAGCTGGGATGCCCGGTGGCGTTGCCGAGGTTCACCAGCCGGCCCTCGGACAGGAGGATGATGCGCTTGCCGCCGGGGAACTCGACCTCGTCGACCTGGGGCTTGACGTTGTGCCAGCGACAGTTGCGCAGGGCCTCGACCTGAATCTCGTTGTCGAAGTGTCCGATGTTGCAGACGATCGCCCGGTCCTTCATGCGCCGCATGTGGTCGATGGTGATGACGTCGACGTTGCCGGTGGCGGTGACGAAGATGTCGGCGGCCGCCGCCGCGTCTTCCATGGTCACGACCTGGTAGCCGTCCATGGCCGCCTGGAGCGCGCAGATCGGGTCGATCTCAGTGACCATGACGCGGGCGCCGGCGCCGCGCAGCGACTGGGCCGAGCCCTTGCCGACCTGGCCGTAGCCGCAGACCACGGCGACCTTGCCCGCCATCATCACGTCGGTGCCGCGGCGGATGCCGTCGACCAGGCTTTCGCGGCAGCCGTAGATGTTGTCGAACTTCGACTTGGTCACCGAGTCGTTGACGTTGAACGCCGGGCAGCCGAGCTTGCCCGCCCGCTCCATCTGGTAGAGCCGCGCGACCCCGGTCGTGGTCTCCTCGGACAACCCGCGCAGGCCCGCGAGCAGCTTGGGGTGGCGTTCGTGGACGATCTTAGTCAGGTCGCCGCCGTCGTCGAGCAGCATGTTCGGCTGCCAGCCGTCGGGCCCGGCGATGGTGCGATCGACGCACCACCAGTAGTCGGCCTCGGACTCTCCCTTCCAGGCGAATACCGGAACCCCGGTGGCGGCGATCGCGGCGGCGGCGTGGTCCTGGGTCGAGAAGATGTTGCAGCTCGACCAGCGCACCTCGGCGCCGAGCGCGGACAGCGTCTCGATCAGGACCGCGGTCTGGATCGTCATGTGCAGGCAGCCGGCGACGCGCGCGCCCTTGAGCGGCTTGTTGCCGCTGAACTCGGCGCGCAGCGCCATCAGGCCCGGCATTTCGGTCTCGGCGATGGCGATCTCGCGCCGGCCCCAATCGGCCAGGCCGATGTCGGCGACCTTGTAGTCTTTCGATGCGATCTTGGCCTTGGGTGCGGTCTTGGCCTTGGATGAGGTCTTGGCTTTGGACGTGGTCATCGGTATCTCCGGCGCCGCGTTTGCGTGCGGGGGCTGCGATTAGCAGATCGCGGCCGGCGAGGCAAACGGTGGTTATGTTCGGCCGCTAGGCCAGCGCGTTGAAGTCGTCGAGCAGCACGGCGATCATGGCGCTGTCGTGCTGCTCCATGATGGTCAGCGCGCGCCGGGTCGCCTCGGCCAGGTCGAGCGCGCGGATGCGCTGCTTGACCTTGGGCAGGTTGGTCGTCGCCATCGAGAGCTCGCGGATGCCGAGCCCGAGCAGCAGCGCCGTGTAGCGGGAATCGCCCGCGAGCTCGCCGCACACGGCCACCGGAATGCGCGCGCGCAGCGCCGCCGCGGTGGTGAACTGAATCAGGCGCAGCACGCTCGGGTGCAGCGGGTTGTAAAGGTGCGCCACCTGTTCGTCGCCGCGATCGATGGCGAGGGTGTACATGGTCAGGTCGTTGGTGCCGATCGAGAAGAAGTCGCACACCCGGGCCAGGCTGTCGGCGGCCAGCGCCGCCCCGGGAATCTCGATCATGGCGCCGACCGGCGGCAGCGGATCGGCCAGCTTGACCCGCTTGCGCGCGAGCCGGCGCACCGTCCGGTCGATCGCCTTGCGCACGGCGACCACCTCGGTCGGGCTCGTGATCATGGGCAGCAGGATGCGCACCGGCCCGTGGGCGCCGGCGCGCAGGATGGCGGCGAGCTGGGTCTCGAGCAGGTCGACGAAGTGGAGCGAGAGCCGGATCGCGCGCATGCCGAGCGCCGGATTGGAGCTGGGCGTCAGGTTGGTGCCGGGCAGCGCGGGAATCTTGTCGTTGCCCACGTCGATCGTGCGCACGGTGACCGGGCGCCCGTCCATGCCCTTCACGATCTCGGCGAGCTGGCGATACTGTTCGCGCTCGTCGGGCAGGTCGGCCCGGTTCATGAACTGGAACTCGGTCCGCAGGAGCCCGATTCCTTCGGCGCCGACGCCGAGCGCCTGGTCGAGTTCGATCGGCAGTTCCAGATTCGCCTGCAGGGCGATGCGCACGTGGTCGCGCGTGACCGCGGGAACGTGGCGCAGCCGCGCCCGCTGGCGCGTGAGGCGCTCGAGTTCCGCCTGTTTGGCGCGGTATTCGGCGAGCCGCCGGGCCGTCGGGGCGATCAGGACCCGACCGGCGCCGCCGTCGACGATCACCGTCGCGCCGGGCTCGACCCGCCCGACCAGGCCGGGCACGCCGGTCACCGCCGGCAGCCCGAGCGAGCGGGCCATGATGGCCGTGTGGTCCTCGGCGCCGCCGAGCGCCGTGACGAAGCCGGCGATGCGCTCGGGGTCCATGAGCACGGTGTCCGCCGGCGTCAGCTCCTCGGCGATCAGGATCGTGCCTGGCGCCAGCCCGGAAAACGCCTGATAGGGCTTCGCCCGGGTCAGGTTGCGCAGCAGCCGGTTGCCGACGTCGCGGACGTCCTGCACCCGCGCCGCCATGTAGCTGTCGTCGAGCGCCGCGAACGCCTGGGCGATGGTCTGCAGCTCCTCGGCGACCGCGGCCTCGGCGTTGATCAGGCTGTCGCCGATGCGCCGGTCGACGCCGCGCACCAGGCGCGATCCGCCCAGCATCTGCTCGTGGGCGTCGAGCAGGTAGCCGAGCTCCTCGGCGGCGCTGGCCGGCAGCGCGCTGGCCTTGGTCCGGAGCTTGCGGACCTGGACCATGCTCTTGGCCACCGCGGCGGCGAAACGCTCGCGCTCGGCCTCGATCGCCGCCGGCTCGATCGCGTACTTGGGCACGTCGCCCGCGCTTTCGACCACGTGCGCCGGGCCGATCGCGATGCCATGGGACACGCCGATGCCGTCGAACGTCCGGAGCTTGCGCCGCGGCTTCGGCTTGCCGGCGCTCCTAGGATTCATTGAACCGCGCCTCCACCAGCGCCGCCAGCGCGGCGACCGCCCCCGCCGCTTCGGGCCCCGTGGCCCGGACCTCGAGCCGGCTGCCCGGACCCGCGGCGAACATCATCAGCCCCATGATCGAAAGCCCCGAAACCGCCACGCCGTCGCGCGCGACCTCGACCTCGGCATCGAAGCGCCTGGCCAGATCGACGAACTTGGCGGCGGCGCGCGCGTGCAGGCCGCGCGAATTCACGATCGTCACCTCGCGCCGCGCCTGCTGGACACCGTCGCCGACCGCGCTCACTTCACCTCGGTGTTCAAGAGTTCGCTCGCCACGTTGATGTACTTGCGCCCCGCCTCGCGCGCGCACGCCACGGCCTCGGCCAGCGAGCCCGATTGGCGGACCGAGGCGAGCTTGATCAGCATCGGCAGGTTGGTGCCGGCGATGACCTCGACGTTGGCCTTGTCCATGACCGAAATCGCCAGGTTCGATGGCGTGCCGCCGAACATGTCGGTGAGCACGATGACGCCGTGGCCGTCGTCGACGGCGGCGATGGCGGCCAGGATGTCGGCGCGCCGCCGCTCCATGTCGTCGTCGGCGGCGATGCACACCGCGCGCGTGGCGGCCTGCTTGCCGACCACGTGCTCGGCGGCGGCGATGAACTCCTCGGCCAGGCGGCCGTGGGTGACGAGCACGAGTCCGATCATGGGATACCGCCAACGACGGGCTGGAGACTGTCCGGCGGCCGTTCCCCCGTCGCCGGCGGGAGGTCACGATGCACAAGGTGCACCTCGCGCCCCTGCGCCGCGAGCAGCGCCGCCAGGCGCTCGGCGATAAACACCGAGCGGTGCCGGCCGCCGGTGCAGCCGACGGCGAGCGTCAGGTAGCTCTTGCCCTCCTGCTCGTAACGCGCGAGCAGCGGCATGAGCCAGCCCGCGAGCCCGTGGACGAACGGCTGGAACGCCGGATCGGCGGCGATGTAGGCGCCGACCGCTTCGTCCCGGCCGGTGAGCGGAGCCAGGGCATCGACGTAATGGGGGTTGGCCAGGAAGCGCACGTCGAACACCAGGTCCGCCTCGCGCGGCAGGCCCTGGGGAAAGGCGAACGAGACCACGGCGACGGCAAGCCCCGCCGGCTCGAGCGCGTAGTGGCCGGCGATCAGGCGGCGCAGGTCGGCGGCCGACAGCGCCGTGGTGTCGATCACCAGGTCGGCCCGCGCGCGCAACCCCGCGATCAGCCGCCGTTCGTGCTGGATGCCGTCGAGCACGGCGCGATCCTTCGCCAGGGGATGGCGGCGGCGGGTCTCGGTGAAGCGCCGGCGCAGCGCCTCGTCGTCGCAATCGACGAACACCAGACGGCCGTCGATGCCGGCGCGGGCGAACAGCGCGGCGATCGTCTCGGTGAAGCGCCGTTCGCTGAAGTCGCGCGTGCGCACGTCGACGTCGATGGCGAGCCCGCGCCCGGGCAGGCCGTCGGGCGGGACGATCGAACCGAGCAGCTTGAGCGGCAGGTTGTCGACCGCCTCGTAGCCGATGTCCTCGAGCGCCCGGAGCACGGTCGTGCGCCCGGCGCCCGACATGCCGGTGACGACGACGAGCCGGGTGCCCGGGCGGGCGGCCCCGGGGGTGGTTTCGCTGCTGGCGTCGGTCATGGCCGTGGCAGAACGTGGTCGTTGCCGAGTCGGAGCGCAAGGCGCACCTTCGCCGGCGCCGAGGCGTCGCGCCCGTCGAGCGCGATGCGACGCAGCCGAACGCCGCAAATCGAGCAGGTTCCCCGCTCCGGCCAGCGCGGCTGGGCGGCCCGGTCGACCAGATCGACGACCAGGCGCACGAGCGCACGGCGGCGTCGGCTGAGCCGCACGATCCCGAGACCGCGCACCTCCATGAGCCCGGCGAGCGTGGCGGGCGCGGTGGCGGCCACGGCCGCGCCCTCGCGCGCGAGCGCGACCCGGTCGTCGGCCACGAGCCTGGCGCCGCCGTCGATCAGGCGCAGCGCCAGATCGGACTTGCCGAGCCCCGAAGGGCCGCGGATCAGGACCCCGGCACGGCCCAGCGCGACGCACGTCGCGTGCCGCGTCGCGACCGGCAAGGCCGTGCCCGCCCGGCGCCCCACCGGGGGAATCCTCAAGCGGCCTGGTTCGCGTCGCGCCGGGTCAGCACGGCGTAGAGCGCCTCGCCCGTCCGGGCCGCCCGGAGCTGGTCGCGCTGGGCGCCATCGCGCAGCACGCGCGAGACCAGGCCCAGCGCCTTGAGGTGATCGGCCCCGGCGGCCTCCGGGGCGAGCAGCGCGAACACCAGGTCCACCGGGGCGCCATCGACGGCGTCGAAGTCGATCGGCGTCTCGAGCCGGGCGAACGCCCCGCAGAGGCGCTTGAGCGCGGCGAACTTGCCGTGCGGTATGGCGACGCCGTGGCCGAGTCCGGTGCTGCCCAGCCGCTCGCGCTCGAGCAGCACCTCGAACACGAGGCGCGCATCGAGCCCCGAGCCGGCGACGCGCGCGATCTGCTCGATCGCGTGTTTCTTGTTGGTCGCTTCGAGCCGCGGCAACACGCCGGCGGGAGCGAGGAAATCCTGGATGTTCATCATGGTCACCTGCCCGGACCCGACCGGCCGTTCGGCCGGCATCGTCCGTTCATGCGTGCTTGTTGCGGACCCTGCGCTTCTGGCGCCGCGCCTGCTTGGCTACGTGCTCGGCCGCCAGGTTGAACGCCTCGTAGATCTCGGCCGCCTCGGCCTGGCCTTCCATGGCCAGCCCCCGGCCGATGTGCAACGAGATGTGGGAGCGGTAGAACGGCCCCTCGTGGCTGAACGTGACATGCGCCTCGATCGGGTCGGTGAAGTACTTGCCGATGCCGTCGGCCAGGTGCTCCGACACGTGCTGGCGCAGCGCGTCGCCAATGTCGATGTGCTTTCCGGTGATCGCAACGTTCATGACGGGGGATGTGGTGGCTGGGGCGGCGGGCGCGTCGCACGGCGGGCCGCGACGTCTTCGCGCCATCGTTCCTGGCCGCTCCTATAGCGCCGCCGCCCGGCCGGGGCAAGCGCGGGCGAACTAGACGGCGGCGACCAGCCGCTTGTCGCGCCGGCGCCGCACCGATGACGGTATGCGCAGCGATTCCCTGTACTTGGCGACCGTCCGGCGGGCGATGTCGATGCCTTCGCCGCGCAGGGCCTCGACCAGCTCCTCGTCGGACAGCACGGCGTCGGCGGCTTCGCCCGCGACCAGGCGGCGGATGCGATGGCGCACCGCCTCGGACGACACCGTCGCGTCGCCCGTCGTCGCCGCGATCGCCGTCGTGAAGAAGTACTTGAGCTCGAATACGCCGCGCGGCGTCGCCATGTACTTGTTGGTCGTCACCCGGCTGATGGTGGATTCGTGCATGCCGATGGCCTCGGCGATGTCGCGCAGCACAAGGGGCCGCAGGTGCTGGACGCCGTGGACCAGGAAGCCGTCCTGCTGGCGCACGATCTCGCGCGCCACGCGCAGGATCGTGCGCGCCCGCTGGTCGAGCGACTTGACCAGCCAGTTGGCCGAGGACATCCGTTCCGCCAGGTAGTCGCGTTCGGCGCGGCTGAGCGCCGTGGCCGAAACCCGCGCGTGATAGCGCTCGTTGACCAGGAGCTTGGGCAGCGTGTCGCTGTTGAGTTCGATGTGCCAGCCGTCCGCGGCCTGGCGCACGAACACGTCGGGCACCACGAGCGGCGACGGCTCGACGTCGAAGGCAAGCCCCGGCTTGGGGTTGAGCGAGCGCAGCTCGGCCAGCATGTCAGCCAGGTCGTCCGCGCCCACGGCGCAGCGGCGCATGAGCTGGGCGTCGTCGCGCCGGGCCACCAGGTCGAGGTTGTCGAGCAGGGTGGCCATGGCCGGGTCGAGCCGGTTGCGCTCGGCGAGCTGGAGCGCCAGGCATTCCTTGAGGTCGCGCGCGAACATGCCCGGCGGGTCGAGCCGCTGCAAGCGGCGGAGCACCGCCGCGACCCGTTCGGCGCCGCAGCCGAGCGCCTGAGCGACCGCGGTCAGGTCGGCGCGCAGGTAGCCCGCTTCGTCGGCCAGGTCGGCCAGGTGGGCGCCGATCAGACGATCGCCCGGGTCGGCCAGGTCGACCGAGATCTGGGCCAGCACATGGTCGCGCAGCGTGAGCGCTGCGGCGGGCGCGCGCTCGACGCCGTCGTCGTCGAAACCGCCGCCGCCACCGCCCCACGGCTGAACACCCTGGTAGTCGAAGCTTTCCTTCGGGCCAGCTTCGGTTTCGCCGTAGAGATCGGCTTCGGCCACGTCGAGCCGCGCTTCGCCCTGGCGTTCGATCGGCGAATCGAGCAGCGTCGCGTGGCCGTCCGGGCTCACCCCCTCCGCGCCGGCATCGTCGGGCCGCTCCGGTGCGCCCGGATCGCCTTCGGCGTGTTCGAGCAGCGGGTTGCGCTCGAGCTCATCCTCGACGAACGCGCCGAGCTCGAGGTTCGAAAGCTGCAGCAGCTTGATCGCCTGCTGGAGCTGCGGCGTCATCACCAGAGCCTGGCTCTGGCGCAATTCGATACGCGTCGAAACGGCCATGGCGCGGAGCCTAGAGGCGGAACCTTTCGCCCAGGTAAACTCGGCGGACGCCCTCGTCGGCCACGATTTCGTCGGGGCGGCCTTCCATGAACACGCGGCCGTCGTGGAGGATGTAGGCGCGGTCGACCAGGTCGAGGGTTTCGCGCACGTTGTGGTCCGTGATCAGGACGCCGAGGCCGCGGTCCTTGAGATGGGCGACCAGGGCCCGGATCTCGGCCATCGCGATCGGATCGATGCCGGCCAGCGGCTCGTCGAGCAGCATGAACGACGGCTGGGAGGCGAGCGCCCGGGCGATCTCGACCCGGCGCCGCTCACCGCCCGAGAGCGCCAGCGCCGGAGCGCGCCTGAGGTGGGTGAGCGAGAATTCGGCGAGCAGCCCGTCGAGCATGTGTTCGCGCCGTTCACGGTCAGGCTCGGCGATCTCGAGCACGGCGCGCAGGTTGTTCTCGACCGAGAGCCCGCGGAAGATCGACGCCTCCTGCGGCAGGTACCCGATACCAAGCCGCGCGCGCCGGTACATCGGCAACGCCGTGAGGTCCTGGCCGTCGAGCACGATCGAGCCGGTGTCGGGCGCGATCAGCCCGGTGATCAGGTAGAAGCACGTGGTCTTGCCGGCGCCGTTGGGGCCGAGCAGGCCGACCGCCTCGCCGCGCTGCAACGACAAGCTGACGTCGCGCACCACCGGGCGGCGGTGGAACGACTTGCCGAGGTTGTGCGCCCTGAGCCCGGCCGCGGCGGCGACCAGGCGCGGCGGCGTGGCCGGCAACGGAGCTTCGGCGGTCATGGCTGGGTCGCCTCCTCGGGCACGAACACGCCCTTGACGCGGCCGTCCGCGCCGCCGAGCACCCGGCTGAGCCCGGTCTCGAGCTCGAGCTCGAGGCGATCGCCGCGGATCACGTTGTCGCCGCGCGTCAACACCACCGGGCCGTCGAGCGCGATCGTGCGTTTGCTCACGTCGTAGACGCCGTGCCGCCCCTGGGCGGTTTCCTCGGGCGAGGAGACGAAGACGTTGCCGTCGGCCTCGAGCAGCGTGATGGTCTTGCCGTCGCCGTCCTCGCGGTCGGCGTAGTGCACGACGAGTACGTCGGCGCGCAGGCGCAGATCGCCCTGCTTGGCCTCGACGTTGCCCTTGAAGGTAGCCACTTGCCGCTCCTGCTCGACCTCCATGCTGTCGGCCGTGATCTCGATCGGCAGCGAGGCGTCGTGCGCGAACCCCGTGGTCGCCGACCCCGTGTCTGATTGTGCAAGAAGCGGGCGTTCCGCCCCAAGCGAAAACGCCATGGCCAGCGCGAGCGCCGCGACCCGGAGCGCTCGGCGGGGTCGGAACGGCGGAAATCGCACGGTTCAGCCTTCGGCGCGAGGGTAAAGGGTGAGGCGCACCGGCCCGAGGAACTCGAGCCGTTCGCCGCCCTCGCCGACCCGGAAGCCCTGGGCCGAGACGTGGCCGAGCGGGCCCTGGCCCTCGACCAGCCCATCGCCCGCGGCCAAGCGCCGGTTCAGGTCGATGTGCACGGCCTCGGTGCGCAACTCGTAGCCCGAGTCGGCGTAGAGGCTGACGTGCCCCGCGAGCTCGAGCACGCGGGCGTCCTGCCGGTAGACGCCGCCATCGGCGCTGAGCGTGACCCAGGTGCCATCGTTGAGAGTGACGTCGCCGGCCAACCGTTCGAGCTCGATGCTGTCGGGATCGTCGGGGTTCTGCACCGCGCTGTCGGCGGTGATGGTGAACGGCTGGCCCTCGCGGTCGGTGCCCAGGTAGCGCGCGTTGGTCATGGTGATCTTGCCGTCCGCCGTTTCCTCGACCTCGGCGAAGCTGAGCCGGAGCCCGCTGACCCGCGCCGTCAGGTAGGGCCAGGCGACGAGGACGGCGATGAGCGCCGCCGCGGCCAGCGGCAGGCCGATCTTGAGCCCCGCGACGAAGCGGGCGTGGCGCGCGGCCTCGCGCTGCAGCGCCTGGGCGGTCCACCGCCTGGGCTGCCAGGCGAAACGCGCGCGCGAGCCCGATCCGGCGCCGCCGTCCTTGGCTTGGCTCACTACTCCCACTCCGCATTCTTGGCGCCGCCGAGTATGGGCCCCCCGGCCCCCGCCGTCGACGTACCGGGTGAAGCCGACCTCGGCGCCCGTTACGGGGTCGCTCAATGGGCGAAGATGTCGGGCTCGTCGTAGCCCAGCAGGTCGAGCTCGGCGCGATTGGGCAGGAAGCGGAAGCACTGCTCGGCCAGGTCGCGCCGGCCTTCGCGCAGCAGCATGTCATCGAGCTTCTCGCGCAAGGCGTGCAGGTGCAGCACGTCGGACGCGGCGTAGGCGAGCTGTTCGGGCTTGAGCTCCGGGCTGCCCCAGTCCGTGGTCTGCTGCTGCTTGGACACGTCGATGCCGAGCAGGTCCTTGCACAGGTCCTTGAGGCCGTGGCGGTCGGTGTAGGTGCGCGTCAGCCGCGAGGCGATCTTGGTACAGTAGACCGGCTCGACCACGACGCCGAGGTGGCGCCGAAGCATGGCCAGGTCGAAGCGGGCGAAGTGAAAGATCTTGAGCACGCGCGCGTCGGTCAGCACGGCCGCCAGGTTCGGCGCCGGATCGGGGTCGGGCGGCACCTGCACCAGGTGGCAATGCCCGTCCCCGGCCGAGAGCTGCACGAGGCACAGCCGGTCCCGCGCGAGCGACAGCCCCATGGTCTCGGTGTCCACGGCGACCGTGTCGCCAAGGTGCAGGCCGGCCGGCAGGTCGCCCTGGTGGAGGTGGATCTGCATGGCGCCCCGCATGCTGCTCCCGCGCTCAGCGGCCATATGGTGCCCAGGAGAAGACTCGAACTTCCACGACCTTGCGGCCACTAGGACCTGAACCTAGCGCGTCTGCCAATTCCGCCACCTGGGCGCCGGGAAAGATGTGTCACTAGGGCAGCACCCCGCGCCCTGTCAACCGCAAGAAGGGCAACCCGCGCGGCCGGGCGTCGGTGGCATCGGCCTGATCGCGCCGGCCCCTTCGCACGGTTTCGATTGCGGCGGGCGGATCCGGCGGTCGCGTTCCGCATTCGTCCGGGCTATTTCAACGCAACCGAGATTTCGCCGTGGCGCTTGCGCGTCGGCCTGACGCTGATGTCAACGTCCTGGCCGAGAGCGGTCAGGAATTCGATCAGCCGTCCGACCGAGAAGTTCCCCGACCGGTTGCGCAACAGCGCGGAGACATGCGGCTGCTTGATGCCGAGGATCGCGCCAGCCTGCGCCTGAGTCAGCCCGCGGGCCTTGATCTGGCGGTGGATTTGCAACGTCAGGTTGGCCTTGAGAAGTTCCTGTTCCGGATGCGGTAGGCCGAGGTCGGCAAATACGTTGCCGCTGCCCGCTTCAACGTTGACCTGCTTCCTTCTGCCCGCCATGTCAGTTCTGCCTTCCTCTGTGGTGTCGCTCGGCATCGGCAAGCCGCCGGCGGATCAATTCCACGTCCCGCCGCGGAGTCTTCCTGCCCTTCGTCGACTTTTTTTGAAAGGCGTGAAGGACATAGAGCACATCCACGAATCGCGCGGTGTAGACCGCGCGGTAGGTATTCGTTTCGTGCCGGTCCACGATCTCCATGACGCGCGTCCCGCCGAAGCCTTTCAACCCGGATTCCCCAGATGGGTTGCAATTTTACTGACCTCGAACGCTGATTCTGTTATAAGAATCAATATCTTGTGAAGATGTTGGAGGCTCGGTCATGGCCTACCCGATGGGTGAGGCGAATCCGGGGCCTCTGCGGGTCGATTTCGACCGCCGCCTGAAGCTGGAATTCCACGGCAGCAAGATCACCTCGGACGCCGGCCTGCTCGCCTATCGCGAACTGGATCACGCGCTCGGACTGACCGACCTGGCCGGGTCGATTTTGACCGAGGCGCGGCGCGGCAGGATCGTTCGGCACCTGGTCGGGGGGCTGCTTCGCCAATCGGTGTTCGGCCGCCTCGCCGGCTACGAGGACGTGAACGACGCCGAGCGGCTGTCGCTCGACCCGGCGATGCGGGCGATCGTGGACCCTCGCGGTCTGGATCGTGCTGCGGCTTCGACGAGCGAGATGGAGCGTTTCGAGACGGAATGGCTGACGAGCGAGGAGAACTTTGCCGCCCTCGTCGATCTCCCCACTGCGTGGATCGACCGGGTGCATACCCCGCCGCGTCGTCGCCAAGGTCGAGTGGCACCCGGGCGAGCTGTATTCCCGCGTCGGCTTCATCGTGACCAACCTGTCCCGTTCCGCCGAGCGCGTCGTCGC
>CAZGYG010000062.1:0-18369 GCA_964530335.1 uncultured Rhodospirillaceae bacterium | reverse complement strand
CTAGTCAACCCGTGGCGGCGAGGGCGGCCAGGCCTTCGCGGAACGTCGGATACAGCAGGTCAACGCCGAGCTCGTCCTTGATGCGGGCGTTCGAGACGCGTTTGTTGTCGTCGTAGAACGACAAGGCCATGGCCGAAAGCCTCGACTTGGCCTGCGGCCACGGCACGAGCGGCGGCGGCGCGACGCCGAGCAGACGACAAGCGAACTCGACCACGACCGCCGGGTCCTCGGGCGCGTCGTCGGCGACGTTGTAGATCCGCCCGGGTCGCGGCCGCGCGATCGAGGCCGCCAGGGTGGCGGCCGCGTCCTCGACGTGGATGCGCGAGAACACCTGCCCGGGCTTGGCGATGCGCCGTGCCGTGCCGAGGCGCACATTGTCGATCACGCTGCGGGCCGGGCCATAGATGCCGGCCAGACGGAACACATGCACTGGCAGCCCGTGGCCGTCCCAGAAATTGAGCCACAGCCCTTCCGCCGCCAGCCGGTGGCGCCCGCGCTCCCCCGCCGGCCGCGGCTCCGTGTCCTCGTCGACCCAGGCACCCGCGCGGTCGCCGTAGACCCCCGTGGTCGACAGGTATCCGATCCAGGCCAGACGCTCGTGGTGCGCGATGTCGGCCGCGAAGGCATCGATCACCGGGTCGCCCGCGTCATCCGGCGGCACCGAGCTCAACAGATGGGTTGCCGCCGCCAGGGCCTGGCGGGTGGCGTCGGACGCGTCGCGATCGGCGAAGGGGTAAGCCTCGATGCCCATGTCGCGCGCCCGCCGGCACGCCTCGTCCGTGCGGCACGTCCCGCTCACGCGCCAGCCTTGGGGCGCGAGCCGGCGGACAAGGGCGCGGGCGGTGTAGCCGACGCCGAAGCAGAACAAGTTTCCCGGCAAGGTATCGCCGTCGCTCATCGTCGGCTCTGGTTTGTGCTTGAGGAAACCTAGCGGCGCGGCCAACATCGGCGCAACTAGGCCGGCCCCATGCCCCAAACCCAGATTGCCCGCGATCATCTGGCCGCGCCCGTGCCCACGGCGCGCGCCTCGGACACGGTTGGCGCCGTGCTCCAGGCGATGCGCGGCGGCCGCTTCGCCAGCGTCGAGGCGGTTTATCTGACCGACGAAGCGGGGCGTTACCAGGCGCTCGTGCCGATGGCGGACCTGCTCGCGGGGGCAGCGGACGCCGTCTTGGGCACCCTCGCGCGCCGCGACGTGCCGGCCGTGACGCCCGATACCGACCAGGAGCACGTCGCGGCCCTGGCCCACGACCACCGGCTCGGCGCGGTGCCCGTGATCGACGATCGGGGCAGGCTCCTGGGCGTGGTGCCGCCGGAGGCCCTGATCGAGGTGCTGCGCCACGAGCACGTCGAGGACCTGCACAGGCTCGCCGGTATCGTCCACGATGCCCGCAATGCCCGGCGTGCGTTCGAGGATTCGCCCTGGCGTCGGGTGCGCCGCCGCGTGCCCTGGCTCCTGGTCGGACTCGCCGGCGGCGTGGTCGCCACGTTGCTCGTCGCCCGTTTCGAGGCCGCGCTGAAGGAAAACTTCGCGCTGGCCTTTTTCATGCCGGTGATCGTCTACCTCGCCGACGCCATCGGCACCCAGACCGAGACCGCGGCGGTGCGCGGGCTGTCGCTCGTGCACCGCCCGCTCGGCCGGCTGCTGGCTGAAGAGGCGTTGACCGGGTTCCTGATCGGGCTCGTGCTCGCGCTGGTCAGCCTGCCATTGATCTGGCTCGGCTTCGGCGACCGGGCGCTGGCGCTGACCGTGGCGCTGGCGATCCTGGCGGCGGGCACGGTCGCGGCGGCGATCGGGATGGTCCTGCCCTGGCTGCTGTCCCACTTCGGGGCCGATCCGGCGTTCGGCAGCGGGCCGGTCGCCACGATCATCCAGGACGTGCTGAGCCTGCTGATCTACTTCCTGACCGCGGCCTGGCTGCTCGGCTCCTGAGCCGCCCACTCGGCGCGCACGTCGGCGTCGGCTTCGGCTTCGGCACGGCTGCCGGCGAGGGCGGCGAAGCGTGCGGGCAACAGGCGCGCGAGCGCCCACACCGCCATGCCGCGCACCAGGGGCGAGGCATCGTCGAGCCGCTGCTCGGCCACGCGCGCGAGCGAGGCGTCGGCGCTGTTCCCAATGGCGATCAGCACGTTGCGCACGAAGCGGTCGCGCCCGGTGCGCTTGATCGGGCTGCCGGCGAAGCGGGCGCGGAACGCAGCATCGTCGAGCCCGGCGAGCTCACCCAGCGCGGGCGCGTCGAGCCCCGGCCGGGCATGAAAGGCGGTCTCGGCGGTCGGCTCGGCGTACTTGTTCCACGGGCAGACCGCCAGGCAGTCGTCGCAGCCGTAGATGCGATTGCCCATCAACGGCCGCAGCTCCGCCGCGATCGGTCCCTTGTGTTCGATCGTCAGGTACGAGATGCAACGCCGCGCGTCGATCCGCCGCGGTCCCAGGAACGCGCCGGTCGGGCAGGCGTCCAGGCAGGCGCGGCAGGTGCCGCAGTGATCGGCCTCCGGCTCATCGGGCTCGAGCTCGAGCGTCGTGAACAGCGCGCCGAGGAACAGCCACGAGCCGAACTGGCGCGATACCAGGTTGGTGTGCTTGCCCTGCCAGCCGACGCCAGCGGCTTCGGCCAGCGGCTTCTCCATGACCGGCGCGGTGTCGACGAACACCTTGACCTCGGCCGCGAGGGTGTTGGCGATCCAGTCGCCGAGCCGCTTGAGCCGGCCCTTGAGCACGTCGTGGTAGTCGCGGCCCCGGGCGTAGACCGAGATCGCGCCGACGTCCGGCTGGCGCACGACGTCGAGCGGATCGCCGGCGGGACCGTAATTGGCCGCGACCACGACGACGCTCCGCGCCGCGGGCCACAAGGCCCGCGGGTCGGCGCGCTCGGCGGCGCGGCGGTCGAGCCAGTCCATGGTGCCGTGCAGGCCCATGCGCAGGAACTCGCCGAGCTCCACGCCCCGCGCCGGATCGACGCTGGCCGACGCGACGCCGACCGCGTCGAACCCGAGTTCGATCGCGTGGTCCTTGATCCGTTGCTTTGCATCGGGCGGCGCGCCGGCCGGGCTGGATCGTGCCATGGCCACCGCGCTCACCGGGTCAGAAGTCCAGGTCGGCATAATGGCCGGCCGGGGTGAGTCCGGCGATCCGGTCCTCGAGGATGGCGCGGAACGACGGCCGCGATTTCACCCGCGCGTACCAGTCGCGCGCCGGCTCGTGACGCGCCCACGGAACGTCGCCCGTGTAATCGAGCACCGAGAGCTGCGCCGCGGCCGCGATATCGGCCATGCCGAACGCGCCGCCGCCGAGCCACGCCCGGCGCTCGGTCAGCCAGGCGATGTAGTCGAGGTGGACGCGCAAGTTGGCGAGCCCGGCGCGGATCGCCTGCGAGCTCGGCTGGCCGGTGCCGTTATAGCGGCGCATGACCTTCTCGCCGGAGATATGGCGCGTCACTTCGTCGGCGAACTTTTGCGCGAACCAGCCGACGAGCCGCCGCGTCTCCGCGCGCTCGGCGGGATGGGCGCCGATCAGGTCCGGCAGCGGCGCGATCTCGTCGACGTATTCGAGGATCGCGTAGGCGCCGGCGACGACCTGGCCGTCGCCTTCGATCAGGACCGGAACTTCGCCGGCGGGGTTGAGCGCGAGGAATGTGTCGCGGCGTTCCCAGTACGGTTCGGCGACCAGGTCGAACGCGATGCCCTTCTCGCGCAAGGCCAGGCGGGCCATGCGACTGTCGGCCGACATCGGGAAGTGCAACAGCTTGCGCATGAGACTGGAGTCTAACGAACCGCCCGGGGCTCACTCAAGCCGTGCGCGAGCGCGATCGCGCCGGGCACAAGAAAAAAGAAAGGCCGGGCCCGAGGGCCCGGCCGAGTTGTACAGGGAGGCTTCACGTCTGGGAGACGTAGGATCCGAAGACCCTCATTCCCCGCCTGGGCGGGAAATCTCGATCGGCAACGGAGTGGGGCACTCCGTTACCGACGCGTCGCGACCTTGCTGCGAGCAAGACGGCGCCGCCCATTCACAAACATAGGGAGAACAAGGGCCGATAACCAAGGCCGTTTCGGTAACTCAGCTATGCGTCTAGCGCATATCAAGGTTACCGCCCTTGGTCCCCCGGCCCACACTCAGAACTTGGATTGCGCGACCTTCTCCAAGAGGAAGTCCCTGAACACGGCGATCCGCTTCGATGCCCTGAGATCCTCGGGGTAGACGAGGAAGGTCTGGATCTGGGGCGCGGTCAGGTCGCTCAGCACGCGCGTCACCCGCGAGGTCTCCTCGACGAAATAATCGGGCAGCGACGCGATCCCGAGGCCGCATTCGACCGCGCGCAGCAGGCCGAAGCCGCTGTTGACGACCATGGCCGGGCGGCGCGGCCGGCTCACCTCGGCGAGTTGGGCGGCCAGCCAGTTGGTGTCGATGACCGCGGCCAGCGGGCCCTCGCCGTAGACCACCAGCCGGTGATGCTCGAGGTCCTCGAGGGTGCGCGGCGTGCCCCACTCGCGCAGGTAATCCGGCGAAGCGTAGACGTGGAAGTGGATGGTCATGAGGTAGCGCGCCACCAGGTCCGGCTGGGTCGGCTTGGCCAGGCGGATCGCTATGTCGGCGTCGCGCATCGTGAGGTCGAGCTCGCGGTCATCGAGCAGCAGCGTGACCGAGACTTCGGGGTAGCGATCGAGGAACTCGGCGATCCGCGGCATCAGCCAGACCGCTCCGAAGCCGGTCGTCGTGGTGACGCGCAGCGGCCCGGTCGGGCGGTCCTTGGCCTCGCTCAGCTTGGCCTCGGCCATGGCGAGCTTGGCGAACACCTCGCGCGCCGCGCGGGCCAGAAGTTCGCCCTGCTCGGTGAGCTCGAGCCCGCGCGCGTGGCGGCGGAACAGTTGCGTCCCGAGCGAATGCTCGAGCGCGCCGATCTGGCGGCTGATGGCCGACTGGCTGAGGTTCAGCCCGTCGCCGGCGTGGGTGAAGCTGCCCGCCTGGGCGACGGCATGAAACACGCGAAGCTTGTCCCAATCCATGGGCATGGCGCGATCATCGTCCCTACTCGGCCGCGCGCCGCACGCCGTGGGCGCGATGCGCCAGGTACTTCTCGGCCTCGAGCGCGGCCATGCAGCCGGTGCCCGCGGCGGTGACCGCCTGGCGGTAGACTTTGTCCTGCACGTCGCCGGCGGCGAACACGCCCGCGACATCGGTGCGGGTGGTGCCGGGGTCGGTCACGATGTAGCCCTCGGCGTCCATGCGAAGCTGGCCGCGAAGGACCTCGGTGTTCGGCGTGTGGCCAATGGCGATGAACACCCCGTCGATCGCCCGTTCGACGGTCGCGCCGTCGATCGTCCCGCGCAGGCGCACGGCCTTGACGCCGGGCGGATCGTCGGTGCCCAGCACTTCGTCGAGCACGTGGTTCCACATCACGTCGATCTTCGGGTTGTGCATCAGGCGTTCCTGCAGGATGCGATCGGCGCGCAGGGCGTCGCGCCGGTGGACCAGCGTGACGCGGCTCGCGTGGTTGGTCAGGAACAGCGCCTCCTCGACCGCCGTGTTGCCGCCGCCGATGACGACGACCTGCTTGCCGCGAAAGAAGAAGCCGTCGCACGTGGCGCACGCGGACACGCCGAAACCCTTGAACCGTTCCTCGCTCGGCAACCCGAGCCAGCGCGCGCTCGCGCCGGTCGCGATCACCAGCGCCTCGGCCCGGTAGCGATCGCCCGAATCGCCCGTGCAGACGAACGGCGGGCCCACCAGGTCGGCGCCGACGATCGTGTCGTCGATCACGGCGGTCCCGACGTGGCGGGCCTGCGCCTCCATCTGCTCCATCAGCCACGGGCCCTGGATGACGTCCTCGTAGCCCGGGTAGTTTTCGACGTCGGTGGTGATGGTGAGCTGGCCGCCCGCCTGCGGACCGCGCACGACCAGGGGCGCCAGCCCGGCGCGCGCGGCGTAAATGGCGGCGCTCCACCCCGCCGGCCCCGAACCCAGGATCACGATCCGCGCGTCGTGCTCAGTCGCCATCGTCGTTCCCTCGTGCCGGCACCGTAGCCCGGCGCGCCCGGCGCTGCCAAGGGTGGGGCGGCGCCGGCTAGAACCCGAACATGTGATCCAGGCTGAAGGCGGCGTTCGGGCGGCTAAGCCCGTGGTAGCCGAAAAGCCGGCACGTCTCGTCGCGCACCAGCACCCAGCCGCCGGTCGCGCGCGCCAGGTCCGCGGCGCCGAACGCCTCGTCCACCCGGACGTGCCGCGAGCCGTTGAGCGGGATCGCGAGCTCCACTCGGGCAACCGCCGCGCCTGCGCGGTCGTGGAGCGTGAGCGTCGTCGTCGAGCGCGCGTGCCACGGCCCGGACGCCGGATAAATCAGGTGGCAGAACGTCGTGGTTTCCGCTTCCGCTCCGAGCCTGAGGAACAGCCGCGTGCTGAGGCCGGGCGGCGCGCCGGCGTAGGATTGCGGCTCGTCGCGGTAGGTCACGGGCAGGTTGAACAGGTGGCTGCCGAAGCTGGTGTCGGCGGCGTGCGCGGCATGGCGCGCCTGGTAGCGGAACAGCGCATGGAACCAGCCGTCCTTCGGTCCCGCGGTCGCCTGATCGTAGGACAGCTCGATGTGCCCGCCGCCGGAGGCGAGCGTGGCGCCCGCCTCGGCCAGCAGCAGGTCGACGTCGACAAGCGTCGCGTGGTCGCGCGGCAGCGGCCCGAGTGGCCGGTGCGTGACGGCGGCGCCGGTCGCGTCGAACACCGTGACGGCCAGAGGCAGCGCGGTCTGGCACGTCGCCATCGGCGTCGGCAGGGCGAAGCTCCGCCAGCGTTCGAGCGGCAGTACCGGCGCGACCAGCAGGAACCCGCGCCCGAGCAGCGGGGCGAGCCGGGCATATGCGGGATCGGGTCCGAGATCGGTGCGCTCGACGTTGGCGTGGGCGATCAGGCGCGTGCCCTGGCGCACCACCTCGTAGCGCGGCCGGACGATGTGCCGGCCGGCGCGCAGCTCGATCTGGCGCGGCCAAGCCAGGCCGGGCAGGACGTCGGCCACGTCGAGCGCTCGGGTGCCAAAGCCCGGCACCGTCTCGGGCCACGGCACCGGCCGGCCGCCCATCGGTGCGAGCGCCACGGCGCCGGCCGGGATCGGCCGTGCGTGGCTGTTCTGCAGCCAGACGCGGACGGTTTCGCCGGGCGCGGGGGCGGGCACCCCGGCGTAGAGGTCGGCGGGAAAGCCGTTGGCGTCGTGGGTCGCGCCGATCGCCCCGTCGGCCTCGCTCATCACGTCGAGGGCGTACTTGACCGTGTCGTGCCCGGCGATGCGCAGGGCGTGCAGGAACAGACTGCCGGCGAAGGGGCCGAGCCCGAAGCGGCGGCGCAGTTCGGCGCTGTCGAGCACGATGGTGCCTTGGTCGGGGCCGAGCGGCTCCTCCCACGCGGCCAGCCTGTGCCCGTCGGCGTCGAACAGGCAGAGCCACAGGAAAGCATCGCGGGCGCCGTAGCCGGCCCAGTAGTTCGCCGTGACCAGCCGAGTGCGCACCCCGTCGCCGTCGCGGAACAGGGCGAAGTTGGTCGCGAAGTTGATCGGGTCCAGGTACCACGCCGGATTGCTCAGCATCCGCTCGGGCAGTCGCGCCTCGTCGAGCGTGACGATGCGCGCGCGGGGCACCAGGTGCGCGACGCTCGAGCGCGCGCGGTCCGCGTCGAACGCCGCGATCAGCACCGTCGCCGCGTCCCCGAGCTCCGAGACCGGTTGCGCCGGCCGGCCGAGCACGCCACGGTTCAGGTGCTCGACGCGGCGCACATAGTAACCGGCGAGCTCCCAGGCCGGCGGGTACAGCGCCACCAGGTCGGCGGCGTGACCGTCCGGGTCGAACAGCGCCACCGGCCCGCCACGGCCGACCTCGTCGATCAACTCGCGCACGCGATCGGCGACCAGCGGATGGCCGACCGCCTTGAAGAAGGCCGAAGGCCCGCGCGCGTTGTCGAACGTGGCGATGGCGAGCGCCATGGCTACGACCCGCGCCCGAGCCCGAGCCGGTCGCCCAACCGCTTGAGGCGCGCCGACCAGCGATGGCGCGCGAGCTCGCGCCGGGCAATGCCGGCATCGCGCACCCAGTTGAGCTGCACCACCCGGCGCGGGCCGGCGAACGGCTTGTGGCCGTGGAACGATCGCTCCGAACGGGGGAAGGCGACCAGGGTTCCGTCGTCGGGCGACACCTCGAGAGCTGCGTCGTCGAGGTCGCCGGAGCGCAGCAGCCGCAATCGCCCGCCGTCCACGCCCCACGGCCCGTTCAGGTAGATCAGCGCCGTGACGATCTTGGTGGTCGAATCGGTATGGACACCGCCGTCCTCGGCACGGCAGCGCCCGCGCACGGTCACCATGGTCGGGCGAGAGCCGAGATCGAGCCCGAAGGCCCGGCCGAACGCCGCCGTCGTCTCGGCCGCCCGCAGCTCGGCGACGAAGGCGGCGAACGGCGGCGCCAACTCGAACCCATCGATGGGGAAGCTGCCGGCGCGGTCGATCGCCGGGAACGCGGCGATGAGCTCGGGCAACGCCACCCCCGGCACGAAGCCGGGCACGATCACGTGGTCGAACGGGTCGCGCGCGACCGGCATCGCGGCCAGACGGTCCAGATCGACGAACCTCATGGCGCGGGCGTAGCGCGCCCCGTGGCCGAGTGCAACCGGTGGCTAGCCGATTCCCAGCCGTTCGCGGACAACGGCGGCGACCCGCCCGGTCTCGTCAAGCGGCTGGTAGCGCCAGGTCTCGAGCGCGCCGGCGAACGGCCGGGTGTAGCCGCGGCGTACCAGGGTCTCGTGGAAGCGGCGGAACTTGGCCGAGCCTCCGGGCAGCGCGGCGACGTGGACGGGCGCGCCGGTGGCCAGCGCCTCGCTTACCATGTTGACCGAATCGGCGGTGACGACGATGGCGTCCGCGTGGGCCAGGAACCCAAGGTAGGGGTTCGGCGGCCGGCCGTCCCAGATCGTCGACGGCACGCCCGCGAGCGCCGCCGCGAGCGCCGCGACTTGGGCCGCGCCGGTGCGCCGCGACGGCGTGACCATGAGGCCTGCGCCACCGTCGCGCGCCAGGTCCGCCAGCGCCCGCCCCAGGCTCCGCGCCTCGGCCGGTCCAAACCTGTACGCCCGGTTCGCGCCGCCGACCAGCACCGCCACGCGCGGCCGGGGCAGATGATCGAACGAAGCGCCGGCGCGCGCCGCCGCGAGCTTGGCCTCCGTTACGCCGTGGAGCGCCCCCAGCGTCGCGATGACGTTGGAGCCGCGGATCCGGTCATGTTCCGGCGCGACGACCAGGCCGAAGCGTTCCGGCGCCACCCGGGGGTCCTGGATCTGCACCGTGAAGGTGGCGCCGGCGCGCGCGACCGCCAGGGCGGGCGCGACCGAAAGCCGGCCCGTGGCGATGAGCAACCTGGGCCACGGCCGCGCGAGGCTGGCCCCCAGCGCGAGCGAGCGCGGCCACAGCCCGGGGGGCAGCCAGCGCAAGGGCGCTCGGGGCGCCACGATCTTGGTCGTGAACGACAGGCCGACCCGCTCGGCCAGCCCGACCGCCTGGCTCATCATGCCCGCCGTGCCGTCGGTGACGACCCAGCAGGCCGGTTCCACGGGATCGCTCAGCTCGGCACCTCGCCGTAGGCGCCGTAGGACTGCAACGGCGCGACGCCGATGTCGCTCTCGCGCAGAGCGCCGATCGCCTCGACCATGGCGCGCGCCCCGGCGATGGTCGTCGAGTAGGGGATCCTCTTCATCAGCGCGGTGCGGCGCAGGCTGAAGCTGTCGGCGATCGCCTGGGCCCCTTCGGTGGTGTTGAACACCAAGTGGATCTCGTCGTTCTTGAGGGCGTCGACGATGTGCGGCCGGCCTTCCAGCACCTTGTTGATGGTGTCGACGGCGACGCCCTGGCCGGCGAGGAAGGCCGCGGTGCCGCGCGTGGCGAGCAGCGTGAAGCCGTACTCGATCAGACGCCGGGCGAGCGCCACCGTGGCCGGCTTGTCACGGTCGCGCACCGAGATGAAGACCCGCCCCGACATGGGGATCACGACCCCGGCGGCGATCTGCGCCTTGGCGAAGGCGTGGGCGAAGTCGCGGTCGAGACCCATGACCTCGCCGGTCGACTTCATCTCGGGCCCCAGGATGACGTCGACGCCGGGGAAACGGGCGAAGGGGAACACCGCCTCCTTGACCGCGACGTGGTCGAGCCGTCGTTCCACGAGCGCGAAATCGGCGAGCCGTTCGCCCGCCATGACGCGGGCCGCGATCTTCGCCAGGGGAATGCCGATGGTCTTGGCCACGAACGGCACCGTCCGGCTGGCCCGCGGGTTGACCTCGAGCACGAAGGCCGTGCCGTCCTTGACCGCGAACTGCACGTTCATCAGGCCGACGACGCCGAGCGCGCGGGCCAGCGCCTCGGTCTGACGCCGGATATCGTCGACGATCGCCTGGGGCAGCGAGAACACCGGCAGCGAGCACGCGCTGTCGCCGGAATGGACCCCGGCCTCCTCGATGTGCTCGAGGATGCCGGCGACGAACACGTCGTGCCCGTCGGCCAGGGCGTCCACGTCGACCTCGGTCGCGTCCTGCAGGAAGCGGTCGATCAGGATCGGGCCCGCGCGCAACATCTCGGCGGCGCGCTGGACGTAGGACTCGAGCCCGGCCATGTCGTGGACCACCTCCATGGCCCGCCCGCCCAGGACGTAGCTCGGCCGGACGACGACGGGAAATCCCACGCGCTCGGCCACGCGGCGCGCGTCCTCGATCGAGCGGCAGGTGCCGTTGGGCGGCTGGCGCAGGCCCACACGGTCGATCAGTTCCTGGAAACGCTGGCGGTCCTCGGCCAGGTCGATGGCGTCGGGCGAGGTGCCGATGATCGGCACCTTGGCGGCCTCCAGCGCGGCGGCGAGCTTGAGCGGCGTCTGGCCGCCGAACTGCACGATGACGCCGATGAGCGTGCCGCGGCTCATCTCGACGCGGGCGATCTCGATCACGTCCTCGACGGTCAGCGGCTCGAAGTAGAGCCGGTCGGAGGTGTCGTAGTCGGTCGACACGGTTTCCGGGTTGCAGTTGACCATGATGGTCTCGATGCCGGCCTCCGCGAGACCATATGCCGCGTGAACGCAGCAATAGTCGAACTCGATGCCCTGGCCGATGCGGTTGGGTCCGCCGCCAAGGATCATGACCTTGCGGCGATCGCTGGGATCGGCCTCGCATTCCGCGCCATCGGTCCCGTCGCCCGGGTAGACCGAATACATGTACGCGGTGCGCGATTCGAACTCCGCCGCGCAGGTGTCGATGCGCTTGTAGACTGGCCGGACGCCAAGCGCGTGCCGCCTGGCCGTCGCCTCGTGCTCGGGCACGCCGGTCAGCGCGCCGATCCGCGCGTCGCTGAAGCCGAGCTTCTTCAGGGCCAGCAGCGGTTCGGGCTGGTCCGGCAATCCGTCGCGGGCGAGCGCCCGTTCGGCTTCGACGATCTCGCGGATGCGGTCCAGGAACCACGGGTCGATGCGGCATGCCGCGTGAACCTCGGCCACGGTCAGCCCGGCGCGCAACGCCTGGGCGACGGTCAGGATGCGGTCGGGCCGCGGCACCGACAACGCCGCCGTCAGGGCGTCCCGGTCGGTGCCGGCGTGCGGCGCGTCGTCGAGCCCGGTCAACCCCGTCTCGAGCGAGCGCAGCGCCTTCTGCAGCGATTCGGCGAAGTTGCCTCCGATCGCCATGACCTCGCCGACCGACTTCATGGCGGTGGTCAGCACCGGGTCGGCCCCGGGGAACTTCTCGAAGTTGAAGCGCGGGATCTTGGTGACCACGTAGTCGATGGTCGGCTCGAATGACGCGGGCGTGACGCCGGTCACGTCGTTGGCGATCTCGTCGAGGGTGAAGCCGACCGCGAGCTTCGCCGCGACCTTGGCGATGGGGAACCCGGTCGCCTTGGAGGCCAGCGCCGAGGAGCGCGACACCCGCGGGTTCATCTCGATCACGACCATGCGCCCACTCGCCGGGTCCACGGCGAACTGCACGTTCGAGCCGCCGGTATCGACGCCGATTTCGCGCAGCACCGCGATCGCGGCGTCGCGCATGATCTGGTACTCCTTGTCGGTCAGCGTCAGCGCCGGGGCGACCGTGATGCTGTCGCCGGTGTGCACGCCCATCGGATCGACGTTCTCGATCGAGCACACGATGATGCAGTTGTCGGCGCGGTCGCGCACGACCTCCATCTCGAATTCCTTCCACCCCAGCACCGATTCCTCGACCAGGACCTCGTGGGTGGGCGAGGCGTCGAGCCCGGCCGCGACGACGGCCTCGAACTCCTCGCGGTTGTAGGCGATGCCGCCGCCGGTGCCGGCCAGGGTGAAGCTCGGCCGGATGATCGCCGGCAGTCCGACCTCGGCCAGGGCCTCGCGCGCCTCGGCCGTGCCGCGCACGATGCGGCCGCGGGGGCATTCCAGACCGATGCGCGTCATGGCGGCGCGGAACTGCTCGCGGTCCTCGGCCTTGGCGATGGCGTCGCGCGAGGCGCCGATCAGCGCCACGCCGTAGCGCGCGAGCGTGCCGTCGTCGGCGAGCTTGATCGCGGTGTTCAGCGCGGTCTGCCCGCCCATGGTCGGCAGCAGCGCGTCGGGGCGCTCGCGGGCGATGATCTTCTCGACGATGGTGGCGGTGATCGGCTCGATGTAGGTGGCGTCGGCCAGCCCCGGGTCGGTCATGATCGTCGCCGGGTTCGAGTTGATCAGGACGACGCGGTAGCCGTCCTCCTTGAGCGCCTTGCACGCCTGGGCGCCGGAATAATCGAACTCGCACGCCTGGCCGATCACGATCGGCCCGGCGCCGATGATCAGGATCGAGCGGATGTCGGTGCGTTTAGGCATGGGAGTGACGATCCGTACCGTCGTGGCCTATACTTCCTGCCATGCCAAAGCTGTTCGACAAGGCGGTCGCCGCCGTTCGCAAATTGCCACCCGACGAGCAGGAAAAGATCGGCGCGATCCTTCTCCAAGAGTTGGCCGACGAAGAAGGCTGGTCACGGCGATTGGCCGAGTCGCGCGACTTGCTCCAGCGCATGGCCGACGAGGCCGTGAAGGAGCACAAGGCCGGGCGCACGACACCCATGGAATTCCCTCGGCGCCGATGAGGTCGGTCGCCACAAGGCAATTCTGGATGTGCTTCGATGCGACGCCCCAAGAAGTTCAACGCCAAGCCGAGGCGGCGTTCCGGTTGTGGCAAAGCGATCCCCATCATCGATCGTTGGCGTTCAAGCAGATCGCGACGCGCAAAGACATCGTGTCGGTGCGGGTCGGCTTGAACTGGCGGGCACTTGGCACGATGACGAACGACACGGTCGTTTGGTTCTGGATCGGATCCCATTCCGATTACGACCGGATGATCGCCCGCCTCTAGGTTCCCATCGGCTCCTGTCGGCGGAACGAGCAGCCTTCAAGCTGTGCGCCTCGTAAGCGTGACCAGAGCCGCTTCTCCGCCTCGGTGGGATTGCGTCGGAGACGACGGGCGCGCTCAGTGGACATTGATCGAGTGTACCCCCCACCCCGACGCTCCCCCACAAGGGGGGAGGGGGAAATTGCACCGCGATCTCAAAGTCGATGTCGTTGCGCCGGTCGAGCAGCAGGGCGAGGCGCTCGAGCTCCATTGTCGAGTCACCTTTCATCGCTGTCCGCCATCGATCATCGCGATGAACCGCTCGAACAGGTAGTGGGCGTCGCGCGGGCCGGGGGACGCCTCCGGGTGGTACTGGACCGAGAACACCAGCTTGTCTTTGACCCGCAGCCCTTCGACCGAGCCGTCGAACAGGGAAACGTGGCTGACCTCGACGTTCGCCGGCAACGACTCCGGATCGACGACGAAGCCGTGGTTCTGGCTCGTGATCTCGACCTTGCCCGTGGCCAGGTCCTTGACCGGGTGGTTGGCGCCCCGATGCCCGCACGCCATCTTGCGCGTGCGCGCGCCGAGCGCAAGCGCGAGCATCTGGTGGCCGAGGCAGATGCCGAACAGGGGCACACCGCTCGCGACCACGGCCTTGATCGTGGGCACGGCGTAGCGCCCGGTGGCGGCCGGATCGCCCGGGCCATTGGACAGGAACACGCCGTCGGGTCGGCGCGCCGTCACGTCCTCGGCGCTCGCGTTCGCCGGCAGCACGGTCACGCGGCAGCCGAGATCGGCCAGGCAGCGCAGGATGTTGCGCTTGATCCCATAATCGAGCGCCACGACATGACGAACGGGCGACTCTTGCCGGCCGTAGCCTGACCCCAGGGTCCAGCGGGTCTCGTCCCAGGCATGGGACTGCCGGCACGTAACCTCGAGCGCCAGGTCCATGCCTTCGAGCCCCGGCCAGGCGCGTGCCGCGGCGACGAGCGCGTCCGCGTCGATCGAACCCGGTGGGCCGTGCTCGAGCGCGCCGTTCTGGAATCCCTGCGCGCGCACGCGGCGCACCAGCGCCCGCGTGTCGAGCCCGGCGATGCCGACCAGGCCATGGCGCGCGAGCCACGCTTCCAGCCGGTCGGCGCTGCGGAAGTTGGATGGCGCCGTCACCCGCTCGCGCACCACCAGGCCGAGCGCGGCCGGCGTCGTCGCCTCGATGTCCTCGGCGTTGGTGCCGACGTTGCCGATGTGGGGGAAGGTGAAGGTGATGATCTGGCCGGCGTACGACGGGTCGGTCAGGATCTCCTGGTACCCGGTCATCGCCGTGTTGAAGCAGACTTCGCCGACCCGCCGGCCCGTGGCCCCGAATCCTTCGCCCCAATAGACCTTGCCGTCGGCTAGGGCGAGGGCCGCGGTCGCTCGGCTCGAGCGCGCGGCAAGGGGGCCGGGCAAGGGCACGCGTACACCTTTCGGAGCCGCCGCGGGCGCGCGCGGCGTCGCGCCGGTCTATACGCAAAGGGTGTCCGGGCGTCAAGTCCCGGCGAAGCCGAATATGGTGCCGTTTCACCGGCTTAGACGGATTCGCCGCGAATTCGCCCCGGCCCAGCCCGGGCTATGTTAGAAAGGCCGGCAGCACCGCCATGACATTTCCGATCGACTTTCTCGACGCGATTCGCGCCCGCACCGGGCTCGGCGAAACCATCGCGCGCCGGGTGCGGCTCGAGCGGCGCGGGCGCGAGCTCGTCGGGCTTTGCCCGTTCCACAACGAGAAGACGCCGTCGTTCACCGTGGTCGAGGACAAGGGCTTTTTCCACTGTTTCGGCTGCGGGGCCCACGGCGACGTGATCGGGTTCGTCATGCGCGCCGACAACCTGTCGTTCCCCGAGGCGGTGGCGCGCCTGGCCGACGAGTCCGGGCTGCCGATGCCCGCGAGCCGGCCCGGCGACGCCGAGCACGCCCGGCGCCAGGCCTCGCTCTACGAGGTCGTCGAGCAGGCGGCGCGCTGGTTCCAGGCTCAGCTCGCCGGCGCCCAGGGCCGGGCGGCGCGCGACTACCTGAAGGGCCGCGGGCTAGAGCCCGAGACGATCGAGCGGTTCCGCCTAGGCTACGCCCCCGATACCCGGAGCGCGCTCAAGACCGCGCTCGCCTCGGCCGGCGTTCCCGAGCCCATGCTGATCGAAGCGGGGCTGCTGGCAGTGCCCGAGGCGGGCGGCGCGAGCTATGACCGGCTGCGCGGTCGGGTGGTCTTTCCGATCGGCGATCCGCGCGGCCGGGTGGTCGGCTTCGGCGGGCGCATCCTGGGCGCCGGCGAGCCGAAGTACCTGAACTCGCCCGAGACGCCGCTGTTCCGCAAGGGCAGCCTGCTCTACGGCCTGGCCCAGGCCCGGCTCGCCGCGCGCGAGGCCGGGCGCGTTGTCGTCGTCGAAGGCTACATGGACGTGATCGCGCTCCATCAGGCGGGCATCGCCAACGCGGTCGCGCCGCTCGGCACCGCGCTCGGCGAGCGCCAGTTCGAGCTCCTGTGGAAGGTCGCGCCGGAGGTCGCCATCTGCCTGGACGCCGATACGGCGGGGTTCAACGCCGCCGTGCGCGCCTACCAGCGGGCCCTGCCCATGCTCGCGCCCGAACGGGGGCTTTCGTTCGTGCTGGGCGCCGGCGGCAAGGATCCGGACGAGGTCGTGCGCACCCAGGGGCCCGAGGCCATGCGCACGCGCATCGCCGCCGCCCGCCCCTGGTACGATGTCGTGTGGGACCTCCACCTGACCGCGCTCAAGGGCCACGCCAACCCGGAGCCTCGCTCGTTCGGCCCCCAGGACCGGGCGCGGCTGGACGCCGAACTCAAGGCCGTGGCGGAGGGCCTGGGCCACGAAGGGCTCGGCCGCCACGTTCAGCGCTACTTCAAGGATCGGGCGTGGCAATATTTCGATCCACGTCGAAATCAACGCCCCATGCCGCTTGGCCGCGCGCCGGCGCGCTTGTCCGGGCCGGAGCCGGCGCTGCCCGACCCGCTGGGCAAGGGCCCGGAGGGCTCGTCGCTCCAGCGCGAGCGCGAAATGGTCAAGGCCGTCGTGCTCCACCCGGAGCTTCTGGCGCGGATCGAGGACGAATTCAGCCGGTTCCACCCCTGGACGCCGCGCCTTGACGCGCTCAGCCGGAAAATCCTAGAAGTCGCGGCCGCCACGCCCGACCTTGATCGCGGGACGCTCGCGCGCCATCTGGAGGAGCACGGGTTCGCGGACGTGTTGGGTGGCATGGCAGCCGCCGGGGATTGGACGGTGCGCGGCGCGACGGCGTTCGCCCGCGCCGATGCGCCGCTGGACGAGGTCGAGCGGGGCTGGCGCGACGCCTACGCCTTGCACCAGGAGAAGGTGCTGCGCGACGAGGTCGAGGCGGCGTATGTCGCGGGCGGCGCCAACCCCAGTGCCGAGGCCTGGGAGCAGCTCAAGGCGCTGAAGCAGGTGCGCCCGGGCCACGGCGCGGACCACGATCTACCGGCCGGAACCGGAGAACGGCGATGACGAACCGGCGTGACAAGAGCGAAAAAGCGAGGAGTCCGAAGACGATGGTGAGCAAGCCGAGCCCCGCTACCGAAGCCGAGGAGACCACCGAGGAGGTCGCGGACGGCCCGTTGCTCGATAGGGTCAACGCCGCGATCAAGCGCCTTGTCGTGCGCGGCAAGGAGCGCGGCTACATCACCATCGACGAGTTCAACGCGGCCCTGCCCCAGGACGAGGTGACCTCGGAGCAGATCGAGGACACGATGTCCCAGTTCGCCGAGATGGGCATCAACGTCGTCGAATCGGAGGAGGGCGAGGAGGCCACCGCCGAGCCGCGCCCCGACGAAGAAGGCGAGGCCCAGAAACCCGCCGCCGACGAGGACGTGGGCTACACCGACGATCCGGTGCGCATGTACCTGCGCGAGATGGGCCGGGTCGAGCTCCTGTCGCGCGAGGGCGAGATCGCCATCGCCAAGCGCATCGAGGCCGGGCGCGAGCGCATGATCAGCGCCATCTGCGAGAGCCCGCTGACCTTGAAGTCGATCGTCGCGTGGCGCCAGGCGCTGCTCGGCAACACCATGCTGCTGCGTGACATCATCGATCTCGAAGCGACCTTCGGCGGCGGTCCGGGGAGCGGCAACGGCGAGGCCAACGACAACGACGACGACACCGACGACGAGACCGAGGCCCAGGGTCAGGGTCAGGCCCAGGGTCAGGGTCAGGCCCAGGGCCAGGGTCAGGCCCAGGCCCAGGCCCAGGGTCAGGCCCAGGGCCAGGGTCAGGCCCAGGGTCAGGGTCAGGGTCAGGGTCAGGGTCAGGGTCAGGGTCAGGGCCAGGACGCCGCCGAGGAGAACGCGCTGTCGCTCTCGGCCATGGAGCAATCGTTGCTTCCAGGCCTGCTCGAGAACTTCGAGACGATCGCCAGGTCGTACACGCGGCTGCGCAAGATGCAGGACAACCGGCTCAACGCCGCGCTGGCCGGCAAGTCGCTGACGGCGGCGACCGACAAGCGCCACGCCAAGCTGACCCACGAAATCACCGAGATGGTGAAGTCGGTCAGGCTCACCAACCTGCGCCTCGAGTCCCTGGTCGGCGAGATCTACGACGTGAACCGTCGGCTGGTCGGCATCGAGGGCCAGATCCTGCGCCTGGCGGAGCGGCACAAGATTCCCCGCGAATCGTTCCTCAAGCAGCACGCCACGCGCGAGCTCGAGCCGCGCTGGGTCACCCGCGTCGGCCGCCTGGCCGATCCGAAGTGGAAGAAGTTCGCCCAGCGCGACGCCAAGCAGATTCAGGAACTGCGCGACAGGATCGCCGAGATCGCCATGCAGACCGGGCTCGAGGTCGGCGAACTCAAGCGCATCGTCGCCAACATCCAGAAGGGCGAACGCGAGGCCGGCCAGGCCAAGAAGGAAATGGTCGAGGCCAACCTGCGATTGGTCATCTCGATCGCCAAGAAGTACACCAACCGCGGGCTGCAGTTCCTCGACCTGATCCAGGAGGGCAACATCGGCCTGATGAAGGCGGTCGACAAGTTCGAGT
>CAZGYG010000061.1:0-18408 GCA_964530335.1 uncultured Rhodospirillaceae bacterium | reverse complement strand
GGTCCTGCACGCTGACGCCCAGCGCCGGCACCGCCTTGAACGCTCCGCCCGGATACGTGATGGCGAGCCCGGCCGCCGGGATCGCCAGATCGTGCTGCTCGACGATCCGGTCCGGCATGTCGATCGCGACGCCGAGCGCGGTCACGCCCGGCGAGGCCTGGACATTGGTCGATGCCAGACGGGCGCGGAACTGCATCCCCCGCGCCTTGAAGTCGCCCACGTCGAACGGGCGCCACGCGCTCCACACCGGCGCGCCGCCGGGGTCGTCGTCGGTGGTGCGGGTCTGCAACTCCACGCCCACGTCGCCGCCGACCGAGCCGTCGAAAAGCCCTTCGCGGTCGTCGAAGTTGCCGGGCGCGTCGTCGAACGTAGTGGCGTGGTCGAGGATCGTCGTTTGCAAGGCGGCGCTCGCCCGGTTCGGGTAATAGCTCGCCCCCAGGTCGAGCGTGGTCACGAACGTGTAGAACCCCTCCGCGGCGACGTTGCCGGCGCCGCCGCCGGCGTCGAACAGCCCGTTGGCGTCGTCGAAGTTCCCCGCGACGCTATCGAACAGGTTGCTCGTGTCGAGTTGCAGCACGCCGTCCGGCGCGGCGGTGCCCGCGTGGCCGCCGCCGAACGCCGGGCTCTCGGTGATCGTCTGGACCACGTTGAGCCCGACCAGCGCCGGCACGGTTGTGACGATCGTCGCCGCGTTGACCGATGCGTTGCCCTTATAGTCGACCGCCTTGATCAGGTACGTGCCGACCCTGGCCGGCACGGTCACGCTGGTCGCGGCCTTCGAGACCTCGGGGCGCAGGTCGATCGCCGTCGTCCAACCCACCCCGGCCACGGCCGAGGAGAACCTGATCCGGTAGTGGTGCAGGTCCACGTCGCCGACCGTATCCCAGGCCAGCTCCGCCTGATCGCCGACGATGTTGATCCTGAAATTGCCCACGTCCGCCGGCGGCGCGGTCTGCCCGCTGACCGTGTGGCTCCCCGTCGTCCACGACGACCGGCCGCCGATCGCGTTGATCGCGCGGGCCCGGAAGTTGTACGCGACGCCGTCCTCGATCGGGCCGACCTCGTACTCGGTCGCGGCTCCCATGCCGACCGGCCGCCACTTGGTCGCGGTCGATTTCTTGAACTGCAACTCGTAGCCGACCGCGAAGCCATCGTCGGCCGCGCCGAACGACACGACCAGCATGGTCACCGGCACGCCGGTCCTGGTCGCCCGCAGCTCCTCGACGAAGCTGAGCGCGCCCGGCGACGGCACCTCGCGCGGGTCGGGCAGGTCGGTGTCGGGCGCCGGGTCCTCGGCCGTCTCGTCGGCCGCCGACCAGTCCCACATCGCGTCCGCCTCCTCGCGGAGCGTCAGCCCGACATTGCCGCTCTCGTTGAGCCGCCAGCCGACCACCCGGAACTTCTTGTTGCTCCAGCCGTAGGTCGCGTTGGTCAGCGTCACCGTGTCCCAGGCGCGCAGCTGCAGCCCGACCTGGTTCACGGTCAGATCGACCGCGATCTGCTGGCGCATCCGCTCGAGCGCGATCCTGGCCAGCCGCTGCGCCATCGACCCGGTGATGGTGAACGGCAGCTCGAGCCGCTGCACGATCTCGACGTCGCCGTCCTGGGCCTTGTACGCCGCGCTCGTCACCACCGGCGCGTCGGTCGGCTGCCAGTCCTTGTCCTGGCCGATGTAGACCGCCTTGACCGCGTTGAACACCTCGCGCCGCGCGACCCGCGGATGGACCACGATGCCGCCGACCACGTCGTCCTCGTCGAGCGCGAGCGTCGTCGCGGTCGCCGATCCGGCATGGAGGAAGAACGTCCCGCCCGAGTAGACCAGCTCCCCGGCCATCGCGCCCAGCAGGTTGGCCAGCACGTCGGCCGGGCGCTCGGTCGACTCGACCGGGCCGTTGCAGGTGTAGCGCGCTTCGTTGGCGCCCGACCGGCGCGGCACGTTCTCGTCGCACTCGTTCGCCGCGGCGTTGACCGACGCGGTGTCGATCTCGGACGCCGCCACGCCCAGCACGTTGACCAGGTAGTCGTAGACGCAGAGCGCCGGGTTGTCCGACCACGCCGTCAGCGCGGTCCGCGTGTCGTAGAGCTTCTTGCCCTTGACCTGGGCCCTGACGTTCGGGATGCCGTCCTGGAATAATTTGCCCTCGCCGTCGTACAGCAACTTGACGTGCAGGTACGCAAGCCCGCGCAGCCGGTGATCCGCGGTCCACTTGTTCGGCGCGTCGGCGATCAGCACGCTGTCCGCCGCCTGGTTCGCCTGGCCCAGGTGCGGGTAGACCCACGCCGCGTCGAGGTCGCCGTCCTCGGTGTGGTGGATGTACGGCTCGGCCAGCGCGCCGGACGAGCCCGACTGGAAGTTGACCCGCCGGTCGCCGAACCAGATCTCCGGCTTCGACGCGTCGCCGTCGACCACGGCGAAACCGTCGCACTCGTGCGCCGCCAGCACCTCGACGAAGTTCAGGTACGCGTTCTTCTGGTCGATCAACACGCCGTGGGTGTGGGCGAACACCAGCGGCCCGCCCACCATCTGCCGGCCGTAGATCGTGCGCCGGGCGACGATCGGCTGGCGGATCATGTCCTGCCGGCCGCCGAGCCCCGACGTCGGCGACTTCGGCTTGCCCGCGATCAGCCGCGCGAGGGTCGAGAAGATGAACGCCGCCCCGATCGACAGGATCACCGACGCAATCGTCGCCGCGGCGCCGGTCAAGCCGATCGCGGTCACGACCGCGGTGACGACCACCGGCGGGGCCATGGCCTGCGACGGCCACAGCATCACGAACGCGGCGAGGCCCGTCGCCAGCGCCACCGCCACCACCGCCCGCGTCATCGCGCCACCCGCCACGCCCGCGTCGCCCGGTCGCGTGGCACCTTGACCAGCCCGTCCGGCCCGACGACGGCGACGAACCGGCCCACCACCACGCCCGCGGCCTCGCCCGCGACATCGCCCGCGTCGGGCACGGCCACCAGCGCGACATCGCCACGCTGCGCCAGCGCCGGGTCGATCGGCGGGCCGAACAGACGGTCGCTCAGCTCGGCAAGCGTCGCGACCCCGAACACCGCGCCGAGCGTCGCCATGGCAGCGCGCGCGCTGCCGTAGGCCCCGACGATGCCCTCGGCCGGGTTCTCACCGGTCATCGCCTCGACGCAGGCGGCGACGAACAGGGCGCAGTCGTGTTTGCCCCACGCGAACGGCCGGGGCTGCGCCGCCTCGACGGTCGCGATCAATCGTTTCGGCCAGTCCGCCCGGCGGCGCATCATTGCCCGCCCGGGCCCTGCCCGGCGGGCGAGCCGGTGCCGCCGCCGTGGCCACCGCCGGCGTGGTCGATCCCGCCGCCACCGCCGCCGCCGAACCCGCCGGGCCGGACGAAGTCGCCCGGCACCGTGTCGCCGCCGCCGGCGCCGTCACCGTCGCCTTTCTTCGGCTTCAGCGCCTCGCGGCCCCAGTAGATGACTTTTTGTTGGAGCTTCGGCACGTAGTCGAGCCCGAGGTCGCCCGGGAACCGCCGCTTCTGGTCCTCCGGCGTGTAGAGCCCCGGGTCGGCCGGGCGCTCGAAGTCGATCAGCCGGTTCTCGACGCTGACCCTGATCGTCGCGGTCGCGCCGTCGTCGGCCAGCTCCATCTGGTCCATCTTGCCGTTGACCAGCATGACCGGATCGGCGATCAGCAGCCACGACGCGTCGAAGTAGCCGAGCCACAGCTTGGCCGCGCGACCCTGGTAGTGCTCGCCGAGCGCGATCGCAAGCAGCGCCGTCGACACGCCGCTCAGCGTGCACGTGACCCCGTTGGCCCGCAGCCCCGACGTTTCCTCGATCGGCGACACCGCCCCGAGCGTGCCCGCCCCGGTCCACGTCGTGGCCGGCAGCGAGCCGACCGCGCCCGTGGTCAGGTCACCGACGCCCGACCACAGGTCGACGTTGCCCGACGAGAAGTTGAACCGGGCGAACAGCGCCAGCCGGTTGGCCGCCGCGACCGTTTCCGCCGTCGCGCCGCCGCTGGTCCGCGTCATCTAGACGCCCCGCTCAGACGAAGGCCGAGGCGCGCACGAAGAACTCCGACTCCTTCGCCGCCTGGCCGGTGCCGGTCGCCTCCCAGCGGAACTTCCATGTCCCTTGCGAGCTCGCGTCGACGTCGAGGTGGTAGACTCCTAGGCTGTCGCGCACCACCTCGCCGTCCACGCCGTAGGTCTTGATCGTGATGGCGCCCGCCGGCGTCTGCCACCGGGCCTTGACCGTGGTCGGGTCATGTAGTGCCCCGGCCAGCGTGGTGAACGTGCCGGTCAACCTGACCAACTGCCCTTCGTCGTAGGTGGTGGTCATCTCGGCGCATCCCCAATGGCTATGCCGTTCGCGGCCTGATCGACGGCGGCCAGGCCCGCGCCCGCCAGGTCGGTGGCGAGCCCGGTAGCGGCCAGATCGGCGACCGCGACACGGCCCGCCGCAACCGCCGCGGCCGCCGCGGCGAGGACTCCGAATCCGCCGAACGCGTCCACTACGGTCTGGGCCACGACGGCCCGGACTCCGGCGGCATCGAGCGCGCCGATCCCCTCGAACGCCAAGGCGCCGAACGCCGTGGCGAACGCCGCGCCGTCCGACCTCCCGGTTCCGTCGAGCGTCAGCACGCCGAACGCCACGGCCAGCGCCGAGGCATCGGCGCGGCCCACGCCATTCAGCGCCAGCGTGCCGAACGCCTTGGCCAGCGCCGCGCCGTCCGACCGCCCGAGCCCGTCGATAACGATCGCGGCGGTCACCGTGGCGCTCGGCACATCGAGCTCGGCCCACGACACGTCGGCGACGCGCGAGGACGTGCCGGTGCGCTGGAACTCAAGGCGCAGGTCGGAGTAGTCGGTGATCGCGTCGGCCTGCGGGCCGGTCAGGGTCTGCGCCGCGGTCGTGAACCCGGCGCCGATGTTGTTGTGCGACCACGACCCGATCTGGGTCGTGCCCTGCAACAGGCGGACGCGCAGATCGACGTCGGTGCCGGATCCGCCGGCGCCCCGCTGATACCGGTAGCGCACGACGTGGCCGGTGGAGACCGCCGGGTCCGCGACATTGGAAAGCCCGGCCTCGCACGTGCTCGTTCCGGTCGAGGACGTGACGAAGTCGGCGTCGTCGGCCGAGACCTCGTCGATCTTCGACCACAGCGGCGTCGCGGTCCACGATCCCGCCGAGACATCCGAATCCGGCCGGCCGAACTGCGCCATGACCTATACCTTGCCGCGCCGCCGCGAACCCTCTCCCACCGGGAGAGGACAGGGTGAGGGGCCGCGAGCCGACCGCTCAGAACATCCTGACGTCGAGATCGCCGGCAGCCGCGTGCCCGCGAGGGCGAGCGGCACCGAACAATCGGCGGGCCGCGCCGCGCCGCCGCGAACCCTCTCCCACCGGGAGAGGGCAGGGTGAGGGGCCGCGAGCCGACCGCTCAGAACATCCGCACGTCGAGATCGCCGGCAGCCGCGTGCCCGCGAGGGCGAGCGGCACTGAACAATCGGGGGGCCGCGCGGCGCCGCCGCGAACCCTCTCCCACCGGGAGAGGGCAGGGTGAGGGGCCGCGGCGCCGCCGTCCTAGAACATCCTGACGTCGAGATCGCCAGCGTTGATCTGGAACGTGTCGCCTGCGTTCAGCGTCTTGGGCACCACCTTGCGCACCTTGCCGGCGCCCTGGGCGGTGTAGTTCACCGCGCCGCCGCCCTGGGTCGTCGAGACCTTGAACTCGTCGGCCGCCGCGCTCACGACGTAATAAAGCGTCGTGTCGTCGATCCCGGTCGGCAGCACGCCCGCGTCCTCGGCCTCGAACGCCACCCGGTCGTCGTTGGCGAAGCCGTGGGCCGGCGAGCGGATGAAGTCCGTGGTCACGTCGTTGGCGACGAACGGCTTGACGACGGTGCTGAGCCACCCGCTCCACAGGTTGTTGCCCGCGCTCGCCGCGTCCCACAGCCCGACGCCCACGATGGTCGCGGCCGGCATCGAGGCGAAGCTGATCGCCGCGGTGTTGTCAGCCAGCCCGCCCGAGCCCGCGTTCCAGTTGCCCGCCGCCACCTGTTGGCGCGCGTAAGAACCGCCGGTCGCCTCGCTGGCCCCGGTCTCGCCCGGCGCCGCGGTGTGCAGCGACACGTAGACCGGCGTCGAGGTGAACGCCGTGTCCTTCAGCACCTTGTCGAGCAGCTTGTTCTCGAGATAGTTGGAAACGCTCATCTCGGGTCCCTTCCCGTCGTTGCGGCGCTACAGCGCCTCGATCGCCTGGAACGTGATGCCGAACACGCCGAGCATGTCCGCTTCCCACGCCGCCTCGTCCGAGGCGAGCCGGAACGCGGTCCATGGGTTGGTCGTGGTCAGTACGGCATTGTCGTTCGGGCTCTCGCGCAGCGCCGGCTCGATCGCCAGCGTCGCGTTGCCCGCGCCGTCGCTGTTCGCGTCCTCGACCACCTGGTGGAGCCGCTGGACGGGGAGCGCGAGCGAGACGTAATCGCCGGCCTTGTGTATCCCGGTCACGCTCGGCGTCCAGCCGTCGGTCGTCACCGTGTTGCCGGTCTGGCCCGCGCCCTTGACCAGCGGCGCGCCCGTGGCCACGCCGCGCGGCGTCCTGGCGTCCGGGTCGAAGCCCTTGAATGTGCCGACCCGGCCGCGCAAGGCGACCAGGAACGCGAGCCACGCCGCGGCGCTCGGGCGCAGCATGGGCGGCAGCGCGTATTCCAGCGCCCAGGTCGCGCCCTGCCGCTCGAGGGTCTGGACGTGCCCGGTGAACTGGGACTCGAACACTGTCGTGCGCCGCGCCAACCGGAACCGGCTCGCCCGGAACCCCGGGCTTGCCGGCATGGTCAGCGGATAGGCGATCGCCATGGTCTAGCCCTTCGCCGCGTCGGGGAACCGCCGCCTTAGCGCGTCGTATTCGGCGCGCGCCACCGGCGCGCGGCGCGTGACGCGGCCGAACCGGCCCTCGAGCGCGGCGCGCAACTCATCTGGTGTCGCACTCCAGAAGGCGTCCGGCGTCCAGCCCAGCACGCCGAGTCCCGTTGCCATCAAGGCGCGGAACGGCAGGCCGTCGCTCACAGCAGCGCGCCGGCGGTGCGGCGTTGTCCGTCGATCACCGCGGCGATGGTCTGGCGCTTGATCTCGCCCGCCACCGTATACAACATCCTGACCGCGCCTTCGGTCGCGCCTTCGTTGACGTTGAACGTCTGGTGGACGGCGATCGTGCCGCCCAAGGCTCCATTGGGCACGATCGTTCCCGGCGCGCCGGGCACGAACAGCTCCGGACCCTGCTCGCCGACCAGCGCCGCTTGGTTCGCCGCGACCGCGCCGCCGGCGGCGAAGCCGCCCTGGAACCAGGTGCCGATTAGGCCGAACAGCCCGGTGCCGCCCGTGAACGATCCCAGCGCGCTGTCGAGCAGCGAGCCCGCCAGGTCGCCGACGATGGCGCCGAGGATGGCGCGGGCGTCGAACTCGAGGGTGCGGAACTGCTGGCGCACTTCCGACAGACCGCCGCGGAAGGCACTCGCCACGTCCGCCGCCGCCGCCTGGTTGAGCTCCACGACCGCGTCCAGGTGCTGGCTTTCGGCGGCGAACCGCTCCTCGCGCACGTCCTCGAGCGCCGCCGATAGTTGCTCCTGCTCGGCCAGAATGTCCGCGCCGGCCGACCCACCGAGGCCGCCGCCGCTCGCCTGACCCTCCTCGATCCAAGGCCCGGTCGTGTTCGGTTGTTCGAGGACCCCCAGCCGAGCCTCCGCGATCTGAGCGATCAATTCAGGCATCTGGTCCAGAGCGTAGTCATGGAGCGGCGCCGTAGGATCTTGAAAGACTGGAAGGCCGCGAAGCTCGACTAGATCCTTGTGCGCGGACTCGAGCCGCTCGACTGGACTCAGTTCGGCAAGGCTAGCCAGCATGGTGTTGGCGTCGCCCAAGGCCGCGTTCCTGTCCTCGATGAGCTGGAGTAATCCCCACTGAAAGGTGTCGTTATGCGCAAGTTTGTCGCTGACGACGCGGATTAGCCTATCGTGCTCCCTATAGGCGACGTTGAGCTCCCCATCCAGCACCCGCGCCTGGGCGGATGCGCGCGCCAGCACGGCTTCGAGGTCGGGGCCGTAGACCACCTCACCGATCAATTTGCTTGTTTCCAGCAACGCGTCGACCGCGCCGGAAATTCCGGTTCCCGCCATGGTTCTCCTTGACCCCCCGAAATCGGTGGTTGGATAGTAGTCACTGTTGCGGCGGCTGAATTCGACCCGGTCTTGGAATAGGTGTCGCGATCGTGAGCGTCCTGCTCGTGCTCAGTTTCGCCATCGACGTCGCCCTCTACGGCGCCGTTTCGCTAGCCTTGTGGCTGTTCGCGCGAAATTATCGAGGTCGGACGAGCAGATGGTGGTTCTTCGCTCCGTTCCTCACTTTCATGGCGCTGCATATTCTTGCCGCGCCGATTCTTCTTTTGTTCGGCTATGTCGGTGTCATAGCGGCACTGGTGCTCGCCTCGAAGCCCTTGTTCTTGCCGTTGTGGATTTGGGTGGGGATCGGGTTCGCCGTCTTCCTGATCGTGACTCCCCGCCGCGATGCCCTGACCCGCGCGTGTCCCCACTGCGCCGAGCAGATCCTGCGGAAAGCCAAGGTCTGTCCCTACTGCCGGCGCGACGTCCCCGCGTTCGAGGAGCCCCGCGCCGGATTTGACGCCGCGACCTTCGAACGTCCCGGTCCCGATCTCACGCCTCCCGATCACTTGCGCGATGACGCAGGATCGTAACTTCGCGGGCCTGCAGTTCGTTTAGGGTCATCGAACCTTAGCCAGGAGTCTCGTCATGCCCGGCGAAGACCGACGGCTATCCGGTTCGGGCCTGGCGGAATTCGGCGTTTTTTCCGCGTCATGGCAGGCGCGCTCCGAACCCCTTCACCCGCGGGGCGCGACGGCGGATGCGTGACGAGGGTTGCTCCCCTCGTCACGCGCCGTCGCGGGTGGCGAGCGAAGCGAGCCGGTTGAGGGGACGTTGCGCGCCCAGCACGTAGCCGCCCCTTAGCGCACGTCTCGATCCATTGGAATCGGCAGCGTGGGCGACGCCCGCCGTGGTTCGAGACGCTTGCTGCGCAAGCTCCTCACCACGAACGGCTGATTTAAAGGCCGTTCGCCCTGAGGAACGAGCGCAGCGAGTGTCTCGAAGGGTGAACGGCCCTTGGCTCCATCGGATCGAAAATTTCCCTTAGGGTCACGCTATCGAAGTCTCATCCCGGCCGCGCCTGGTCGCCGTCCTTGTGACCGATGAGCGCGCGGACGAGGAACGCGAACGCGGCGCTCGCGGCATGGATCAGTCCGGCCTCGGCGATCAACGCGCCGATCTCTTCCTTGGTCGGCGCGTGCCCCTCGGCGGCGGCCACACCGGCGCGCAGGATCGCCGCGACCTCGCTGGCCTTCACCTCGCCGTCCTGGCCCTTGAGCAGGGACTCGAGGCGTCGGGCGAGCGCGAAGGTGCCGGCGCCGGTCTCGCCCTCGATCCTGGCCAGCGCCTCGAAGGTCGCGAGTAGCCTCACGCTCCGCCCGGCCAGTTCGACCTCGACCTCGCCGCGATGAAGGTTCGTCACGGTCCGGCCGTGAAGCTGATCGCGCCGGCCGAGGTCAGCGTCAGCGAATACTGCTCCTCGCCGTCGTGGTCGCCCGAACGCTCGAACGCGGTGACGATGAACGAGCCGTCGATCTTGTCGCCGTTCTCGAAGATCAGGCCGAAGGCATTGGCCGTGCCGGCGAAGGCGTAGCCGCGCACGGTCTCCTCGACCGCGGAGTCCTGGAACACGCCCGAGGCCTCGACGGCGAACGAGCGGACTCCGGCGCCGGCCAGCAGCTCGCGCCACTGGTTGGTCGCGTCCTTGGTGGTCACGTCCACCGTGTCCTGGTTGACGCGAAACCGCGTCGCGCGCAGCCCGGCGATGGTCGTGCCCAACGCCGCCGTGCCCTGCTTCAGCAGGAACAGCCTGCCCTTCTGTGCCGCCATGTTGGAACTCTCCCGTCTAAAGTGCCCGTCTACAGTGGTTGCGTCACGGCGCGGAAGCGCGCGACGCCGTGGTAGGTCAAGCCGTCGCTCTCGCGCTCCGTTACCTCGCCGGTGAAGCGCACATCAACCAGGGCGTGCCCGACGGGCGCCAGCGCCGCCTGGTCGAGCACGGCGCGCAGTCGCGCCAGGATCGCCTTGGTCTCGGCGCGCCCGCGCGCGCGCGACCAGACGTGGATCGCGAGCCCGTGCTCGGTTCCCTGGAACGTCTTGGACCCGAACGGCGCCACGTCGTCCTCGCCGAGCGTCACGTAGGGGAACGCCGCGTCCTGGGGCACGTGGTCGTGGACGCCGCCGATCATGGCCATCAGCGTCGCGTCGCCTTGCAGCGCCACCAGCACCGCCTTCTGCACCGCCCACGACGCGCTCACGTCGCCACGCCCTCCTCGCACACCAGCTCGAGCCACGGGCTCGCTGGTTCGCGGTCGAGCACGGCGCGGATGTTGAGCACGCGGCCGCCGCCGACCAGCCTCATGGCCGTCGTCACGCCGCTCCGCCGGCGGATGCGCACCCGGTGCAGGGTCGCGCCGCCCTGCCCGCCCGCCATCGCCAATTCGTGTCCCGCGAGCGGTTCGATCGCGATCCAGATCGTCGCGATGGCTGTCCAGCCCGGGGCGTAGCCGCCGCCGCCATCGGCGACCGGCGTCTCGCGTTCGAGCGTGGCGCGGGTTCGGGCGCGCCCGATCCGTGTTCCGCTCATCGCGCGAGCCGTGCCACGCGGAACGGCTGCCACAACGCGCGCACCGCGGCCGGAAGCGTCGGCGGGTCTTCCGCCAGGGCCTCGCGCCCCTCGTAGCCGTAGGCAACCAGCACCAGGATGCCCTGGCGCAGCGGCGCGGGAACGCTCGCCTGGGTGCCGTAGCCGGCGATGAACTCGACCTCGAACCCGTTGGCCGCGCGCCCGATCGTCGGCCAGTTGGCGCCGATCCTCGGCACGACCCGGCCGGGCACCGAGGCCGTGTCGACGTAATAGTTCGCGGCGGCGAAGGTCGTCGGTGTGTCGGCGTCGTCGTAGCTCTTGACGTGGCTGACAGCGACCAGCGGCGGGCGCGGCAGCTCGATGGCGCCGGGCAGGGCGGCGTCGAGCAGCAGCCGCCAAGTCTGGTTGACCAGCTCGCGCCCGGTGTAGCGCCGGCACGCCTCGGTCGCCGCGTCGATCAGGGCATCGACCAGCACGTCCTCGTCGGTCGTGTCGAGCTTCAGGTGCAGCTTGGCCTCGGCCAGGCCGACCGGGCGGACGCCGGCCGCGGTCACCAGCACCAGCGCGCTCATCCCTTGTCGCGCGCGCGGTCGCCGCGCTTGTTGACCGTGGGGCGCGCCGCCTTGTTGGCCGGTGCCCGGATCGGGGCGCGGCCGTCGGCGGGGCGCGGCGGCGTGGCGTGCTTGGGTCGGGCGCCTTCGTCGGCGCCGGTCAGTGTTCGCATCGTGTGATCCTCCGGGTTGGACGGGACTACGCCACCGGGCGCTGGGCCGCGTGGCCGCGCACGATGGTCGCCGCGCAGGTCGCCACCGGCGTGGTGCCGGTTACCGCCGTGATGGCGACGCGCAGATACCGCTTCGCGCCGATGTAGCCGACGCGCTGCACCTGGTTGCTCGTGGTCACGGCGTTGAACGCGCCGAGCAGGTCGCTCGCGGCGACCGCGGCGTAGGCGGAGTCGTCGGCGGACTCCTCGAGGGCGAAGGTGAACGAGGGCGTGGTGCCGCTCACCGCGCCCACGTCCACGATCGCCATCGCCCCGTCGTAGCCCCTGAGGTCGGCGCCGGTGCCGTTCGCGGCCGCCGAGCGCGCGGCCGGGATCAGGGATTGCACCACGTTCAGGTTGTTCTTGATGTCGCGCATGGTGGTTCCTCCCGTTACGCGCTGAGCTTGAGAATCTTGACCGCCTCGAAGTTGACCACGTCGGCGCCCACGCGCTTGGTTGCGTAGAACTTGACGTAGGGCTTGGCGGTGAACGGGTCGCGCAGGATGCGCACGCCGATGCGATCGACGATCTGGTAGGCGCGGCCGAGGTCGCCGAACAGCACGCCGAGCGCGCCGGTGGCCGGCGTCGGCATGTCGGTGGCCACGTGCACGGGCCGGCCGAGCAGCGTGTCGGCTCGCCCTGGCTGCAGCCCCGGCTGCCACAGATACATGCCCTGGGAGTCCTTGAGCTTGCGCACCTGGCTCAGCGTCACGCGGTTCATCAGCCACGCCGCGTTGCCGTAGCCTTCCTTGAGCGCGCCCTGGGCGTCGATCAGGCCGTCGCCGGTGACCTGGCCGTTGGTGCCGGAGTTGATCTGCTCGATCTGGCCCCACGCGGTGCCGGCCGGATAGGTGATGAGCCCGCGCGGCCGCCCGACCCCGTCGCCCGTGACGAAGGCCGTGGCCTCGAGCCGGGCAAACCGCTCGGCGATCTTGCCGGCCAGCCACGCCTCGACGTCGAGGCTCGCGTCGTCGATCAGCTTCTGGGTCGCGCGCGGCTCGGCATACATCTCGTGCGCCACGATCGCGATCTTGGCCAGGTCCGGCGTGTCGGTCTCGGGCCGCGCCGCGGTTTCGGCGACCCAGCCGGCGCCGGGCTCGTCCTTGTCGACGAGCATCTCCAGGCTGTCGCCGCCGATGGTCTCGATCCGGGCCAGCGCGCGCACCGGGCTCGACTCGAACACAGTCTTGGCGATCGCCTGGCTCATGGCCGGCGTCACCAGATAGCCGCCTTCCGGGTCGTTGCCGACGCTCAGCGCCTTGGCCTGCAGGCTGGCGAGCTGGGCTTCGTCGCCCTTGCGCAGGTAGCGCCCGAACGCCTTGGCGTGGGCGGTATCCGCTTCACCCGGCGCCTCGACGCCGGCGCGGGCCGGGCGGTTGAGCGTGGCCTGGGTACGGTCGATCGCGCCCTTCAGCCGCTCGATCTCGTCATCGACGCGCGCGAGCTTGGCGCTCGTCAGCGGGTCGGGTCCCCGGTCGGCCTTCTGGCGCAGGGCCTCGTCGTTGGCGGCCTTGAACGTCTCGAACGCGCTGGCCAGCGCGTCCACCGCCTGCTTCACTTGTAGGGTCTCCATGTCGTGCTCCTTCTCGTTTTAGTCGTTGGGTGGATGTCAGGCCGCGGGCGCCAGCGCGCGCGCCGCGCGCTCGAGGCTCGCGATCAGGGTGCCGGCCGCCGATCGCCGGATGGTCGCGCCCGGACAGGCCGGGAACGTGACCAGGCTCACTTCCCACAGGTCGATTTCGAGCAGCCGGCGGACTCCGGTGTCCGGGTCGGCGGCGGCGCGCACCGTGTTGTAGCCGATGCTGAGGCCGTCGAGCGCGCCGGCGCGGATCAGCGCCCACGCCTCGGCCGCGCGCGCGACCTCGGGGGTCAGCCGGCCTTCGACGTAGAGACCGCGCTCGTCCTCGATCAGCCGCGTCCACACCCCGATCGGCTGGGCGGGGTCGTGCTGCCACAGCATGCGCACGCCCGCACCGCGCGCCTTGAGGCTCGCGCGGAACGCGCCCGGCGCCACCACGTCGTGGTGGTGATCGGCCACGTCGAACAGGCTGGCGTAGCCGCGGACCACGTCGGCCGCGGCTTGCCCGGATCGGGTTCCCGGTCTCGGTTCGGATGACATTCGATCGTCTCAGGATCGTTCGGCGTCGGGCGGGGCGTCGCCGCCGCCGATCGGCGCGTAGCCGCACGCGGCGCGCTTCTCGTTGACGGTCAGGAAGTCGGCGGCGCCGACCTTGGCCCACAGCCGTTCGCGCCGCAGGTTCAGCGCGCTCACCTCGTCGAGGTCCGGCGCGAGGCGCAGCCCGTCGCCGAAGCGGGGGCCTAGCCACGCGGTCAGATCCTGGGCGAGCTGCTCGATCAGCGGCACCACCGTGTGCTCCCAGAACGCGAGCCGGGCCTCGCGCAGGTTGGCGTAGGTGTTGTCGCCCGGGATGCCGAGCATCATCGGCGGCACGCCGAAGCCGAGCGCGATGTCGCGCGCCGCGGCGTGCTTGCCGTTGACGAAATCCATGTCCTTCGGGTTCAGCGACAGCTCGCGCCAGTCGAGCCCGCCTTCCAGCAGCAGCGGCCGGCCGGCGTTGGGCGCTCCGGCGAAGTGGTCGTCGATGTCTCGCCTCAGCCGTTCGATCTGATCGTCGGTCAGCGAACCGTCGGCGCGCAGTACCAGCGCGCCCGAGGGCCGGGCGCCGTTCTGCAACAGCGCCTGGTTCCACGCCCCGGCTTGGTTGTGCTGGTCGATGGCGTACGCCGCGGGCTCGATCGCGCTGAGCCCGTACCAGTCGTCGAGCGGATGGAACGTCTTGAGGTGCAGGATCGCCGAACGCCCGCTCACCTGGTCGACCGGGAAGTCGCGGTTCCGTCCGTCCACCGTGTAGCGGTAGGCCGCGGGCAGCCCGGTCGCGCCGGGCAATATGGTCATGCGGTCCGGGCGCAGCACGTAGAGCTCGACCGGCGGCCGGCCCTTGGGCGCGACCGCTTCGAGGTAGGCGTTGCCCGCGATCAACAGGTGCGCGATCGCCGCCTCGATGAGCGCGATGCCGGCCTGCAACGGGTTCGGCCGGCGCAACAGGTCGAGCACCGGATGGCTCTCGAGCTCGCGCTCGTTCCGCCCGGTCCGTTCGAACAGCAGCCAGCGGGTCGACGCCACCGCGCGCGAGATCTCGGTCGCGCAGCGATAGCCAATGACATTGCGCCGGAACCCTTCGTCGGCCAGCCGGTCGATCCGCCGCTCGGTCCACACCGGCTGCCCGAGCGCGCCGAACGCGATCAGCGCGCCGGTCGCCGAGGACTTTGCCTCGCGTTGCCGTTCGCCGCGCCACAGCTCGCGCCACGCCGCCCTGAGTGTCATGGCTCCGATCCGCTCCCAGCCGCGCGATCCGCGCGACATGACTCATGTTGGCGTCATGGCCGGGCTTGTCCCGGCCATCCACGACTTCGAAGCTGTCACGTTTCAAGGCGTGGATGCCCGGCACAAGGCCGGGCACGACGATTCCACTTGAATCGCTTTCGCTGTAACTGGCGAAGCTTCTGCTCTCCCGGGGCGCTACCGCCGGCCGCTCTCGGGCGCGCTACAGCCTGCGAACCCGCGGGCCGTGGCCGTCGCGCGCGGCCCAGGCCAGGAGCTGACTCGTCATGTCCACCTGGTCGTCGTGCGCCGCGTCGGGGAATGCCGTGAGCTCGGCCTCGTACTCGGCCAGCCACGGCGCGTCCACCGGCAGGCTGACGCGCCCGGCCTCGATCAGCGGGCTCACGCGCGCGAGCCGCGTCACCTTGTCGGCGTCCGGGCGGATGGCGATCACGGGAAGCCGCGTCGCGGCGCGCAGGTCCTGGATCAGCGCCTGCCCGCTCGCCTGGTCCTCGATCAGCACCGCCGTCGGCCGCCACTGGGCGGCGAGGTCGAGCACCGCGCGCTTGAGCGTCGGGTAGTCCATGCGGCGGCGGATCACGGTCAGCAAATGCCAGCCCTCGGCGGTCTCGGCCCACACCCCGCACACCGAGGGGTCGTTGTGCGCGCGCCCCTTCGCCGCCGTGTCCCATGACAGCACGACGCGGCGAGGCTCGGCCGGTGGCCGCGCGAAGCGGCGGAACCACGCAAGCCGCACCAGGCCGCCGTCCTCGGGCGCCGGGTCCTGTTGGTACTGCGCGGCGTACGCGCGGCTGCCGAGCTCGTTGCGCGCGCGGTCGAGTTCGACCCGGCCCTCGCGCTCGGGCCACAACATCTCGGCTATCTCGCGCCGGATCGCGATGGGGCCGTGGCGCACGATCGTCGGTTCCGTCGCCTCGGCCGGCAGCGCCAGATGCGTCCAGCCGCCCTTGGCCAGCAGATGCGCGGTCAGGTCGGCGGCGTGGAGCCGCTGCATGACCACGACGATCACGCCGCGTTTCTTGTCGTCGAGCCGGTTGGCGAAGCTCTGGTCGAACCAGGCGACCGCCGCCTCGCGCCGGGTCCGGCTCATCGCCTGGGCGGCGCTCAGGGGGTCATCGACGATCAGCACGTTGCCGCCCTCGCCGGTCACCGTGCCGCCGACGCTGGTGGCGATGCGGTGGCCCCGCGCGGTGGTCTGGATCTTGTGCTTCTCGTTCTGGTCCTTGGCCAGCATAACGTCCGGGAACAGCCGCCGATACCACGGCTGGGCGAGCACGTGGCGGCTGTCGAGCGCATGCTTGACCGCGAGCCGTTCGCTATAGCTCGCGGCCATGATCCGGCACGACGGGTCGCGGCCCAGCAGCCACGCCGGCCACGCCACCGACACGATGGTCGACTTCAGGCTGCGCGGCGGCAGGTTGACGATCAAGCGCGTGATCTCGCCGTCGGCGCACGCCGTGAGGTAGGCGCCGAGCAGCTCGACCGGCCAGCCGGGCAGAAACCGCGTTCCGGGATTGAGCGCGCCGAACGCCTTGGCGACGAAGCTCGCCAGGTCCTGACGCAGCACCGCGTCGATCAGCCGTCCGTCGGCCTTCCGCTCTCCGCTCGCCTCACGTGCCCTCGGGGCCTTGCCGCCCATCGGACGGCGCCGGTCGGAACTTGGCGAGGCGGGCAAGGGCATAGGCGCGCTGCTTTACCTGATCCCTCACGTCGTCGCCGGTCATCGCCGGAAACCTGATGTCCGCGTGGTACGGGTTGTCGAGCCTGGGACTTTCGAGCACCTGATGGCCGAGGTCCCGAACCGGCTGAACCGTCACGACGGCCCACCCTTGGAACGGTGATCCACGGCCCTCTCCAAGGCGCTCCGCGATCATCCCCGCCATCACCGTGTCCGGCGCGTGGTCGAGCCGATCGACGGACAATTCGATCGGATCGCTAGTAGGAGGCTTGAAGACGTCCGCGGGAGTATGACAAGACTTGGCACGGTTTGCTCGGCGCGCCGAGAATATGTGCCTCCCCAGTGGGTCTTCGGGTCGAAGACCGGGGACACCTGCCACGGCAAGATCAGACTTCGGCGAGCCGGGCTAGCGGTGCTTGCCCGCCTAGCGCGAGCATATCGCGTGCATTTGCATACCGCTGACGCCCGGGGGAGCCCGCAATATCGAAGATGCAGAGTCCCGACCCTTCCGGCTCGCAAATCAGGAGCACGCCGGAGCGTGTCGTCTTACCCCGGAAATCGAACTCGATCTCCGAGTCCCGCGTGATATTCACCGTGGGAGAGGCGATGCCCAATCGGGCGATCTCGCCGGCCAACTTCCGAGCCGCGCCGATGGCGGCCTCGGACGGCCGAGGGTCACCCTCCTCGATGGCTTCTCGGATCGCGTCGTCGATGGCGGCAAGAAGCGATGCGGATTTCGCGTCAGGCCGTGGGGCGTGCTCGACGGACTTACCCTTCTCCACGAGAGCCTGCTCGGCTTGCACATTAGGCTGGCGCTGAGCACGGGCGATGAGCTCTTCGAGTGCGGGCGCCACCAATGCTTCGCCACGACGAAGTTGCCAAGTGTGAACACCGCCGCCACCCATCGGCTCCGCCACGAGACTCCATAGAAGTGTATCCCCGAAAGCGCCGACATGTGATGTGTCCCAAAATGCCGTGCTGGTGGGGATAGTCAGCTTCACAGGGGTCGGAGCGCTGCCCGTTGAACGCCGGCGCCTTGTCTCGAAGACAGAAGTTTGAATGGCGGCCATGGTTCAATCGCAGCTATAGGCTCAACTGCTGGTGGTGACGTTGCGCTTCAGAGCCTCCAAAGCGTCCACGAGTTGCTCAGCTTTCGTTCTTTGCGAACCTAAAGCTTGTCGCATGCCATCGCCACCTTCAGCAAGCATTTTGGACACACCTAGCACCAGCTCATATAGGGTCGTAGTCGGCATGGTGAGCCGAAGCCGCAGGGTTCTCTGCTCGACGGGTCCGGAATCCTCCTGACGCAAATCATGGACCGAGTAGAGCGTGATCTTCGCGACACTGGCACCGTACGTCACTGTGTCGAAGCCATCGACGTAGATTTCCTCGATCCCACCGCGCGGCTCGAACAAATCGTAACGCTCAACGGCGGTGCGAATCGTTCGTACCGGCTTTCGGGCTTCCATGGCATCGCCTCCCGTCGCCGGTGATTGTACCGCAGAACCTCGTCTTCGTCGCGCTGAACGCAACCCTGCTACTCCTGGTAGTGACAGAAGGTCACCGCAGCCTCTGCACGTCTCGGCCGCTTGGTGGGCACCGCACGCTCGGTTCCGCAGCGTAGGATATTTCCTACCAGAAACCGTGCGGACTGTTCAAGCTCGATTTTTAAACCTTCTCCCTCGGCCTTCTCCCTCGGGGAGAAGGTGGCGAGCGCAGCGAGCCGGATGAGGGGCCGGATGGGGGCAAGTCTCGGGCTGGCACCCAACCGTTCTAGCAAGTCGCGCCCGGATCGTGCAATGGGAAACATCCCTCAACCCGTGAGATGCCCGAGCACGCGCACGAGCTCGGCCACCTTGGTCCGCTGCTCGCGCTTGTCGCCGC
>CAZGYG010000060.1:0-18509 GCA_964530335.1 uncultured Rhodospirillaceae bacterium | reverse complement strand
ATTCGGGCGCCAACATCATGGAGGTCCACCACCAGCGCACGTTCTCGGCGCTGCCCGTGAAATCCGCCGATCTCGACATCATCATGGAGACGCGCGACGCGAGCCACGTGCGCGACCTGGTGAGCAAGCTGACCGCCGCCGGCTTCACCGCCCAGGTCTCGACCGGCCAGGGCGGGATCGAGATGATCTAACCAGCGGGCCTCCTCGGCTTGCCCCGCCAGGCTCTGGTTCCTATAGTCCCCGGCCCATGACGGCGCGATCGAGGACCGTACTCCTGGTGCTGCAGAGCGAACGGTCGAATCCCGGCCGGGTCGAACGCCTGCTCGCCGCCAAGGGCTGGACGCCCAAGCGCTGCGTCCCCAAGGCCGGCCACGTCCTGGACGATCCGGCCGAGCTGGCCGGCGCGGTCGTGTTCGGCGGCCCGATGAGCGCCAACGACGACGCGACGTTGCCGTTCATCGCCGACGAGCTGCGCTGGATCGAGCGGGTGCTCGCCGCCGGGACCCCGTTGTTCGGCGTCTGCCTCGGCGCCCAGCTCATGGCGCGCGCGCTCGGCGCCCGGGTCGCGCCGCACCACGAAGGCACCATGGAGATCGGTTACTGGCCGGTGGTCCCGACGCCCGCGGGCCAGGCCGTGATGAACGGGATCGGCATGGTCTACCACTGGCACGGCGAGGGCTTCGACCTGCCGGCGGGGGCCGAGTTGCTGGCGACGGGCGAAACCTTCCCCAACCAGGTCGTGCGGGTTGGGGCCAACGCCTACGGCGTCCAGTACCACCCGGAGGTCACGCCCGACATCCTCGCGCTGTGGTCGAGGGAGGCGAGCGAGCACCTGGTCAAGCGCGGGGCCCAATCCTACGAGCAGCAGCTCGCCGCATGCGCCTGCCACGACGCCGGCATGGAGCGCTGGACCGAGCATTTCCTCGACCTCTGGCTCGGCCGACCCGAACCGTCGACCCGCGGCGACTGAGGGGTCGCCCGCCGGCGCAACCGGCTACGCCGCGGTCGCGTCCGGTTCCGGCTCGTGCAGGATGATGCCCTCGAGCGGATCGCACGGGTCGTTCCAGGCGGCCCGCTCGAGCGCCCGCTGCGTGTCGGCGTAGCCCGCCTCCCAGCGCCGCCGGATGCCGTTCTCGGTGAAGTCCATGTCCTTGGTGTGGTTCTCGTTGTCGAGCCGGGGCGCGAGCAGGCGCACCACATGCATCCGCGTCAGGCAGCCGTATTCGGCCAGATCGCGCACGACCGGATGGTCCCGCTGGCCCTCCGGAACGAAGCTCCTGAGCTCGGTGATGACGTGGCGGAGCTTGTGCAGCTCGCGCTGCTTCACGATGTGGCTGGAGACGCGGCTGGAGTACTGGATGTCCTTGTGCCGATGGAGCACCTCCCAAATCGTCTCGGGCTCGTCGCCCGTGGGGTTCCACATGTGCACCGCGAAGATCAGGGAACTGCGCCGGGGGTAGTCGTCGAAGATCGCCTCGGTCGGCGTGTTGGAGAGAATCCCGCCATCCCAATAGAGCTCGCCGTCGATGCGCACGGCCGGGAAGGCCGGCGGCAGCGCGCCCGACGCCAAGACGTGGCGCACGCCGATCGCGGTCTTGCTACTGTCGAAGTAGTGCATCTCGCTGGTGCGGACCCGCGCGGCGCCAACCGTGAGCCGCGGCGTGCAATTCTCGATCAGCGAGAAGTCGACGAGATCGTTCAGGGTCTTCTCGAGGGGCTCCGTCGAGTAGAACCCGGCCCGGTCCCGGCCCAGCGGGACATGGGTGCCGACGAAGGCGAGCGGGTTGGGCGGGAAAAAGCCGGGAATGCCGCCGAGCACGGTCGACCAGTACGTCGTCGCGTCCTTGAGCCCCGGCGCGCCCCAGGATTCATGCCGCCGCATCCGGCGCCAGAATTCCTCGAGCCGGTCCAGACGATGCTCGGGCCGGTTGCCCGCGATCAGGCTGGCGTTGATGGCGCCGATCGACGTGCCGATGATCCAATCCGGTTCGACGCCGCCCTCGTGGAGCGCCTGGTAGACCCCCGCCTGATAGGCGCCGAGCGCGCCGCCCCCCTGGAACACCAGGACGGTCTGGCGCGGCCTCGGCCCCGATTCCAGGCCGCACACGGCACCGTCCGAGGATTCGCTCACGGGCTTGGGCTTTCTGTCTTTCGGCATACTGGATCTCCCTTGGCATCGCGCGGGGCGGCGTGACACGGGCCGTCGCCCCGTTCCTCGCGCACTGTGGCGGGTCCATGGTTCGGGACGCCAATGCCGTTTGGCTAACGGCTCCATAGCAGCCCACTATGGTCGCGCCGCCATAGCGGCACGGCATCGACACCCGCGACGCCCAGTTCGCCATGGCCTCGGACGTGAACGCGTCGATCACCTCGGCCGTCAAGGCCCCGTGACGGCGCTCGCCCGGCTCTGCTAGTCGTACCACCGAGCCCCCGGCGTCTTGCCGGCGCCGGGGGCCGCTGCTACGGTCCCGCGCCTCGTCCGGCCCGGGAGCACGGTGCGTCATGCGCTACGCCGAGTTCGTCCATCGGCTCGACAACCAGGGTGCGCGCGCCTGGGCGATCCACGGCGCCGCGTGGCAGCGCATCGACGAGGGCCACGACGTCATCCTGCTGAGCATCGGTGACCCGGATTTTCCGACGCCCCCCGGGATCATCGAAGCGACCAACGCCGCGCTTTCCGCCGGGCGCACCCATTACTCGTGGATCGAGGGCAGCCCCGAGCTGCGCCGGGCCATCGCGCGCAACCACAAGCGGATTTCCGGCATCGCCGTCGACCCCGACCGCATCGTGGCGACCCAGGGCGCCCAGGGCGCGCTCTACAGCGCCATGGTCTGCCTGGCCGGGCCGGGCGACGAGGTGATCGTGCCCGAGCCCATGTACGTAACCTACGAAGCCGTGGTCGGCGCCGCCGGCGCGACCATGGTGACCGTGCCGCTGCGTGGCGAGCGCGGCTTCCACCTCGACCCGGCCGAGCTCGAGCGCGCGGTCGGCCCGCGCACCCGCGCGATCCTGCTGACCACGCCGCACAACCCGACCGGCGCCGTGCTCGGGCGCGACGAGCTGACGGCCATCGGCCAAGTCTGCCGCGACCACGACCTGTGGCTGATCTCCGACGAGGTCTACGCGACGCTCTCCTTCGACCGGCCCCATGTCTCGCCCGGATCGCTGCCCGGGCTCGAGGAACGCACCGTCGTCATCGGCAGCCTGTCGAAGTCCCACGCCATGTGCGGCTGGCGCGTCGGCTGGATCGTCGGCCCGCCCGAGCTCGCGCGGCACCTCTACAACCTGGGGCTTTGCATGCACTACGGCCTGCCGACGTTCATCCAGGACGCGGCGGTGGCGGCGCTCGAGCGCGACCACGCGGAGGTCGCCGCGATGCGCGAGACGTTCCGGCTGCGCCGCGACCTGGTGGTGCAGCGCGTGCGCGCGATCCCCGGCCTCGCCTGCACGCGTCCCGAAGGCGCCATGTACGTCATGGTCGACGTGCGCGGCACCGGGCTCTCGTCGCAGGCCTTCGCCTGGCGCCTGCTCGAGGAGGCCGACGTGGCGGCGCTGCCGGCCGACGGCTTCGGCCCGAGCGGCGCGGGCTATCTGCGCTGGTCGCTGACCGTGCCTACCGAACGGCTGGTGCTGGCGTGCGACCGGCTGGAGCGGTTCGTCGCGGGCCTCGCCGCCGGCGTTCGCGCGCCGATCACGGCCGAGTGAACGGGGGGCTTTCGCCTTGCCTCGGGGCAAGGCCGCCGCCATCTTGAGTCGAGGAACCTGGCCGAGCCATGACCACCGAACGTACACCCGAACCGGTGCCGGCCACCCGACGCTGGCTGTTCGCCCTGCCGGTGCTGGGCTTCGGCGCCCTCGCGCTCGCTTTCGCCGCCGGGCTCGGCCGCGATCCCGCCATCGTGCCCTCGGCGCTGATCGACCAGCAGGTGCCCGCGTTCGACCTGCCGCCGGTGCCCGGGCGGACGCTCGGCCTGGCCAGCGCGGATCTCAAGGGCGAGGTCTCGCTCGTCAACGTGTTCGCGTCGTGGTGCGTCGCCTGCCGCGAGGAGCACCCGATCCTGCTGCGCATCGCCACCGACGGCCTGGTGCCGGTGCACGGCCTCGCCTACAAGGACGCGGCCGAGGACGCGGCACGCTGGCTCGACGACATGGGCGATCCCTACGCCCGGACCGGGCTGGATCGCGACGGGCGCGTGGGCATCGACTTTGGCGTCTACGGCGTGCCCGAGACGTTCGTCATCGACGCCCAGGGTCGCATCCGGTTCAAGCAGATCGGCCCGATCACGCCCGAGGCGTGGGAGCGGGACATCTGGCCCCTGATCCAGAGGTTGCGGGGATGAGGCTCGTTCTCGCCCTGCTGCTGGTCGTCGCCCTGGTCGGTCCGGCGCGGGCGTCGCTCGACAACCTGGTCTGGATCGAGCCGCCGGAGCCGGTCGGCGACACGGGCTTCGTGGACGCGGACGGCGCCCGGCGCACCATCGCCGACTTCAAGGGCCGGGTCGTCGTGCTCAACCTGTGGGCCACGTGGTGCGCGCCGTGCCGGCGCGAGATGGCATCGCTGGACGCCCTCGAAGCCCGGCTCGGCGGGCCGCAGTTCGCCGTCGTCGCCGTCGCCATGGACCGCGGCGGCATCGACGACGCGCGCCCGTTCCTCGAGGACTTGGGCCTGAGCCATCTCGAACTCTACGCCGACCCCGCGATGGCGTTGGCCCGCGACCTGCGTGTCACCGGGTTGCCCGCCACCTTCATCATCGACCACCAGGGCCGGGTGGCCGCGCGACTGCTCGGCGAGGCCGATTGGGCGAGCCCGGAGGCGATCGCGCTGCTCGAGCCCCTGATCGCCGCCGCGCGCAAGGCCGCTTTCGAGGCCGCCGCGAGCGGCTGCTCGTGCAGCGGGCCGAAGGCCCAGAGGATCGCCCGCTACGGCACGCTCGCCGTGCCTCCGGGTGACTGACCAGGCATCATGCCGGAACTCTCGGGCGTCGGCGTGCTGACCGCGTTCGCGGCGGGGGTCGTGTCGTTCCTGTCGCCCTGCGTGCTGCCCCTGGTGCCGGGCTACGTCTCGTACGTCGCGGGCCAGTCGATCGATCGGCTCGAAGGCCAATCCGGCGCGCGCGGGCGGCTGGCCGCCATATGGCTCAGCCTGTGCTTCGTCGGTGGGTTCTCGGTGGTGTTCATCGGCTTCGGCGCCAGCGCGACCGCGCTGGGGCGGCTGCTGTTCGACTACCGGGCCGAGTTCGGGCTGGCGGCCGGCATCCTCGTCATTCTGTTTGGGCTGTTCCTGATCGGCGCCTATCGGCTGCCCTGGCTCGACCGCGACCTCAGGTTTCACGGCCGCATTCCCGGCGGCCACCCGCTCGGCGCCGGGTTGCTCGGCATGGCGTTCGCCTTCGGCTGGACGCCGTGCATCGGTCCGGTGCTGGGCGCGATCCTGACGGTCGGCGCGACCAGCGCCGACATCGGCCAGGGGGTCGCCCTGCTCGCCGTCTATTCGATCGGGCTCGGCGTGCCGTTCCTGATCGCGGCCGCGTTCACCGGCGCGTTCGTCGACCGGCTCAAGCGGCTCGGCCGGATCGGGCGTTCGCTGCATCTGGTGGCCGGCGTCGTGCTGATCGCCATGGGCGTCCTGATGGTGACGGGCGACCTGCCGCTGATCGCGCTGTGGCTGCTCGATACCTTCCCCGCGCTCGCTATCGTCGGCTGACGTCAGATCGCCCGGTCGAGCGCGGCGACGAGCCGTTCGGCTTCATCGATCGTGTTGTAGTGCACCAGGCTCGCGCGCACCACGCCACCCCGGGGCCCAAGCCCCCAAGCGTCGATCGCGCGCCGGGCGTAGAAATCTCCGGCGCGGATGCCGATGCGTTCCCCGAGCAGCGCCTCGGGAATCTCGCCCGAGTTCCGCCCCGCCACGGTGAACGTAAAGGTCGGCACCCGGTGGGTCTTCGCGGCGTCGCGCGAGCCGTTGAGCCGGACCTTCGGGTGAGCGCCAAGAAAGCCGAGCACGATCCGGTTGAGCCGTTCCTCGTGGTCGGCGATCAGCGCGAACACGCGGGCCGCGCGCTCGTGGAGCGGCGCGTTGCTGGCCGGGAGATGATGGTCGTGGAGCGCGTCTAGGTACGCCACGATGCCGGAGAGCGAGGCGGTCAGTTCGTGGTTCACCCCGCCCGGGTTGAGCTTGAGCGGGACGTCGTCCTCGCCGATGAAGAAATGGTTGAGCCCGCGCGCCCTCAGCAGGTGCTCGCGCTTGCCGTAGAGCATGGCGAGGTGCGGGCCGTAGAGCTTGTACAGGCTGACCAGGTAGAAATCGACGTCGAGCGTCTTGACGTCGAGCGCCCGGTGCGGCGCGTAGGCGACCGCGTCGACGCAGACCAGCGCGCCCGCCTCGTGCGCGATCCGGGTCAGCTCGCCCACGTCGTGGACGACGCCCACCACGTTCGAGCAGTGACTGAAGCAGACCAGCCGGGTCTTGTCGGTCAGCACCGCCCCCAGGCCATCGGCCTCGAGCGCGGAGGTATCCGGATCGAATTGCCACTCCTTGACGACGACGCCGGATTCCGCGAGCCGGCGCCAGGCTCCGTTGTTGGCCTCGTGGTCCAGGTTGGTGACGACGATCTCGTCGCCCGGCCGGAACCAATGGCGGATCGCCTGGCTGAGCAGGAACACGTTCATCGTAGTCGAAGGCCCGATCATCACCTCGCCGGGTTCGGCGCCGAGCAACTCGGCCATCAGCCGCTCGCTCTCGCGAATCTTACGTTCGGCCTCGGCGGAGGCCGGGAAAGCGGCGCCAGGCTGTACCTGATTGTGGCTGGCGTAGCCGGTCAGACGCTCGATCACCGGACGCGGCATAAGGGTGCCGCCGGCGTTCTCCATCAGCACCCAGCCGTCGCCGAGCGCCGGGAAGTTTCGCCGCACGAACTCCAGATCGAGCGACTTGGCCATGGCCGCCTCCGGCAAGTTGAACGGACCTTAGGTGTGCCCAAGGTGGCGGTCAACGCGGCGGTATCAAACGAAACGGCCCCGCCGGGGGTTCGGCGAGGCCGTCAATGCGCGGGTTCGGGTGGCGCAGGGGGAGGCGCTCGTAGCGCCCCCGAGGGGGTCGTTCCCGCACGATCGAGGGGACAATCCTAGGGTTCGCCGCCTTACCGCTCGCCCGGCGCCATCATGAACGATTGTTCATGAAGCGGTCGATGGCGAACGGGGCGATCGGGCTGGACGTGGCGCCGTCGAGGATCAGTTCGGAAAGGATCAGCCCGGCCACGGGGCCAAGCAGGAAGCCATGACGCGAGAAGCCGAAGGCGTGGAACAGGCCGGGCGTGGTGCGGCTCGGCCCGATCACCGGGATCAGGTCCGCGGTCTCGCCCTCGATGCCGCTCCACACCCGGATGATGTTGACGTGCCGGAGGCACGGGATCAGCTCGTGCGCCACGGCGGCCGCGCCGATCGTCGCCTCGGGCAACACGTAGTGGCGTGTCCGCGCCACGTCCGCGATGCCGTCGCCGCCGCCGAAGATGATGTTGCCGCGCCGGATTTGGCGCAGGTAGATCGCCCCGCCGACGACGCCGAGCACCGGCTCGATGCGGAAAGCCGCGGGTTCGGTCACGATCATCTGCGGCGCGATCGCGCGCATCGGCACCGGCTCGCCGAATCGCTCGGCGATCGCCGCGCCCCATGCCCCGGCGGCGTTGACCGCGACGCGGGCTTCGACCTCGAGCCCACTCCGCGTCGTCGCCCGGAAGCCGTAGGTCGAGGGCGCGACATCGACCAACTCCTCGCCTTCGCGCAGTTCGGCGCCGGCGGCGCGGGCGGCGCGGGCGAACGCCGGCGCGACGAGACGCGGGTTGGCCTGGCCGTCGTTCGGGCACAGGCAGCCGGCCGCAACCGGCCCTTCGAGCCACGGCCAGCGCGCGCGCAGCGCCGGGCCCGGCACCATCTCGGTCGCGAGCCCGAGGCGTCCGGCCTCGCGGTGGAAGATTTCGAGCACCGGAGTGTCGGCGTTGGCCGGTGCAAGACGCAGGTGGCCGCTGACCACGAACTCGCCATCGGTGTCGATCAGCGCCGACAGATTGTCCCAGATCTCGCGCCGGCCGCGCATGGCCAGCGGCACCTCGGCCAGGTGCCGGCCGTTCTGGCGAACGCCGCCGAAGTTGACGCCGCTGGCCTGGGCGCCGGCCAGCCCCTTCTCGAGCACCACGACGGGCACGCCGCGGCGGGCGAGGAACAGGGCGGCCGACGACCCGACCATGCCGCCGCCGATGACCAAAACCTCGGTCGCGAGGCGGCTCACGGTTCCCCCGCTCGACAGGCGCCGATCGGGATCGGCTTGACCGGCGCCTGGGCGCGCAGCCGCCCGACCGCGCTGATCGGGAGGTCGCACGCAACGGCGAGCACGTGGGCCGCCGCGACGCCGCACACCCGGCCCTGGCACCGGCCCATGCCGACGCGGCAGAGCGCCTTGGCCCGGTTGATCTCGCGCGCGCCCTCGCGCGCCACGGCGCGCAGTTCGCCAGCCGTCACCGATTCACAGCGACAGAGGATGGTCGAGTCCGGCATGGCCGCGGCGAGCCGGGTGGGCAACGGGAAGGCGCGCCGGAGCCCGGTTGCGAACCTTGCCATGCGGCGGAGCTTGAGTTCGAGCACCCGGTTTTCACCCCTGTCCGCGGCAAGCCCGAGATCGGCGAGCGCGGCCCGCGCCGCCCGCCGTCCCGCGAGCTCGGCCGCGCCGGCACCGAGAATCCCGGCGCCGTCGCCCGCCAGATAGACGCGCGGGGCAACGCGGCCCTCGGCGTCGGCGACCGGCAGCCACAGCCCATCCTCGGCGGCGTAGGCGAACGCGGCGCCGGCCAGCTCGGCGAGCTGGGTTTCCGGCTTGAGCCCGAAACCCATTGCGATGGCGTCGCACGGCGTTTCGTGTTCGCCGGCCGCGTCGCGCCAGCGCAGCGCCCGAACCCGATCGGCTCCGACGGCCTCGAGGGGCGTCGCGCCGTGGCGCACCCGCTGGCCGTGGCGGGCAAGCTTCGTCCGATATGCCAGACCGCGCGCCAGCCGCACCGGATCGGCGGCGAGCGCCGGCAAGGCGGGCCATGCCGCGCCGGGCGGGCTGGTTTCGAGCACGCAGGCGAGCTCGACGCCGGCCTTCAGGTACTGGTACGCGACCAACGTCAGCAGGGGCCCGCAGCCGACGAAGGCGACGCGGCGGCCGACGGCGCAGGCCTGAGCCTTGAGCGCGACCTGGGCGCCGCCCAGGGTGAACACGCCGGGCAGCGTCCAGCCGGGGAACGGCAGCACCAGGTCCATGGCGCCGGGGGCGAGGATCAAGGCATCGAACGGCACGCGACCGAGCGCACCGTCGCGCATCGTGTACACGGCGCCGTCCCACACGTTCCACGCCAGGGTCTCGGCCTGGTAATCCAGGCGCCCGGCCAAGCGGTCGTCGAGGCCGTGCAGCGCCCGTGCTTGCCCAGCGTCGAAGCCGTAAAGCGCGCGAGCCGGGCGCCGGAACCCTTCGGGCGGGCGGCGGTAGATCTGGCCGCCGGCCCGCGCCTGCTCGTCGATCACGACCGGGCGCACGCCCGCCTCGACCAGCACCTCGGCCGCACGCAGGCCAGCGGGCCCGGCGCCGACAACGACGACGCCGCTCATGCGGTCGCGATCGCCATGCCCTCGGCGACCGGCGTGGTGCAGGCGCGCACGCGCCGCCCATCGGCGAGGCCGACCCAGCAATCCTGGCACGCGCCCATCAGGCAGAAGCCGGCGCGGGGACCGTCGCCGAACTCGGAATCGCGCACGCGCGCGCTGGCAAGCAGCAACGCCGTAAGCACCGTGTCGCCGGCCAGCGCGGCGATCTGACGGCCATCGACCGTGAGCGTGACCCGCGGGCGGTCCGCTTCGGCGATGCGGCGGAACTGAGGCTCCATGGCGGCTGGTCTTGCGAACGAGGGGGCAAGGCGTCGAGGATAACAGGGTCGCGCCCCGCCCAGGTCAAGGAACCGGACATGACCCCCGACTTAACCCACGTCTTCGCTCGCTCGCTCGCGGCGCCGCCGGTGCGCGCGGTCGGCGGCGCGGGCATCACCATCGTCGATGACCAGGGCCGGCGTTACCTGGACGGCTGCGGCGGCGCGGCGGTGACGTGCCTGGGCTACGGCGACGCCGAGGTGATCGAGGCGATCCGCGACCAGGCCGCGCGCGTGCCCTACGTCCACACCTCGTTCTTCACCACCCAGGCGGAGGAGGAACTGGCGGCCGAGCTGGCGGCGCACGCCCCGGCGGGGCTCAGCCACGCCATGATCCTGACCGGCGGCTCCGAGGCGATCGAGGCGGCGCTCAAGATCGCGCGCCAGTACGCCCTGGAAATCGGCCAGCCCGGTCGCCGCCACGTCATCGCCCGGCGCCAGAGCTACCATGGCTCGACGCTCGGCGCGCTGGCCATCGGCGGCAACCTGCCGCGCCGCGCGGCGTACCAGCCGCTGCTCCCCCCCGCCCACCACATCGCGCCGTGCTACCCCTACCGCGAGCGGCGCGCGGACGAGGACGACGACGCCTATGGCCGGCGCGTCGCCGACGAGCTCGAGGCCAAGGCCCAAGAGCTCGGCCCAGAAACCGTGCTCGCCTTCGTCGCCGAGCCGGTGGTCGGCGCGACGCTGGGCGCGCAGCCGGCGGTGCCGGGCTACTTCCGGCGCGTGCGCGACATCTGCGACCGCCACGGCATCCTGCTGATCCTCGACGAGGTGATGTGCGGCATGGGCCGCTGCGGCACGCTCTACGCCTGCGACGCCGAGGGCGTGGTGCCCGACCTGCTGACCATGGCCAAGGGGCTTGGCGCCGGCTACCAGCCGGTCGGCGCGTTGCTGGTCCACGACCGCATCGTCCAGGCGATCCGCGCGGGGTCGGGCACGGTGCAGCACGGCCAGACCTACATGGGGCACCCCATCGCCTGCGCCGCCGCGCTCGCGGTGCAGCGGGCGATCCGAACCCGCGGCCTGGTCGAGCGGGTGCAACGGCTTGGCGTCGTGCTGAACGAGCTGCTGACGGAACGCTTCGGCAACCACCCCCACGTCGGCGACATACGTGGCCGCGGCCTCTTGCAGGCGATCGAGCTGGTCGCCGACCGGGCGAGCAAGCGACCGTTCGACCCGGGGCTCAGGCTCAACGCCCGGATCAAGCGCCGGGCCATGGACGAAGGATTGTTGTGCTACCCGATGGGCGGCACGATCGACGGAGTGAGCGGCGATCACGTCGTGTTGGCCCCGGCCTACATCGCGACCGAGGACGAGCTGGGCGCCATCGTCGAGCGGTTGGGGCTCGCGGTCGACGGGGCGATCCGCGCCGCGACCACCTGACGCCCGGCTCTCGCTCCGCTACGATCGCGCCGCACCTGGAGAAGCCGCATGGACGCGCCGTACCTGTTGTTCCTGGGCGATGCCCGCGACGACCTGGCCGCCAAGTCGGCCAAGGGCGTGCTGGTGTGGCGGCCCGAAAAGTGCCTCGGTCAGATGAGCCTGCCCGGATGCAAGACCACGCTCGGCCTGGCCGAGATGACGCCCGAGGCCGCCGCCAAGAAGGGGGCCAGGACGTTCCTGATCGGCGTCGCCAACGCCGGCGGGTTCATCCCCGATGCCTGGATCGCGCCGACGGTGCGGGCGCTCGAGGTCGGGCTCGACGTCGCCGCCGGGATGCACACGAGGCTGGTCGACATCCCGGCCGTGCGCGCCGCCGCCGAGCGCCACGGGCGCCGGCTCCATGACCTGCGCCACCCCACCCGCGCCTTCTCGGTCGGCAAGGGCACCAAGCGGCCGGGCAAGCGCCTGTTGACGGTGGGCACCGATTGCAGCTGCGGCAAGATGTTCACTTCGCTCGCGCTCGAGAAGGAGATGAAGGCGCGCGGCATGAAGGCCGACTTCCGCGCCACGGGGCAGACCGGAATCATGATCGCCGGCGACGGTGTTTCGATCGACGCGGTGGTCGCCGACTTCATCTCGGGCGCGACCGAGTTCCTGAGCCCAGCGAACGACCCCGACCATTGGGACGTGGTCGAGGGCCAGGGCTCGCTGTTCCACCCGTCCTACGCCGGCGTCACCCTTGGCCTGATCCACGGCGCCCAGCCCGATGCGCTCGTGCTGTGCCACGAACCGACGCGCGGCCACATGCGCGGCCTGCCCGGCTGGCCGCTGCCCACGCTCGCGGCGTGTCGCGAGGCGAACGAGCGCGCGGCGCATCTGACCAACCCGGCGGCGCGCGTCGTCGGGATCAGCCTCGACACCTCGCGGCTCCCCGAAGGCGAGGCCAAGGTCCTGATCGCCACGACGGCGGAGGCCACGGGGCTGCCCTGCGTCGATCCCCTGCGCACCGGCGTCGGGCCGATCGTCGATCGGATCGGCTAGCCGGATCATGGTCTAGCGGGCGGCGGTGTCCTCGGCCGCGCTGGCCAGGACCGCGAGCACGCCCTGGGCGGTGACAACCCCGATGACGCGGCCATCCTCGGTCACCGGCAGGACACTCCGCCCGTCGCCGAAGCGCGACAGCAGGCGCTCGAGGGTGAGATCGCTGGGCACCGGCTCGCCCGCCGCGGGCGCCCCCGACCGATCCATGGCGTCGCGCACGGTCAGCACCTTGACGCGCGGCACGTCGCGGGTGAATTCGGTGACATAGCCGGTGGCGGGGCGCATGACCACGTCGGCCGGCGTGCCGATCTGCACCACCTCGCCGTCCTTCATGATGGCGATGCGGTCGGCGAGCCTGAGCGCCTCGAGGAAATCGTGGGTGATGAACACGATGGTCTTCTTCAGCATCTTCTGCAGGCGCAGGAACTCGTCCTGCATCTGGCGTCGGATCAGCGGGTCGAGCGCGCTGAACGGCTCGTCCAGGAACCACAGGGCGGGCCCGACCGCGAGTGAGCGCGCGATGCCGACGCGTTGCTGCTGGCCGCCGGAGAGCTCGCGCGGAAACGCGCCCTCGCGCCCGCCCAGGCCGACCAGGTCGATCATCTCGCGTGCCCGCCCCTCGCGCTCGGCGCGCGCGACCCCCTGGACCTTGAGCGGGAACGCCACGTTCTCGAGCACCGTCTGATGGGGCAGGAGCCCGAAATTCTGGAACACCATGCCCATCTTGTGCCGGCGGATCTCAATCAGCTCCTGGTTCGTGACCTTGAGCAGGTCCCGGCCGTCGAGCACGATCTCGCCGGCCGTGGGCTCGACCAGACGCGACAGGCAGCGCACGACCGTCGACTTGCCCGACCCCGACAGCCCCATGATGACGAAGATCTCGCCCACTTTGACGTCGAAGCTGACGTCGCAGGCGGCGGCGATGTGGTGCGAGCCGCGAATCTTGTGGATCAGCCCGGCTGGGTCCAGGACCCGACCGTTCGGCGGCAGGAACTGAGCCGGATCCGGGCCGTAGATCTTCCAGACGTTGCGGCAGGAGATCTCGGTCATCGCGCCGCTACATCATCGCGGCGTCGACCCAGACCTGCCACTTCTCCTGGTTGTTCTCGACCCACTCCTCGCACACCTCGTCGAGAGGCCTGCCGTCGTTGTCGATGGCGTTAAGCAGCGGAATCTGGTCCTCGTTGGTGAGCTGGTAGGCACTGAGAAACTTGTACGCCGCCGGCCACTTGTCCTTCATTCCGGGCCAGGCGACCTTGTAGATTGCGGCGCCCTTGATCCAGTCGCAATCATAGGTCTCGTCGGGATTGATGCCCCAGGACGCGTCCGTGTAACACGCGTCCTCGTAATCGGGCAGATCAACCTCCCTCATATCAATAATGGCGTGCAGCCATTGCGGCTTGAAGAACATCACCAGGATCGGCTTCTTCTTCTCCACCGCCGACCTGATTTCCGCCACCAGTGCGCCTTCGGTGCCGGCCGGGATCGATACCAGATCGAGCCCGAGCGCTTTGATGCGCGGGTTGTTGAGATCACCCCAATCCGCCGGATAGTCAAGGAATCGGCCGCTGGGCGCCGTATCCGGGGTGGCGAAAATCGCGGCGCAGTCCTTCAGCGCTTCCCAGTTGGGCAGGCCCGGACACATCTCCTCGACGTACGCCGGGTACATCCAGGTCTCGCGCGGGGCGAGGCCCAGGGTACCTATGTCCTCCACCGTGCCATCGGCGAGCGCCTTCGTGTAGATTTCGCCGACGTTGGTGCCCCACAGCTCCAGCGTCGCGGTAAGCGAGCCGTCGGCGATCCCGACGAATTGCGGGTAATAGCCGGCCGCCACTAACTCTACATTGTAGCCCATGCGTTGCAGGATCTTGCCGGCGATCGTTGTCGTGACATGCTGGCCCGTCCACTCGTTCATGGCGAGCTTGATCGGGTCGGACGTTTCGGGGACGGACGCGGCCCATGCCGTACCGCCTCCCAGAGCCGCGATCATGGCCAGGGCGAACACGGCCCTCTGCGCGAACATTCGCATCCTTCGGTCTCCCTCGATCTAGGTGCCCCTGTACACTGGCTGTCCGCCTCTGCGGGCGGTTTCCACTGGGCGAGTGTTTCACTCCGCCCGGCGCGAGGTCAAGGATCGCGACCCGCGATCCTCGTCAGGCGCGCGCGTGCCGGCGGCCTTCGGCGCCCAGGAACGTCGTGCCGTCGGCCCCGCAGAAGCGGGACTGGCCGGACGCGCGCAGCACGGCCAGCATGGCGGGCACCGGCCGACCCTCCGCTTCCAGCCTGGCTGCGAAGGCAAGCGGGTCGAGCGCGTCGAGCAGCTCGAACGGCCCCTTGGCCCAGCCGTAGCCCCAGCGCATGGCGGCATCGACATTGACGATGTCGTCGGCGATGCCGGGCACCAACCCGGCCGCGTAGGCCAGCGTACCGCCGATCGTTTCCCACGCCAGCCGGCCGAGCGGGCTCGGCGCGGCCAGCAGGCCGGTCGCCGTCCGCTCCGCCGCGGCAAGCTCCGGCTTGCGTTCGGCGCGCCACGCGCCCGCGCGCAGGTCCCAGACCTCGCGCGCGCGGCCGCCATCGGCCGTCTTGACCATGCGAGCGAACCCGGCGCCCGCCTTGCGCCCGATCTGGCCGCGCTCGAGCATGGCGTGGACCGGCGCCGGGAACGTGAGATACGCCCGGCCCGCGTCGCCTTCCGGCAGGTTCGCCGCCAGGTTCTTGGCGACGAAGTCCATGACGTCGAGGCCGATCAGGTCGACCAGGCCGAACAGGCCGGTGGACGGCAGGCCCACCGGTTCGCCGAGCGCCGCGTCGATCGATTCCGCGTTGGCGCCCGCTTCGAGTGCCGCCATCGCCTTGTGCAGGCCGCTCAGAATGAAGAAGCAGCCGATGCGGTTGGCGATGAAGTTGACCGTGTCCTTCGCATGCACGATGCCTTTGCCCAATCGGCCGCCGATGAAGGCTTCCAGCGCCGGCGCCACGTCGGGGTCGGCGCGCGGGCCGGGGACCAGTTCGCACAGCCGCATGACGCTGACCGGGTTGAAGAAGTGGGTCACGGCGATGTCCCGGCCGAGGCGATCCGCCATGCCCTCGACGATCGCGCGCAAAGGTATGCCCGAGGTGTTGGTCGTGACGATGGAACCCGCGCGCCGGTGCTTCTCGATGCCGGCCAAGAGCTGGCGCTTGAGCGCCAGGTCCTCGAACACCGCCTCGCAGATCCAGTCGTAATCGGCGAGGCGCGTGAGGTCGTCCTCAACGTTGCCGATCGTGACCAGGCTCGCCTTGTCCGGGTGTTTCATTGCGGCCGGGCGCAGCGTCGGCAGCCGTTCGAGCGCCGCCCGGGCCGGCGCGTTGCGATTGGGCGCGGGACCGGCCCGGTCGAGCAGCAGCACGGGCACGTCGCGGTCGGCGCACAGCGCCGCGATGCCGAGCCCCATGGTGCCCGCGCCGATCACGGCCACGTTGTCGATCTTGCGTCCGCCCGCCATGGTCGCGCCTCCCGTCGCCGGGCGGACCTTAGGCAAGCCCGCCCGCCGCGTAAATGCTCGCGGCCTTGGAAGCAGCCGAAACCGCGGTGTAGGCTCACCCCACACATCGATGTCCCGACCATGAGCGATCCCGATCAACCCCAATTCGACACGCTGGCACTCCACGCCGGCCAGGAGCCCGACCCGGCGACCGGCGCGCGCGCGGTGCCCATTTACCAGACCACGTCCTACGTGTTCCGCGACGTGGGCCACGCCGCGGCGTTGTTCAACCTGGAGCGGGTCGGCCACATCTATTCGCGCATCTCGAACCCGACGGTCGCGGTGCTCGAGGAACGCATCGCCGCGCTCGAGGGCGGCGTGGGCGGGGTGGCCACGGCCAGCGGCCAGGCCGCGTTGCACCTGGCGATCGCGACCCTGATGGGCGCCGGCGGGCACATCGTCGCCTCGGCCTCGCTCTACGGCGGCTCGCACAACATGCTGAACTACACCATGCCGCGCTTCGGCATCACGACCACCTTCGTCGACGTGCGCCGGCCCGAGGCGTTCGCCGCGGCGATCCGGCCCGAGACGCGGCTCCTGTTCGGCGAGACGCTGGGCAACCCCCGGCTCGAGGTGCTCGACATCCCGGCGATCGCGCGCGTCGCCCACGCCGAGGGCCTGCCGCTGCTGATCGATTCGACCTTCGCCACGCCCTATTTGATGCGCCCGTTCGAGCACGGCGCCGACCTGGTGCTGCATTCGGCGACCAAGTTCCTCGGCGGTCACGGCGTCGCCATCGCCGGCGTGCTCGTCGACGGCGGCAATTTCGACTGGTCCGCCTCGGGCAAGTTCCCGACCATCACCGAGCCCTACGCCGGCTACCACGGGCTGGCGTTCGCCGAGACCTTCGGGCCCCAGGCGTTCGTCATGCGCGCCCGCGCCGAGGGCCTGCGCGATTTCGGCGCCTGCCTGAGCCCGGCCAATGCCTTCTACATCCTGCAAGGGGTCGAGACCCTGCCGCTCCGCATGGAACGCCATGTGGCCAACGCCCGCCGCGTCGCCGAATTCCTGGCCGGCCATGACGCGGTCGCCTGGGTCGCCTATCCCGGATTGCCGAGCCATCCGGACCACGCGTTGGCGGCCCGCCTGCTGCCCAAGGGCGCCGGGGCCATCATGAGCTTCGGCATCAAGGGCGGCCGCGCCGCCGGCGCCCGGTTCATCGAGCGGCTCGGCCTTTGGTCGCACCTGGCCAACGTCGGCGACGCCAAGTCCCTGGTCATCCATCCGGCCAGCACGACGCATCAGCAGATGGACGCCGCCGCGCTGGCCGCTGCCGGCGTCGGCGAGGACCTGGTGCGCCTGTCGGTCGGGTTGGAAGACTCGGGCGACCTGATCGCCGATCTCGATCAGGCGTTACGCGCCGCGGTCAGGTCGGCGGCGTGAGGGTCGACGTGGCGGGGCGGGAGGGTTTCGCGGCCACCGGCGGGCGGCCGTTCGCGCGCGGCTCCAGGGCGATCGTGTTCGTCCACGGCGCGGGCATGGACCACACCGCGTGGTCGCTGCCGACCCGTCACTTCGCCCACGCCGGACGCGCGGCGCTGGCGCCCGACCTGCCGGGCCACGGGCAGTCCGGCGGCGCGCCGCTGCCCGACATCGGCGCCATGGCCGACTGGGTGCTCGCGTTCGCCGATGCGCTCGAGCTGCCGCGCTTCGGCCTGGCCGGCCACAGCATGGGCGCGCTGGTGGCTTTGGAGGCGGCAGCGCGCCGGCCCGAACGCATCGACCGGCTGGCGCTGTTCGGCGGCGCCCTGGCGATCCCGGTGAACGCGGCCCTGCTCGCCGCGGCGCGCCAGGCGCCCGAGCGCGCCCACGCCATGATCGCCGGCTGGGGTCATGGCCGGCGCGGCCGGCTGGGCGGCCACCCGGCCCCGGGCCTGTGGGCGCGCGGCGGCACGGTCCACCTGCTCGCCCAAGGCGGCCCTGGCGTGCTGGCCGCCGATCTGGCCGCGTGCGACGCCTACACCGGCGGCGCGGCGGCGGCGGCGCGCATCGCCTGCCCGACCCTGGTCGCCATCGCCGATGACGACCGCATGACCCCGCCCAAGGCCGGGCGGGCGCTCGCGGGCACAATCAAGGGCGCCATGACGGTTACCATCGCCGGCGCCGGCCACATGATGCTGGTCGAGCGCTCCGACGCCACGCTCGACGCGCTCAAGGCGTTCTTCTAGGCAGGGTTCGAATGCAGGTGAAACAGTTCATGGCCTCATCCCCGCGAAAGCGGGAACGACAAACCCAGCCCGCGCGGTTACTCTCACGGCCACGACCGAAGGAGGCCTCAGCATGCGTCTGACAACGGAACAGATCGAACGCTACGGGCGCGACGGGTTTCTCGTCCTGGCGAACCTGTTCTCGGCCGCCGAGGTGGCGATGCTCAGGGGCGAGCTGCCGGCGCTGTTCGCCGAGGACACGCCGGCGAACTTCCGCGAAAAGCACAGCGGCGAGGTGCGCACGGCCATGGGACTGCACCGGCGCAGCGACCTTTTTGCTCGTCTCGTGCGCCACCCGCGGCTGCTGGACCCTGCCATGCAACTGGCCGGCGAGCGGCTGTACATCCAGCAGGTCAAGGTCAACGTCAAGGCGGCGTTCGGCGGCGAGACCTGGC
>CAZGYG010000059.1:0-18907 GCA_964530335.1 uncultured Rhodospirillaceae bacterium | reverse complement strand
GCGAGCGCGTAGTCGCTCCCGGCCAGCGCGCCGGCGAGGATCGCCACCACGGCGCACCAGAACGTCTTGCTCGCGAACAGGCTCTTCACGTCGTCCATGTGCTCCACTCCTTTCAGTCCTGCCAATGCGCGGCGGCGTCGTGCACCTCGGCGCTGCGCCGCAGCCAGCCGCCGATGAAGCTCCGCGCCTTCACGCTCTCGACGGCGAGGCGCGCGTAGCGCGTGTTGCGGTGCCCGACGAACCAGGCGACGAGGCGGCGCGGCGAGGCAGCCCACGCCTCGACGGCCGCCATCGTGATCGGTCCGAGCACGCCGTCCTGCGGCACGCCGAGCGCGCGCTGCAACAGGCGCGCCGCCGCGCCGAGGCCCTGGTTGACGGCGCAGTCGAACACCGGATAGGCGATCGCCCCCGCCATCTCCTCGCAGCGCATCGGCAGCCAGAAATGCCGCCGGTAGAGCTCGACCGCCTGCCCCCGCGTCAGCGCCACGATGTCCGCCTTCGTCGTGAACCCGTCGCCGTCGATGTCGAGCTTCACCGAGCCCGCGAACCGCAGCGAGATCCCGAAGTTGGTGATCCCCCCCGGATCGTCCGCATGCTCGCCCAACCCTCCCTCGTGCCGCAGCACCAGCTCGACCGCGCGCTCGAAGGCGGTCATGGCCTGTCCCTGCCGAGGCGGTCCTCGAGCCGCTCGATCCGGCGTGTCGTTTCGCCGCGCCATTGATCGCTGCTCGCGACCCGGCTCGCGACCGTCGCCTGAAGCGCCGCGATCTCGGTCTTGATGTTCACAGTTTCCGAAAGCTGCCACGCCGCCAGGCCGGCGAGCGCCACCAGCGCCACGCGCGAAATCAGGATAGTGGCGGCGCTGTTGGCCAGTTTCAGCAGGTTGCCATTGAGATCGCTCATACGCCCCTCTCGTTCGGCATTTCGAACAGATCGATGCGCGGCCCCTCGCGCATCGTGCAGGCCATGCCGCGCAGCACGTCGACGGCGATCATGGTCCACGCGCTGCCGTCCGGCCTGGCGAACAGCATCCGCACCGAGCCGTCGCGCTCGCTCCAGGTGGCCACCAGGTGCTCGCCCAGCCCCAGCATCGGCCGCTCGATCAGCATGGCGTCGACGCAGAAGCTGACCGGCGCCGCGCCCGCCGGCGAGGCCGCCAGCACTCCCGCCAGAACGAGCACCGCGCGCCGCATCAGGCGTCCTTGCCGCGCTGGTCGCGCCAGCCGAGCGTGGCGATCCTGACGTTGGTGTTGGCGCCGGAGGCGTTGACCCGCGACCGTATTTGCGAGCTCGTGTCGGTCCACACGCGCGCCTGCCCGCCCTCGTGCACGTTGTCGACCGACCCGGACGCCGTGGCTACCGTGCCGAGCGGCGCGACGGTGAGCGAAGCCGCCAGATCGGCCGCGTCGAGCGAACTGAGATAGAGCGCCACGCCGGCGCTGCTGTTCTGCGACACGCCGGCGTTGAGCACCGCCTGGCACTTGACGCCGCCCGGCGTCGTCAGCGCCCGCGTCACCGCCGCCGTGCCGGGATTGGCGGCGTTCACGTCGAGGATCGGCGTGTCAAGCCAGAACTCGTCGCCGTATTGGTCGAAAGCGAGGATCGCGCTCGCCGCGTCGTTCCTCACCGCGCCCAGCCGCCGCTTCTTCGTGTAGCCCGCCGGCATGGTGGGCGACGTGGCCGAGAGCGAGAACAGGGCGTCGACCGCGCCCGTGGCCGGGTTCTTGATCGCCCACAGGTGATACCAGGTGCTGACCGCCTCGGCGCCGGTGTCGAGGCCGCCCTGGTTCGTCCCGGCGGCGAAAGGAGCGTCGAGCCGCTTGGTGATTGCCGCGGCCAGCTTGATGTTCTCCGCGTCGTCGTCGGAGCGGCAGGACCCCACCCCGACATCGATGTCGTTGGCGGCGTCGGCGCCGTTGTTCGCCAGCACGAACCCGCCGATGGTGCCGCGCGGCCAGGCCGCCTCGGCGGTCGAGCCGGTCGCCTCGTGGTAGTTCACCAGCCGCCACACCGTGCCGCCCTCGTAGCGCAGGAAGGCGACGGCGCCGGCCGCCGTTATGATATTGGTGCCCTGGAGGATCAGGTTGGCGGAATTCACCAGCGTCAGGGCGCCGTCGAACACCAGCATCAGCGGCCAGCCGGCCTTGAGGCCGGTCGTGTCGATGGTGTCGATCGTCGTGGTGCCGGTGACGTGGGCGAAGGTGCCGCCGCCGGCCGGGAGGGCCAGCGCCGAGGCGCTCGCCACCGCCACTCCCTCCTCCCAGGTGGCGGCCAGCGCGTCGGGGGTGACGCTCGTCGCGGCATTGGTGCCGGCCAGCACCTGCGCCACCGTCGCCAGGTCGTTGAACTGCACGACGCCGCTACTGATGGTGACGCGGAAGATCTCGCGCCACGCGGCGCCGTCGGATTGCTTCGTGATGAGGGTGTTGGCCGTGGCGCTGTCCACCCAGATGCGCCCCTGCAGGTGCGCCGGCGCCGCCGGCCCGACGAACACCAGAACGCTGCTGTCGGCCGTGAACGTGGCGCCGACCGCGGTGACGGCGCCGGTCGTGCTGTCGAAGAAGGCATATTTTCCTTTGCGCGACGGGATCGCCGGCAGCTCGGTGGCGACCGCCGGATCGTCGGTCCGCGTCGCCTTCAATGCCCGCGCCACGTCGCGCGCCAGGTCCTGCACCTGGAGCACGAGGCGGTCGAGCGCCTCCTCCAGCGTCTCGGCCCCGAAAACATCGTGCGGGCGCAAATCGACGCCCTGTGTGCGCACGCTATTACGGACAATGTGCAGCTCGGCCGTCGCCGCCGGCGCCACGATCATCGTGACGGTGCCAGTGGCCCCGCCGCCGCCGCTGACCGAGTAATCCGTTCCCAACGTCTTGACGCTCTCCGCGCCGGTGGCGACGACGCGCTCGATAACGGTAAGCTCGCCCTCGCTAAAAAACGGAAACGCAACGGCGAAACTTTTCGTCACACCGTCGCCGACATAGGAAACTCTACTCACCATCGAGGAAACCGTCATGTATCCCTCCAAATGAGGAGGGGCGGCCAGTTGGCCGCCCCTCCGTTCGCCGCTCGCTTCGGCTCTGCGTTAGCCCGCCCGGCCTCGCCGGCCATGCCTAGCCTCGCCTGGCCGTGCCTCGCCGCGCCGGGCCAAGCCGTGCCTCGGCTGCCTCGCCTCGCCTTGCCCTGGCTGCCTCGCTTTGCCAAGCCGCGCCTGACCACGCCCAGCCACGCCCCGGCTGCCTTGCCGTGCCTCGCCTCGCCGCGCCGGGCCATGCCGCGCCGCGCCTCGCCACGTCATGCGGTGGGGTCCGGCGCAATCGCCGCTTCGACGGCGGCGATGATCTCGGCCAGCTCCGCGAACTCGGCGTACCGAGCCAGCCATTGCCTCAATTCGTTCATCGCTCGCGCCAGCATCTGCCGCCGCAGCTCCGGCTCGCTCAGCGCCACCGCCACCGAGGTATAGCCGCGCCCCTGTTCGGCGACGACGTTGACGAACGCCCGGATCTGCCGCGGCTCCCGGTGCGGCACCGCGATCTCCACCGTGATGTGGTTGAGCACGTATCCGGCCCGCTCTTCCCGGTACGCCTCCGCCGCCGCCGCGTCGTTCCACTCGAAGCACTCGTGCAACGGCGCCTCCGGCGGCCGCGCGTCCTCGACCACGGCGCGCGGCATCAGTTGCCCGTTGCAGCGTATCCTGAGCGCCTCCAGCCGCTCGCCTGCCATCTGCGCATCGACGCCGATGTTGCTCTGCGGCTTCCACCGATAGACGAGGTCGGTCACGTCCGCGCCTCCTCGCCCGTCGCCACGTGGAACAAGCCGTAGCTCCCATTGCGCTGCGGCCGCCATTCTCCGACGCCGATGCCAAAACCCGCCACATTCAACAGATGAATGATCTGCGCCGCCGACAGGGCGCTGGCGTTGTAGCGGATGAGGAGACGCGCGCGCCACTGCTTGAACTCCGCCCGGTAGCGGATATCCGCCACGCCCATGGCGATCCGCACCATGTCCTCCCGCATGGTCGGCTCGCCCTCGATCTTGACGAACTCGCCGACGACGTGAAAGGCCGCCCGCGCCGCCACCTTGCTGATCCCTTCCACCTGACCGCACGCGGCCACCCCCGCTTGCTTGAACCCCACGGCCGGGAACCCGTAGCCGCCGTCGGGATGCGGATAGAGCGAGGCCGCGAAATCCTCCTCCGGGACCTTCGCCGCCTTCGCCTGCCTGGGCAGCTTCATCTGCTTGTCCAGCATCTGCTGCTTCGCCTTGCGGCTCCAGTTGTGGCAGATCAACGGCGCGTCCCCGATCAACGTCACCTCGACGCTCTCGATGTTGAGCGGCGGCAGATCGATCGTCATCCTCTGCGCTGTTGCCCGTTTCATCGTCCGCCCTCCTCGGCGCCGGCGCAGGCCGGGGCCGCGAGATCGGCCGGCAACCTCGCCTCGAAGCCGCCGGCGCACTCGACGTGGCCCTGGCCGAGATACTCCTCGATCGCCGACCAGAACCCAAATTCAACCCCGCCGCACCTGCCGCGCCGGATCTGCGCCTGAGCGATGTCCGTCAGCACGCCGCCCATGGTCGTCGGGCCGAACTCGACCAGCCACGCGATTACTTCCATCGCGTAGGCCGCGCCGATCCGGCAGTCGGCCCCGTACTCGCCGCATCGCTTGCCCGACCACCAATCCACCACCCGCCGGCCCTTGACGCTCACGCACCCAAGCTCCAGCAGCGCCTCGTCCGCCGGCCCCAGGTCTCGCTCCAAGCGCACCACGTTCTCGGTCATCGGTCCCTCCTCCGTTTGGTCTTGTTGTGCCATTGGTACATGACCAATTAGCAAAAGTCAACTGCCTTGTGCCGGAGGCTCCGTGTGTGCTATTTTCGGTTTGTGAATGACCAACCCAAAGACATCCGCCTGCCTGTCATGGTGTCTCGTTCGGCGATGCAGGCTATCGACGATTGGCGCTTCGCCAACAAAATCCCCACTCGGGCGGAAGCGATCCGGCGCCTCATCGAGGCGGGCTTGAAGGCCCTGGCCGCGCCGCCGCCGCCCAAGAAAAAGGGCGGCTCCTAGCCGCCCTCACTCCGTTCGCCTAGCTGCGCTCTTACGGATGCGCGCCGTGTCGCCGCGCCCGCACCCGCGCCAGCAGTTCGTCCCCCGCCGCCACCCGCGCCCGCGCCCGCGCCAGGCGCTCGTCCGCAGACATCGCCGGCAGCGGCACCCACAGTTCCTCTCGTCCTCGCTCCATGACCTCGGCTATTTCCTCGCCGCATAGGAGCTTGCCCTCTTCCCTCCCCAGGTCACGATCAAGGATGGTCACACACACTTCACCGCCCCACCGATCCTCGACCACATGACCCCACGGGTACGCGACGACCCGCTCCCGCGGCCCATACAGCAGGGCGCCGCCGATGATCGCTCCCGCAATGAGGATCGCCGCCGCCACCGGCCACGTCTGCATCATTGCCCCGCCCGCTCCCGCTCGACGAGCCACCAGATCGCGCCGAGGACCGTCGCCGCCAGCATCCAGAAGCCGGTCCCCACGCCTAGCCCGAGCGCCAGCGCCCCGAACCCGAAGAGAACGAAGCCGCCCATGATCGTCGCCCACATCAGCACCGCGCCTCCGGCGGCGCCCGCGACCGTGCGGCCCGCCCGGCGCAGCACGAAGTAGCTCGCCAGCGGAACGCCGAAGAAGACGGCGATGCCGACCTGTCCCTCTAGCGTCATTGCAGCACCGGCATCCTCAACTGCCGCTTGCGGCGCAGCTTCTCCTCGACCTCGGCCCGGAGCGCCGGGAACTCCTCCAGCAACTGGCGCCGCGCCCATTCCCGATATGTGCCGATCAGTTCCATGATGTAATCCTGCTTGCCGCCGTCCGGCCCGTCCGACCTCAACCGGTAGACTTGCGCCAGCGCGTGCTTGCCCGTGACGATGGCGTTCAACAGCTCCTTCGCGCCCATCCCGTAGGCCGGGTGTTTGAGCGCGTCCCCGGCCAGCTCGACGTAGCGCGAGTAGGCGCCGGGATGCCGCTCGAGGTCGACCGTGGCGCCGTCAAAGCTCGCCTTCCGGTCCGGCATCGCGATGCCCCTTTCGAGGCGCAGCAGCTCGGCGTCGATCGGCTCCGGGTTCTCGCGCCGCGAGTAGATCGGCGAGAACGCGTCCCACGCCCAGCCCATGCCGCTCTCGTAGGATCGAGGGGCGCCCCACAGGTCGCGCCGCGGCGGCAGGCCCTCGGACAGTCCCGGCGTCCGCTTGCGGATGCTGTCCATCAGCGTCAGCGCCTCGCGCATGATCGGGTCCTGCACGCGCGCGATCTCCGCCACCCCCGTCGGCACGAACGAGCCGGCGAAGCGCCCGAAGTAGGTCTCGGCGTACCTGTCCGGTTCGTCCAGCATGGCGACGAACTCGGAGATGCCGGTGAGCCACGTCTTCGACATGATGTTGTTGGCGATCGCCGCCGCCACCGCGATGGCAACCTCCTCGGCGTCGGGCGCATCCGGCCCTTCCCAGTCGGTGTTGTGCAGCAGCTCGACCAGGTCGGCGGCCGCGCCGATCAGCATCCCGATCGGATCGAGCCGCCGGTAGGAATACCAACGGTCGCCGATCTTGACGCTGTAGGGCTGCCAGCCGGTGCGCTCCAGCGCCTGGCGCTGCGCCGCGCCGGCCGGCCCGCCGCCGCTGATGACGCCGTTCATGGCGAGGTCGGTAACGGTCAGCATCGCCATCGCGCCGAGGCCCTGGCGCGCCAGCGCCAGGTCGCGCCGCGCCCCGCCCGCCGCCAGGTCCGCGCGCGTGCGCTTGAGCGCCAGGCTCACGATCGGCAGCCGCTCGATGAAGGCGCCGGTCAGGTTCACCGGCGTGTTGACGAACGGCACGATGAAGCGCAGCAGCGGGAACCGCGCCACCATCCGGTGCGCCAGTTTGCCGACCTCGCCCGGCGCCTGGGTGAAGGTCTGGTAGAGCGCCTGGTCCACCGCCGCGAGCCGGATGTTCTCCGGCGGGTCGGCCACGATCTCGGCGATGCGCTCCTTGAGCCGCTCCGGCGCGATCCGGCCGGCCTGCACCTCCCCCGTCGCCTGGCGCAGCGCCTGGGCGTTCAGCTCCATCCGGTAGCCGACCGTCTTGAACAATTCGTCGGCGGCGCCGAGCGCCCGGCCCGGCACCCGCACGATCTCGCCCAGCACGTCCACCCCGCGGCCGAGCCAGCCCGAGGAGGCGATGCCGAGCGCCTCGCTCGACAGCGCCGGCTCGCGCGGCAGGTCGATCTTGCCTATTCCGAACCCGGTCTCGCCCGTGCGCGCCGCCTTCCAGGCGAAGCGGAAGGCGTCCTTCATGCCCTCCATCAGGCCGAACAGCATCGCCGAGGCCTCGCCGGCGGCGACCCCGCCCTCGCCGCCGATCGCCGCCCTGATGCGCGCCGCGGCGCCGCGCTCGAGCATGTTGAGCGCGAGGAACGCCGTGTTGCTCATGCTGTTGACGAGGTGCGTCTTCGGCCCCGACAGCAGCCCCATGACCCAGGCCTCGATCACGGCGTCGCGCGTCCGCGCGAAGGCGCCCTTGCGCACCACCTCGTCGATCTCGCGCGCGTGCTTCGCCGGGTCGAGCGCGGCGATCCGCCGCGCCAGTTCGCGCGACACGTCCGGGCCGCCCGAGGCGCGCAGCATGTCGTCGATGGCGCGGAACTTCTCGCTGTCGCCGCCGGCCGGGATGCGCCACGAGTTGAGCGCCCGCGCCGTCTCGGTGCGCGCCGCGATCGTCTCGCTCTGGATCGCGTGGTGCACGGCGAGCATCTTGCGGAAGATGAACAGGTTGGCCTCGCTGGGGGCGGTCGCCGCCGTCTTGGCCGCCTCGGAAAGCCGCGTCCCCGACTGCACCCATAGCTGGCGCGCCGCCAGCGATTGCTCAGCGTTGAGTGGCTGGCCGGTACGACGCTCCATGAGAACCTTCCAGGCGTCGATCTGCTCGGCCGCGAGGCTCGTTTCCAGGTGCGTCCGCACGCCGCGGCGCTGCTTCTCGATGTCGCCCCTGAAGGCGTCGGCCAGGTCCTGCATCGCCTGCTCGATGTCGCCAGGCGCCTCGATGCGCGCGAAGTTGATGTAGACCTTGCCTCGCTCGTCCGCCGCCAGCGCCGGCACGCCCTCGGCCGTCACTTGCTCGGACCGTTTCAGCTTCGCCCCCTCAGCCCGGATCGTGACCAGCGGCGCCTCGGGCGACGGGTCGCCCAGGGCCTTCAGGTCCTCGGCCGTCACCTTGGGCGTGAACGGATCCGGCGCGCCTTCCTTCGCCGGCTTGTGGCGCCGCAGGCCCCTGAGGAAACCGGCGGCCAGCCCGACGCCCTCCGTCAGCACGCCGAGGCCGGCGCCCTCGAGCGCGTTCTTGAACCGGCCCTCGATCTCGCTGTCGCCGGGGTCGGACGCCAAGTAGTCGCTCACCACGTTCTCCGGCAGGCCCCAGTCCTTCCACAAGTCGGCCAGCCGGCCGGCCATGGGGTCGAACACGGCGAAGTCGGCGATGGCGCCGGCGCCGAAACCCGCCGCGCCGCGCGCCACTCCGAAACCGCGCGTCGCCCGCATCGCCGGAATGAAACCGGTGAGGAACTGTGCCGCGCCGCGCGCGAACCCGCCCGTTACGGTCTTCGCCGCCGGGATTGCGCCGGCGAGACCACCCGCCGCCTCCAACATGGTGCGATGGCCGGGCACCATGAGGAAGCCGAGAGAATTGGCGTCGAGCCAGTCGGCCAGGCCGGCGAGGCCGCGCGCGCTGTTGCCGACGGCGTCGAGCGCGCCGCCCACGATCTGCACCGGCGCTTCGATGACACCGCGCCCGACGTCGCGGGCCACGCCGCCGACCTTTTCGCCCACGCCCTCGGCGACCGGTTCCGCCGCCACCGCTGGGCCTGTCCCGGCGGAAGCCGGGGGCGTCCCCGGCGCGGCGCCGCGCGCGCGCACGCGCGCCAGCATCTCGTCGAACGCCGTCGCCTGCGCCTGCTGCTGGCGATGCGCCAGATAGGCCGCGCTCGCGTCGTCGGCGGGCATGGGAAAGAACTCCGGCTTGTCGGGCAACTCAGTCCGCTCCTGTTATCTTCTGCACTGCCACGCGCCAGCGGGCCAGCAATTCCGCCTGGCTGTCGGCCTCGCGCTGGTCGATCTCGCCCCGGTCGCGCGCCTCGACGGTGCGCGCCTCGGCCGCATCGAGCATTTCGAGGGTCGGTGCGTTGCGGTCGCCCTCCAAGTAAGTGGGCCGCCGCATGGCTACCAGGATATCTTCGGGCGGCACGAACGCATATTCGCGTACGATCCGCTTGAACGCCTGTTCGGCCTCCGCCTCTGCCGCCGTCCCATGGCCGCGCGCCCATACCGTCCAGTCGTCGAGCGCCGCACTAAGCCGTTGCGATTTCGCCGGATCGGGATTGTAGTCGCTGACGGCGAGCGATCCCTTAATCAAGTTCTCGCCGCGCCGGTACCAGCTCGGCAGCTCGCGCCCGACCAGGTTGTCCTCGACGATCTTGTCGATCTTGTCGAAGTCGCCGATGGTGAGCCGCCCGCCGTGCAGCGCTTGCCTTGCCTCGTCGCGCACGTTCTCGCCTTCGCCGGCGCGCTGCCGGAGCGTCGTGTACACCATCGGATCGGTGCTGGCGCCGTCGCCGGCGAGCCGGCCGTAGAGCCATTTGTAGTCCGCCTCGTCGAGCGCGTCGGCGTGCGCCTCGATCCAGTCGACCGTGAGGCTGCCGCGCTCCGCGAGCCTGGTCCCTTCCTTGCCCGTGTCCTCGCGCAGTCGCTTCTCCGCCCGGTCGCCTGCCTGGCGCGCCTCGTCCTCGATCCTGAGGCGCCGATTGAGCGCCCGCTCCGCCGCCGCCGTGGCGCGCTCCAGCCAGATCGCGTTGTGCTCGTTATCGATCTCGGGATAGCCGCCAGTCAGCAGCCGCTCCTCCGCCGCCTCCGGGTCGGCGTAGATGTCGCTCCGCACCTGGGTCTGAACGACGCCGGCGATGAACCCGCGTTCGCGCTTGCCGGCGTCCACCTGGTCGATGTAGCCGGCCTGGGCGAGCCCCCATATCGCGCCGCGCACTTGGCCCAGGATGCGCGCCTTGTCAAACTCGTTGCGCGCGCCGGCGTAGAGGTCCTCGTAGTCGGCGAGGTTCCGGTCGAGCGAGGCGCGCGCCGCGTCGGTCTCGCGGTGCAGCGCGTCGGTCCGCACCTGGACCCCGCGCGTCAGCGCCGACTTCTCGAACTCGTTCTCGAACAGCGCGCGGGCCGCCGGATCTCCGAACCCCTCGGCCATCCGGGTCCGGATCTCCCCCACCCCCTGGTCCCAGCGTTGCGGCACCGTCGCCCAATCGGTGTCGCGGGCGAAGCCCAGTTCGAGCTCCGTCAGCGCCTTGAGGCCCTCGACGTTGGCGTTCGCCACCTGGTCGGCGAGCCGCGCCTGGCGCATCTTCTCGGCCAGTTCGACGCCGACCGCGCCCACCTGCGCCAGCGCGCGGCCCGGCGCCGCCAGCGCGTCCGGGCTTACCTGCGCGAACTGGAGCTGCTGCTCCGCATACCACCTCGGGATCTGCGGCACCGGCATTATCTCCGATTAGGGCCCCCGCGCGAGCGGGGCTGGTGGGGCGGCCGCGAGCGCGGGGACATCTTCAAACGCCCCCCGCCAGCCTGGCGCCGGGACCGAGCCGCCAGGGCGGCGTCGTGGTGAGCGCCGCCGGCCCGGCCGGGGATCCCGGAAACTTCTGCCACGCCGAGACGCCGCTCAAGATCGCGCTGCCGGCGCCGACGATGCCGCCCATGAGCGCCGCGCGGCCCTCGTAGAGCGCCACCGCCGCCCTTTGGCGGCCCGAGGCGCGGATCGCCAGCGCGTCCATCTCGGCCGCGGCCGCGCTGTCGGCGATCACGTCGAGCGGGCTGCCGGTGAGCACCAGGCCGGAGGCCGCCGTCGCCGCCCTGGCCGCCCCCATCACGCGCGCCGCCTGCTCGCGCTGCAACCGCTCCTCGTAGGCGGCCTGGCTCGTGATCGCCGCCGCGTTCGCCTGCGCCGCGCGTTGCTGCGAGACGCCGGCGCTGATCGATCCCACCGCCTGCATCGCCGTGAACACGATCCCGATGGTCTGCAGGTCGCACATCTCAATCCACCGTCGCCGTTTCCGCCGCAATCGCGCACACGGTGAGCGGCAGCGGCCGGTCGCCGGTCACTAGTATCCGCTGCCCGGTGTCGAAGCCCTTCGGCCAGATCACCCGCTTGTCGCCGGTATGGAGCGGCGGCGGCTCGTCCATGGCGTGGTCGCCGGCGCGGAACGGCACCGCCTCGAGGTGCGCGTCGTCGTAGCCCACCTTGGCCCCCAGCGTCTGGAAGAACAGCACCGTCGCCTCCGAGACCCGCATCGGACGCCCTCGCGCCGTGCCGCCGGCGGCGACGTAATAATTGTCGAGATCCAAAGTCTCCAACCTCGCCGGACAGGCGAGACCTACATTTGCCTTCGCCGCCGGCCGCTCCAGCACGACCGCGCCGGCCGCCACGACCTTGTCCGGATGCTCGCCGCCGTCGGCCAGGACCTGCACCGTCTGGCCCTCGAGGTGCCCGAGACCGCTGAGCGTCGTCGCCGTCGCCGCCCACCAGTCCACCGCGGCGCCTTGCAGCGCCGCCGGCGCGGCGCGCCCGAGGCGCACCGTCACCTCGGTCGGCGAGACGTAGCCCGTGACCGTCACCGGCACCGCCGGGAACACCGTGCCGAGTTTCCTAAACCGGTACTCCACACCGACGCTGCCGACGCCGCCGACGCCGAACGGCGTGTGCCCCGCGGCGGTCATGGTCTTCGTGTCGCCGGCGTTCCAGCCGCCCGGGCCGGAGAGCGCCAGCGTCTTCGCCAAGTCGGCGTTCCAGCCGTCGTATGTCAACGCGCTGTCGAGGAACACCGCGGTCTCCTGGTCGAGCTTGGCTTGGTTGGCGTCCTCCTCGTCGGCCCAGAACTCGTCCTCGATGAATTCGACGTAGCGCTTGGTGCCGCCGTCGATAGTGCGCTCGACCACGAGCCAGGTCTCGTCCTGCTCGGCCGCCGGCACCACGGCGACGGAAAGCGCCTTGCCCCAGGCGCCGGCGGCGCTCGTGCCCCCCAGCGGGTGCCGGTGGAAGCCGTTCACCTCGTGCTCCGGTAAATAGCTGAGCCCGACCAGCACCCCGTCGTCGCGCGCCGCCCACAGCACGCTCCACGGCGCCCCCTGGTAGGCCAGCTCCTTGAGCCCGCGCCGCGTCAGGTGCCCGGCCAGCAGGCTCAGCTCCGGGTTCAGGTGCGCGTCGGCCTCGAAGTTGTAGCTCATCTCGTGCAGCGCGCGGCGCACGCGCTCGACGTGCAGCACGGCGCGGTCGATCCGCACCGGCATCAGGTCGGCGGTGCCGCGCGAGGCCTGGCCGCGCACCGTTACGTTGGCCGGCGTCAGGGCTTCGTTGAAATCCGAGGCCTGCACGATCTTCTCGCCGCCCGAGGTGCCGAGGATCATGCCCTTCGCGGTCGACACCATCCAGCGCACCGCGTTCACCTGGTCATCGGCCACCGTGACCGCGATCGCGGCGTCGGCGGGCACGGTGCCGTCCACGTTGGTCGGCGCCATGTTGGTGAAGTCGCCCGAGCGGCTGCCCCAGATGGTCTGCGGCTGCGTCGCCGTCGCGGCGAACCACAGCCGTTCCTCGTGGAACGTGGCGCAACCAGGCCACCCCGTGGTGTCCGACCAGGCCCCCAGCCCCCAGGCCGCGGAGGCCGTGATCGCGGCGAAGTTGGACTTCACCGTGGCGTTCACCACCGTCGCCGAGGTGAAGCTCGTGATCTCGGCGTAGCCCCAGGTCGCCGAGTGCTTGATCCGCACCAGCCGTCCCACGTCCGTGGACGCGAACGGCGAGTGGCCGACGGCCGTGATGGTGATGGCGCCGGTGGTGGCCGACGGCGTCAGGGTCTTCGCGGTGTCCGTGTTCTCGTCGAGGTAGGGGCCGTCGCGGAACCCGTAGTCGGCCACCGTCCAGGCGGTGTGCCCGGTACGGCTCACCTGTTTCGGGCGCACTAGTCCGTGCTGCGTGTAGAGGATGTCGGCCGACTGCACCCATTTCACCGCAGCGATCTGCGCCGCCGAGTAGGGCGACACGATCTCGTAAGGGCTGCCACCCGACAGGATCTGCGCCCGGTCCTTGAAGAAGCGGAAGTAGAGGTCGCCCATCTCGATGGCGTAGGCCTGCACGGTCGAGAACACGAACGCGATCAGCCGCGCCACGCCGTTCGCCTTGGTCGCCGCCACAAAGCGCGTGCCCGGCCGCCTGGTCGCCGCCCCCAGCGTGGTCGCGATCATGTTCTGCATCCGCCGGCAGGAGTTGCGGTACTTGGCGAGGTCGGAACGCGCATGCAGCCGCGCCGACCACTCGCCGCCGTTGAAGCTGGAGTAGAGGGGGGTCGCGCGGGCCATCGTTTGTTAGCTCTCAGCTATCGGCTTTCAGCTTTCAGCGGCTGACCGCTGATAGCTGAGAGCTGATGGCTCTCTCTCACAGCCTGCTCTCCAGCCACCCCGTCGTCGCCGGGAACTCCGGCCCGAACTCCTCCGGGCTGCCTTCCTGGGCATCGACCTTGCGGGCCTCGAGCAGGATGTCGCGGTAGTAGTCGCGGAGCTGGCCGATGATGGTGGCGCTCCGCACCCGGTTGCTGGCGATGACGAGCGCCAGCCGCGCCGCGATCGCCTCGGCGCACAGCGGGTCGAGGCTCGCCCATTCCGGCGGCCGGCCGATGTAGGCGATGTTGAGCGGCGCCGCCTCGTCGGTCAGGATCAGGCGGCCCTCGATGCGGTACTTCGCCCCCAGATCGCGTTCGCCCTCGATCGACCACACGCGCAAGCAATAGGGGCGCGGCTCGCCCGGTCCGGCCGGCAGCGCGTATTGCTTGGCGTAGCCCCAGTCGGGCGCCGCCGTGTCGGCGGCCAGCGCCGCCCGGCGCATGGCGCAATTCCAAGGGTAGGCGCGCAAGGCCGCGTCGCGGTCCAGCTCGATGTTGCGCGCCACCAGCGCCGCCGAGACGGAGGCGTCGCTGAGGCTCGTGATCGGGTCGAGCCCGGCCAGGTCGAGCGCCCGGTTCGCGATCGAGATGTCGCTGATAGCCATCGGCTGTCAGCCATCAGCAATCAGCGGCCGGCCGCAAGCTGACGGCTGACCGCTGAAAGCTGACAGCTCCTTCCTTAACTCCCGTCCACGTACCGCAGCCGGCCGCTGATGGTCCCCGCCGCGGTGCCGACGGTGGCGCCGGTAAGCGTGATGTCGTACCAGCGGTTGCTGTCCGCCGCGAGGCCGAGGACCTCCCAGAGGCGCTTCTCGATCTGGTTGATGTCGAGCGCCTCGTAGGTGGCGTCGAGCGGCGCCACTCTGGCCGACGACATGTCGATCGAGGTGCCGAAGACGTCGGCGTCGACGACCGCGGCCCCGTTCTCGGCCGTCTGGTGGACGCCGAGGTGGTAGACCGTGCCGCCGGTGATGGCGTCGTTCAGCAGCGCGATCGTGCTGACCCGCCAGGACGAATGCGCGCGGAACAGGCGGTAGACGCTGTTGTCGTCGTCCGCCGCCGCCACTTCCACCGTCGCCGCCTGTTCCCTCACCCGGCCGCCGCTCAAGATCGCCGCGGTGTGGTCGGGCGGGTTGGCATCGCCGTTGGTGACGATGGTGCTCTTGGTGTTCGCGACTGCCATGGGTAGGTTCTCCTATCGGTTGACTGTTGAATGTCAGCTATCAGCTATCAGCTGTCAGCTGACGGCTGACGGCTGACGGCTGTTATCGTCTTACGTCGTGACCGCGATCTCGACGATGGCCTCTTCCTCCATGCGGGTCGCCCCGAGGCTCATGGCGTAGTAGACCTGGGTCGAGTAGGACTTGTCCGGCCGCGGGTCGATCTTGGCCTTCGGGTCCTGGCCCAGCGCCAGCAGCATGCCTCCTTGCCGCCACGCCACGCAGGCGGTGTCCGAGCCGCCGGCGATCGAGATCACCCGCTGCGTGCGGATGAACTCGAAGCCGAGGAAGCTGTTGAGCTGGCCCATGGCCAGCGTCTTCACGGTGTTGTAGTCGGCGCTCTTGATCTCGGTCGTGTTCAACAGCGTCGTCACGTCCTTGGCGCGCAAGCTGATGTAGCGCCGCTCGTTCGGGTCGTTCTCGGCCGCGTCCAGGATCTCCTTGGCCGAGAGCAGCTTGGCCAGCGTCAGGCCCGAGGCCGCCAGCGCCACCTTCTGGGCGGCCGGCAGCGCCACCGAGGTGGCCCCGGTCTTGCCGGTGAGCGAGCTGCCGTTCATGGCCGCGATCAGCACGTCGTCGATCGACCGGCCCATGGCGAAGGCGCCCGCCTGGGTGTAGGCGTTGGTCGGGTCGATCAGCGTACGGATCTCGTCCGGCTTGTCGATCAGGTCGGCCCACTCGAAGTCGCGCATGTTGACCTTGCGCCGCGAGTGGGGCGTGTTCATGAGCGGCGTGTCGCCGTGGCGAGTGAGCCGCTCCTGCGCGGCGCTGGCGCCCACCTGGTCGAAATAGGCGCTTTCGCCGTTCACCGTCTCCAGGCGCACCGCGCCCCGAAGCCGGCTCCCCTTCTGCTGCACCAGCATCTGGACGGTGCTGGAATACTGCTGCACGAAGGCAGTCGTGATCTGCGTGGACATGCTGTTACTCCGTCAGTTTGCCCCAGAGCCTGCCCCGGCGGAGGCCGGGGAAAGTCGGGATCGGTTACGACTGACGGATCGGCTCCCTGGCTCTCGCAGCTATCAGCTTTCAGCTTTCAGCTTTCAGCCTTCAGCTAGTAGCTGACCGCTGACCGCTGATCGCTGATCGCTGACAGCTCCTCGAGCCAGACCTTCTCCTAGGCGCTCACGCGCGCCCTCGCGCGGTCGTCTTTCCGACTGCCGGCCGGACGCGGGTCTGCCGCGCTCCCCGGCTCGTTCCTCGTTCGCGAGGCATCGGCCGGGCGCTCGCGGGAAGCGATCTCCTCGCTCTCCCCCGCGAGCGCCCAGGCCTCGAAAGTCTCGGCGCGGACCATCAGCTCCGCGTCGCTCGCTTGCGCGACGCGCAGCTCGGCCGCGATCTTCAGGCACTCGACGCGAAGCTGCCGTCGGTCCATCTAGGCCGCCTCGGCCGGGAACTGCATCTTGTGGAGCTGCTCCAGCCGGTCCACGACCGCCTGGTGCTCCGGATGCGTCTTGTCCCACAACGGATGCTTCTGGTCGCTCGCCGCGGCGCCGTTGATCTTGGCGATCTCGGCCTTGGCGGCGTCCGGCGCCAGCGTGCCGCCGACGGGGCGCCCACCCCGCACCAGCTTGTCCTCCTCGAGCGTGAGCTCGCCAAGGAGGGCCAGCGCCTGCGCCAGCGCCGGCGCGTTCTGCAGCTTCAGCGCCTTCAGCTCGTCCGCCAGCCCCGGATAGTTCTTCACCACCCGGTTCGCGTTCTCGAGCTGCGCGTCGTGCTTGAGGCCCCAGGCCGCCTTGAGCGCGGCGGATCCGTTCTCGAAGCTCTGGGCGGCCGCCGTCTCCTGGCCCTTGAGCGCCTCGCCCATGAAGGCGACGAACTCGTCGTGCAGTCCCGCCGCCGTGCGCGCCGAAAGCCCGTGTTTATGAGCGGCGCCGCGGAACCACTTCGCGGTGTCCTCGCTGTAGCCGTTGACGCCCGCGGGCTTCTTGAACTCGTAGCCTTCGGCCTTGTCCGGCCGGCCGAGGCTGTTCCAGAACTTGTCCCAGGCCTCGGCGCCGTCCGTGTCGCCGGGCGGGATCACTCCCTTCTTGCCGATGAGGCTCTGCAGGTTGACGTGCTCGCCGGCCAGCGCCGCCACGTCCTTGTGTTTCGTCAGCGCCGGGTTCGTCTTCAGCTCCGCCGGCAGCCCGTCGAGCCAATTCGTCGGCGCGGGTGTCGGGGTCGGTGTTGCTACTGGATCTGGCATCGTTCTCTCCTACTTGCTGGTCCGTTTCTCGGCGCCCTTGAGGCGCCCAGCGTTGATACTGCGGTAGAACACCTCTTCGGCCCGCGCGCCGTAGCTCTTGCGCATCGCCGCGAGGACTTTCTTCCCCTTCTTAGTGAGTGGCATGGTTTGTTAGCTATCAGCTTTCAGCTCTCAGCTTTCAGCGGATGGCTGACCGCTGACGGCTGAAGGCTAACAACTGACCGCTGCCTGCCTCACCCCACCCTCGTCTCCATCAGCTCCATCACGTCGCGCTGGTCCAATTCCAGCACGGCGGCGACGTGCAGGAAGAAATCGCGCGCGCCCTCGTTGAAGGCCGTCTGGTGCGGGTCGCCGGCGACGAACGACGTGTGGCCGACGTTGCAGTAGTGCGCCATGTCGGCGAGCACCAGGCGGGCTTCCGGGTCCGCCGGGTCGAGCCGCCGGCGGTACGCCATGGCCACGCCGGCCGCGCGCCCGCGCCACAGGTTCTTGAGCCACGCCGCGCCGGATTTCATGCCGCCTGTCCTTTGTTGTGGCGACCGTTGTATGGCAGCGGCTCAAGTCGTGCCGGCAAATAGAGTGGGTGCGCCGGCAACCCCGACGACAGCATCCGGAGAGCCATCGGCTCGACCAGCGCATATTCAAGCCAGCCCAACATCGTTTCGTCCTGGCCGAGATAGCCGCCGTGAGAACCCCACGCGCAGATCACCAGCGGCCTGTGCTCGACACAGCGTTGGCCCACCCACTCGAACTCGTTCTCGCACGCGCGCATTACCCATTCGCGATTATCCGCGCCAACCGGATCGGGCGCTGCAACCAGATCCGCCGGGTTCGGTGATCGGTAGGCAAAAAGGTTGACCACGCGGAGAGAACCGCAGCCGAAGCGCCGCGCGTAAGCAATGCAACGCCGGATCGTCGGATCGTCAGTCTCGGCGTCCGCAGTCGAAGGATTGAGCATGACAAACACGCACGGCCGGCGGCTCGTCGCCGAGTGCCATTCCCTGCGCAGAAAGTAGCGATAGCGACGATCAGCCGAGATCACTGCCGCGCCATTTTCAAACAAATCGTTCATGCCGCCCCCGCCTGCTCGCCCATTCGGCGCATCTCCTGCACGTGCACGCCGGCCTTGGCGATCTTCTCCGCCGCCGCGGCCATCGGCTGGGCGCCGGCGGCCAGCGCCGCCGCTTGGCTCTGGGCGAGGCGCTGCTGGCGCAACGCCTCCACGTCGCGCCGGTCGCGCTGCATCTTGGCCGGCAGGGCGAAGCCGTCGGCCAGGCCGCGGGCCAGCTCGTCCGGGTCGAAGTTGTCCCACACCTCGGGTTTCACGCTGGCGATCGGCGTCACCGCCTCGATCGTGCGCATGATCGCGCCCGCCTCGGACGCCTTCTGCGCCCGCGCCAGCGGCGACACGTATTCGACCTTCAACGCCGGCCGCTCCAGCAGCTCCGGCGGCGGCGCCGGGAAGGCGCCCGCCCGCGGTTGGAACGCGCCGCCCCGGAGCATGATGCCGAACACGCGGTCGATCAGCGGGTCGAGGAACTCGCTCTGGACCCGCCCCAGGTGCGGTCCCATGAGGCGCAGCTTCTCCTCCTGGCGGCCCAGGTATTCGGTGGCCGTCATGTTGGGCTGCTGGATCATCAGCAAGAGCGACCAGTAGAACGCCTCGCGGATCGCCTGCCGGCGCTGGTTCTCCATCTCGAGCCCGAGCTCGATGCGGGCGTTGGTCACCAGCGGCTGGTAGAGCGCGCGCCCCGAGCGCGCGTCGATCGCGCCGTAGATCACCTGGCCCGGCGCCGTGCGCACGCCCCTCACCGTGCCCTCGTCCGGCGCCAGGATCGGCGGGTCCACCACCTTCTGCGCGCCGACCAAGGTGGTCTTCGACATGGCGTTCACCATCTTCGCGTCGGGCAGCGCCAGCATCCCCGGGCCGTCGCCGTAGACCGAGCGCGAGCGCGTCGCCCAGCGCGGCACCTGGTACGGAAACTCGAAGT
>CAZGYG010000058.1:0-18956 GCA_964530335.1 uncultured Rhodospirillaceae bacterium | reverse complement strand
CTAGAGTATCCATGCCGGCGGCCGAGTCACAGGCCGACCAGGCAAGGGGGGACACGATGGCAAACATGCAGCGGGGCGGCTGGCGGCGGCGGCAGGTTCTGGGCGGCGCAGCCGCGGTGGCCGCCGGCGCGGCCATGGGGCGGCGTGCCCGGGCCGCGGGCGAGATCAACGCGCTCATCTGGTGCGATCACGCCGATGCGGCGCTGCTCGATCCGTTCGAGCAGGCGACGGGCATCCACGTCAACGTCAAGGAGTTCGAGGGCACCGGCGCCGGCCTCGCCATCGTCGAACAGTCCCAGCCCGGCGATTGGGACGTGATGGTGATCGATTCGATCGACGTGCGGCGCGGCGTCGAAAAGGGCCTGTTCGCGGCCCTGCCCGAGGACAGGCTGCCGTTCGGCGATCTGTTCCCCGAGATGGTCATGGACGCCCAGACCAAGTTCGACGGCGTGCGCTACGGGATCACCGAGAAGTTCGGCTACAACACGATCGGCTTCAACAACCAGGCGGTCGACCCGGCGGACATGCAGCACATGTCCTCCCTGTGGGATGCGAAGTACGCCGGCCGGATCGCGATTTACGACTACTACCTGCCGATCATCGGCATGGTGGCGCTCGGGCTGGGCAAGAAGACCGCCGAGCTGACCGCCGCCGATCTGCCGGAGATCCGCGACGTTCTGCTCAAGATCAAGGCCAACTCCAAATTGGTTGGCGAGGTGGTGTCGAGCCAGACCGCGCTCGCCACCGGCGAGGTCGACATCCTGGTCGGCGGCGGCGAATGGGTGACGGCCGGGCTCGCCAAGGAGAACCCCGCGCTCGACTTCTCGATTCCCGAGGAGGGCGCGATCCTGTGGTCGCAGTCGCTAGCCATGTTCGAGGCGAGCACGCGCAAGGACGACGCGCTCGCCTTCATCGAGTATGTGATGGGCCCCGAGGGGCAGGCGCGGCTCGCGACCTCGGCGTGCTACTGGGGCATGCCGGCCAACACCAAGGCCGCGCTCGACGACGAACAGAGGCGCATCCTGCGGTTCGACGAGCAGGCGCAGTTCCTCGCCCGGGCGCAGCTATACCCCGCGCCGGACGCCGATCTCGACAAGGCGATGCAGGACGTCTGGACCGAGATGCTCCAGGCCCAGTAGGGCCAAGGCTCGGGCGTGGCGGCGTCGCGGGAGGGGTTGCGCGGCTGGGGCTTGGTCGCGCCCGCGCTGGCCTGGACGCTTGCCTTTTTCGTCCTGCCGTTCGCGGCGATGGGACTGACCAGCCTGTGGCGGCTCGACGGGTCCTCCGTCGACCGCACCATCGGGCTCGCCAACTACGCCGAATTCTTCGCCAACGCCAGCTACCGGCAGGCGATGGTGAACTCGCTCGAGGTGACGGCGATCGTCACCGTCGTCGCCGTGCTGCTGGCCTACCCGTTCGCCTGGTTCCTCGCCGAGCGGGTGCCGGCGCGCTGGCAGCGGATCGGGCTTTTGCTCGCGGTGCTGCCGTTCTGGACCTCGTACCTGGTGCGATCCTATAGCTGGCTCCTCGTGCTCGCCGAGAAGGGCGTGGTCAACGACGCGCTGGTCGGCCTCGGCGTGCTCGCCGATCCGATACAGCTCGCCAACACCCGGTTCGCCACGGTGGTCGGCTTCGTCCACTTCTTCGTCATGCTTCTGACGCTGACGATCTACGCGAACCTCAAGCAGCTCGGACCCAATTATCGCAAGGCCGCCGCGGACCTGGGGGCCGGGCCGGTCGGCACCTTCGTCCACGTGATCCTGCCGCTGACGGTGCCCGGCATCATGGTTGGCGCGTTCCTGACCTTCGTCCTCGCGATCGGGGACTACGTCACGCCGCAGATCCTCGGCGGCAATAACGAGCTTCTCATGCCGCAGCTCATCATGCTGCAGATCGGCCGCCGCGGCGACATTCCGCTCGCCTCGGCGCTCTCCATCATCCTGATGGTCGTGGTGACCCTCGCCTACCTGGCGTGCGCCCGGTGGTTGCGGCTCGAGCGGGCCTGATCCGTGCGTCGCGCCTTCGATGTCGCGCTGGCGGCCTTCGCCGCCGCCATCTACGGGTTCATCTTCCTGCCGATCGTCGTCCTGGTCCTGTTCTCGTTCCAGGGCACGCTGTTCCCGGTGCCGCCGTTCAACGGGCCGTCCTTGCGTTGGTACGCCGCCGTGCTCGGCGACGACCGGCTGACGGCGGCCTTGCTCAATTCGGTCCTGGTGGGCGTGGGTTCCTCGGCCGTCGCCACCCTGCTCGGTTTCCTCGCCGCCTACGGCTGCGCCCGCCATGGCTTCGCGGCGCGGGCGTTCGTGCGCGGCCTGGTCACGGCGCCGCTCTCGGTCAGCTACCTGGTGATCGGCATGGGGCTCCTGGTCGTGTTCAACGACGTGGGCGTGCCGAAGTCCCTCATGGCCGTCGGCATCGGCCACGTGGTGATCAACCTGCCGCTCTGCTTCGCCATCGTCTTCAGCCAGATGGGGGACCACCACCAGAACATCGAGCGGGCGGCGCGCGACCTCGGCGCCGGCACCTGGCAGGTGCTCGCGCTGATCACCGCGCCGATGCTGTGGCCGGCACTTTTCGCCGGGTTCTTCCTGTCGCTCACGCTGTCGTGGGACGAGTTCGTCATCGCCTTCCTGCTCACGCAATTCGACACGACCCTGCCGGTCGAGATCTGGAACCTGATGCGCTCAGGGCTCAATCCGCGCACCAACGCGCTGGGCTCGCTCGTCTTCGCTGTCTCCGTCGTTCTGGTGCTGGCGTTCGAGATCGCGTTCGCCCGCCGGCGGGGCCGATGAGCGAACCTCTCGTCCGCTGCCACGACCTGGTCAAGCGCTTCGGCGCCGTCACGGCGCTCGATCACGTCTCGCTCACGATCGATGAGGGCCAGTTCGCCGTCCTGCTCGGCCCTTCGGGCTCGGGCAAGACGACAATGCTGAACGTGCTGGGCGGCTTCGTCGCCCCCGATGCCGGCCGGGTCGAGATCGGCGGCCGCGACGTGACGTCGTGGCCGCCGGCGCGGCGGCCCACGACCACCGTGTTTCAGGACTACGCGCTGTTCCCGCACATGAGCGTCGGGCGCAACGTCGCCTTCGGCCTGATGATGCGCGGTGTGCCGGCCGCGCAACGCCGGGCGAAAGCGCGCGAGGCGCTGGAACTCGTCGGCCTGCCCGATCTGGCCGATCGCCGCCCGCACGAGCTCTCCGGCGGACAGCGCCAGCGGGTGGCGCTCGCCCGGGCCCTGGTCGTGCATCCGCTGGTGCTGCTGCTGGATGAGCCGCTCGGCGCGCTTGACCTCGCGCTGCGCCGGCAGATGCAGGACGAGCTCAAGAACCTGCAGCGGCGCATCGGCACCACGTTCGTTCACGTCACCCACGACCAAGAGGAGGCGATGAGCATCGCCGACGTGGTCGTCGTGATGCGCGCGGGACGGATCGAGGACGTCGGCCCGCCGCGACGGGTCTACCTTCGCCCCGCCACCCTGTTCACCGCCACGTTCATGGGGGAGAGCAACCTGATCGAGGGAACCATCGTCGCCAGCGACGGCGGGCGCGCGAAGGTTCGGACCCTGCTCGGCGACCTCGTGCTGCCCGGCGAATTCCCGGAAGGCGCGCCGGTCGTCGTCGTCCTGCGGCCCGAGCAGATCGAGCTCGCCAGCGCGGCCGGCCGCACCCCGATCGGCGGGGTCCGGTTCACCGGCGCCGTATTCCAGGGCACGCGCCAGCGGGCCACCGCCATGGCCGGCCCGGACGGCAATTTCGCCTTGCGCGTGGACCTGCCGCCCGCCGCCGTGGCGCCCGACGGAGCGGTGCCGGCGTGGATCGACCCCGCCGCCGCGGTCGTCCTGCCGCGCGCCTGACGCGCGCGGGACTTGGTTGAATCACTGGGCCGCCCGCTTGCTCCGCAGGTAGCCGTCGGCCAACTCGACCAGCCGCTCGCGGCCGAAGCTCGGGCAATGCCCGCCATGGACGACGCGCACCGGCATCGTCCGCAGCCGCTCCATGGTGCGGATGTAATCGGCCACGTCGGAGTGGAAGTTGTCGTCGATGAGCTGGCCGTCGTAGATCGCGTCGCCCGAGAACAGAACCCCGGTCCCCGCCTCCCACAGGCCGATACCGCCCGGCGAATGGCCGGGCAGGTGCAGCACCTCGAAGGTCCGGTCGCCGAGGTCCACGCGATCGCCCTCGCCGATCAAGCGCGTGGCCGGCGCGGGTGCCACTTGGTAGGTCTCGGGGCGGTAACGGGCATCGGGCACGGCGGTCAGCATGGCGTCCGTCACGTACTTCTCGATCAGGGTGTTCAGCCGCGAGGGCGCGGCCAGGATATCGGCCTCGGCCGCGTGGGCGAGGCGATCGGCGAACTCGTGATGGCCACCGATGTGATCGAAGTGGCTATGGGTCGCGAGAGCCACTACCGGGCGTTCGAGCAGGGCCGCGATCGCGGCCCGGAGCGGGCGCACGCCGAGACCGGTGTCGATGAGCAGATCGCGGTCCCGGCCACGCACCAGCCAGATGTTGCAGCGGTAGAACTGCTTGACGTGGGGCTCCCAGATGGCGACGACGCCGTCGCCGACGGTGCGCCATTCGAACCAACGATCGGCGATCGGCAGGCTCATGGGGCGCACCCGGCGTCCCCGATCACGTTGAGGTGGTCGAAGTCCATGACGCAGCCGCAGGGCACGATTCCAGCCTCCATCGCCGTGGCCGGAGCCATCTTGCCCCGCCGGGAATGCAATCGCCAATCCCGATTCGGGTCTTGCGCGGCCGGAAGGCGGTAGTTCCACGACTCATTGAAGCGGCTTTGTCCTTCCGGATACCGGGAGTACGTTTCGCGAACCTGGAGGACTTCTCGGAAATATGGTGTATCCGTGTTGCGAAGCAACGTAGCGGTCCCGCCGGTCCAACGACAGGAGTTCACCGATGGCTGCGCGCGGGGCCGAACCAACAGCCCCCGGAGACCCGGGCGCAGGGCCACCGCACGCTTCGCGCCCAGACGTCACCCGTTTGATCGGCTGGATCTATTACCCGTTTGTCATGGCGGCGGGCTTGACGTCGCTGTCTTTCCTGATCGGGCTCGGACTTTCCCCCCTGCCTGCGGCGTTGCTCGCCAGCGCTGTCAGCGCCATGCTGGTTCTGACGGGGGAACGGCTCATTCCGTATCGTGACGCCTGGCGGCCCGCCGCGGCCGACGTCGCGAATGACGGGTTGTTCATGGTGTTTGTCCAGCTCGCCCTGCCGCTGGCGCTGGGCTGGATCGCCGTGTCGGCCGCGCTGGGCCTCGGAGCGAGCGCAGGCGTGATCTGGGACATCTGGCCTGCATATTGGCCGATATGGCTACAAGTTCTCGCCAAGACGGCCACCGGCGACCTCGGGCGCTATTGGCTGCACAGGTTCTCGCATGAATGGCGACCGTTGTGGCGATTCCACGCCATCCATCATGAGCCGCGCCTGCTCTATTCGCTCAACGTGTTCCGCTTCCATCCCGTGGATAAGGGACTGCAATTCTTCTTCGACTCCCTGCCCTTCATCCTGCTCGGACTCAAGGCCGAGGCGCTCGCCTACTACTTCGTGTTCTACGCGACGAGCGGGCTGCTCCAACACTCGAACTGCCACGTGCGCCTGGGCTGGTTCAACTACGTGATCAGTGGGCCGGAGGTCCATCGTTGGCACCACGCCAGGACGGCCAAGGAGTCGAATACGAACTACGCGAACAACTTCGTCTTCTGGGACCTTCTCTTCGGCACGTACTTCCGACCGAGCGACCGTCACGTCGCCGATCTGGGCCTGCTCGATCCGGAGTATCCGCGCGGCTTCCTGGGCCAGTTGGCGGCACCGTTTCTGCGGCCCGGCACGGTGGCATCGAATGCTTCGCGAACTCGCTAGGCTTGGGGCCGATGCGGCATTCGCCGCCGCCATGGCGACCCAGGGGCGCGCCGCCCTGCGCGCGCTCCTGAGGCAGGCCGTTCATCCGCGGGCGGTCCAGTGCGAAACGCTGGGTGCCATCCTGCGGCATCAGCGCGAGACGGAATTCGCCGCCCGGTTCGGCTTCGCGCGCCTGCGCAGTCCCGCGGATTATCAGGCCGCGGTTCCGGTGCACGGTTATGAAGACCTGCGCCCGCTGGTGGACCGCCAGATCTCGACCGGAGCGCCGGTTCTGGTGGCCGAGCCATGCTTGATGTACGCGCGAACCAGCGGAACGACCGCCAAGCCCAAGCTGCTGCCCGTCACGAGAGAGGTCGTGCGCAGGACAGCGCGCAACCTGAGAGCCATGGCCCTGGCACAGCATCGCGCCTGCGCGCTGTACGCCGGCCGCGTCCTGGCCATCACCGGGTCGTCGCAGGAAGACTCGTTGGCGGACGGAACGCCCATCGGCTCGGTGAGCGGCGTTCTTTATGACTCGATGCCCCGTGTGGTTCGGGCCAAGTATGCCTTGCCGGCGAAAGTTTCCGCGATCGCCGATTACGACGCGCGCTACGCGGTGATCGCGCGCCTCGGTCTGCAGCATCGCGACATCACCGGTCTCGCTACGGCCAACCCCTCGACCCTGCTGCGGCTGTTCGATGTCATCCACGCCGAATTCGACCGCTTCGTGCACGAGATCGCCACGGGGGCGTGCCGGGAACTCACGACACTGCCGCCGGCGCTGGCTTCGGCGATCCGGAACCGGCTGCGGGCCGACCCTGATCGGGCACGCGAGTTGGCTCTCGTGGCACATCGCGGCGGGCCTGCGAGCTTCGCGGAGTTCTGGCCTCGGCTGGCGGCCACGGTGACGTGGACCGGCGGCGGCTGCCGGCCCTCGGTCGAGCTCCTTAGGCGCCGGCTCCCCGATCAGGCACGGGTCATCGAGTTCGGCTACATCGCCAGCGAGCTGCGTGGCACCGTCGTCGTCGATGCGGTCCGTGGCCTCGGCATGCCGACTTTGGGGGACGTCTTCTTCGAATTCGTGCCCGTCGAGGAGCGGGAGCGTGGCAACCTCCGCTTCCGACTGCTCCACGAACTGGAAGACGGCGCCCGCTACTACGTGTTCGTGACGACCTTCGGCGGCCTCTATCGCTACGACATGAACGACGTACTCGAGGTGACCGGGCGCATCGGCGCCACGCCCACGCTTGCCTTCGTGCGCAAGGGCCTGGGCGTCACCAGCATCACGGGGGAGAAACTCGCCGAGGAGCAGGTCGCCCTCGCCGTGACGCAGGCCCAGGATCTCGCCGTCGTCTTCTACGTCTGCCTTGCCGATGAGGCGGCGGCACAATATCGCTTGTTCCTGGAGCTTGAGCCTGGATGCACGGCGAAAGGCGGCGACGTCGCGCCGCTCATCGACCGCGCGCTCCAGGGCGCCAACATCGAGTACGCCGCCAAGCGGCACAGCGGCCGCCTGCAGCCGCTGCAACTGGTCCTGCTGCGTCCTGGCACTGGCGATGCCTTCCGCCGCCAGGCCGTCGCCGGGGGGCAGCGCGACGCGCAGTTCAAGGTGCTTACGCTCCAGTATGCCCGGGACTGCAAGTTCGATCTCCTGGCGGCCGCGCTCGAGCCAAACCATGCGCCTGACATCGCTGCGCTTCGGTAGCGTCCGCATCCCTTTCAGGCACGTGTTTCGCCACGCCGCCGCAGCACGGTCGGAGGCGTCCAATATCGTCGTCTTGGCGACGGACGAGGAAGGGCGCGTCGGCATCGGCGAGGGCTGCCCGCGGCCCTATGTCACCGGCGAGACGGTGGCAAGCGCGTTGGACGTCTTGACCCGTGTTCGTGCCGATCTGTGCGATGTGGTCGACGGGCTCCCGGCATGGGAGGCCTGGGCGGCATCGCGGGCATCGGACATCGACCTCAACCCGGCGGCCTTCTGTGCCGTCGAGCTGGCCGTGCTCGACCTTGTCGGACAGCGCCGAGGGGTGCCGGTCGAAGACCTGCTTGGGCTGCCGCGCCCGCGCGAGGCGCTGCGCGTGACCGCCGTATTGGGCATCGCCCCGGTGCCCGTGTTCACCCTGCAGCTCCTGCGCTTCGCCGCCAGAGGCATGCGCGACGCCAAGTTGAAGCTCTCCGGCGACAGCCGCGCGGATTCCCGGCGCATGCGCTTGCTGGAACTGGTGCTGGGACGGGCCGGACGGCTCAGGTTGGACGCCAACAATCTGTGGGCGGAACCTGGTTCCGCCATCGCCGGGTTGCGCGCGCTCCCCCGATCCTTCTTCGCGGTCGAGGAGCCGGTCGCGGCGGGCGACTTCGATGGTCTGTATCGGGTCGGCGCGGCGTTGGGCGTTCCCGTGATTCTGGACGAGAGCCTGACGAAGCTGTCGACCCTCGACGCGCTGCGCCCGGACGGCCGCTGGATTCTCAACGTCCGGGTTTCCAAGCTGGGCGGACTTCGGCGCACGCTGGAGCTGCTGCGCGCCGCGGCGGCGCGCGACATCCCTGTCATCGTAGGCTGCCAGGTCGGAGAAACGAGCGTGCTCGCCCGGGCCGGCATTGCCGCGGCGGCGGCGGCGGGCAGTTCCTTGGTCGCCTTCGAGGGCGGCTATGGCGTCCACCTTCTCGCACGCGATATTGCCGCGCCGTCGATCACATTCGATAGGCGAGGAGCCATCGTTCCCGGTACGGCCTTCGACGCCTCGGTACCTGGACTGGGGCTGCGGATCGATCATGCCGCCTTGGCACCGTTTCTTCTCCGATGAGGGCCGCGCCGCACACGGCTTTCGTTTATCCTCAAGCGGCAATGGGAAACGGGGGCAGACGCCGATGATCCTGAGCATCGTCAAGGCGATCGCGCCCACGGTCGTGGAGCGGGTCGTGAAGGCGCTGGCGGACGCGCCCTTCGTCGACGGGAGCGCCACGGCTGGCTGGCACGCCAAGCTGGTCAAGAAGAACCAGCAGCTTGACGCCCGCGACCCTCGGCAGAAGGAGCTTTCGAGCATCATCGCCGCGGCGGTCACCAAGAACGCGTCGTTCCGCCTCGGCGTCCGGCCGAAGGCGCTGCAGACCTTTCGCTTCAGCCGTTACGAACAGGGCATGGGCTATGGGCCCCACGTCGACGACGCGCTCATGCACGGGCATCGTTCCGATGTCTCGATGACGCTGTTCCTGTCCGCGCCCGAGAGCTACGACGGCGGCGAGCTGGTCATCGACACGGGCGGCGCCGAGCGTTCGTTCAAGCTCGCGGCGGGCGACATGGTGACTTACCCCTCGACCACGCTGCACCGGGTCGAGCCGGTGACGCGCGGGGTGCGGCTGGCCGCCGTGAGCTGGGCCCAGTCCTACGTGCGCGACGACGCGCGGCGCGAGCTCTTGTACGAGCTCGACCGGGCGCGCCGCGACCTGTTCAAGAAGCACGGCAAGACGCCCGAGTTCGACGCGCTTTCCAAGGCCTTTTCCAACCTCGTGCGCATGTGGTCCGATACCTGAGCCCGGGACTTCCCGGCCCTCGACCAGCGCCATGACCTTGCGCGCCGGCGCGTGGCCCGAGGCGAACACCGCCGCGGGCGCGCTCTGGGCGCTCGCGTTTGTGCTGTTCCTCGCGGCGCACGGGCACATGCTGATCGGTCCCCGGGCCGAACCCTAGAGCCGATTCACATTCATCGAGGTCGTATCCTGCGGCGGCGGCGGACGGGAGGCCGTGCTGCTCGGTCGACAAGGCCGAGCGTCACCCCGCTTACGCGTTTTCGTTTTCGTAGAGATGACAGGCAACGCGATGGTTGCCGCCGGGCAGGGTGCGGAACTTCGGAACCTCGCGCCGGCATCGCTCGGTCACATGAGGGCAGCGTGGGTGGAACGCGCAACCCGGCGGCGGGTTCTCCGGGTTCGGCATCTCCCCGCCGATGACCCTGCCCTCGCGCCGGCGCGCCGGATCCGGCTCGGGGATCGCCGCGAGCAAGGCGCGGGTATAGGGGTGGGCCGGGCGGCGATAGAGCGCTTCCGTGGGTGCTTCCTCGACGATACGTCCGAGGTACATCACGGCAACCCGATCGCTCATGTACTCGACGACACCCAGGTCGTGGGAGATGAAGACGTACGACAGCCCGAGCCGTGACTTGAGCTCGACCAGAAGATTGAGGATCTGGGACTGAACCGAGACATCGAGCGCGCTGACCGGCTCGTCCGCGACGACGAGCCGGGGTTCGAGGGCGACGGCGCGCGCGATGCCGATGCGCTGGCGCTGCCCGCCGGAGAACTCGTGCGGGTAGCGCGAGGCCACCCCAGGTTCTAGCCCGACCAGGGCAAGGAGCTCGGCGACGCGGCCACGGCGCGCGGCACGGTTGCCGACCCGATGGATGACCAGGGGCTCCGCGAGGATGGCCCCGATGGCTTGGCGAGGATCGAGCGAAGCATAGGGGTCCTGAAAGACGATCTGCATGTCGCGCCGCCGCGCTCGTAGTGCCGCCCGGTCGAGCGCAAGCAGGTCCTCCCCGTCGAAGCGGATCGTGCCAGACGTCGGCTCGATGAGCCGCAGCATCAGGCGCGCGAGGGTCGATTTGCCGCAGCCCGATTCGCCCACGACACCGACCGTTTCACCTGGCATCACGTGCAGGCTTATGCCGTTGACGGCGTGGACCGTGCCCTTGGCATCCCGCGCCGGGAACGCCTTGGTCACGTCGACCACCTGGAGCAACGGCTCGGGCGCGGTCATGGCATGGGGTTCCAGCACGCCGCCGCCTGGGTTGCATCGGCCGGGGCAAGCAGCGGTCGCTCGGTTCGACAGCGTGGCTGAACGCGCGCGCAGCGATCGGCGAAGGCGCATCCGACATCGCGGCTGCCGGGCGGCGGCACGGTCCCGGGTATCGCCGGCAACGGGGCGCCTCGCCGCGCGCCGCGCCGGGAGGACGCGAGCAGGCCGTGCGTGTAGGGATGGCGCGGCCTGCGGAACAGGGCATCCACCGGCGCGCGCTCCACGACACGGCCCGCGTACATGACGACGATCTCGTCGCATACCTCGGCGACCACGGCAAGATCGTGGGTGATCAGCAGCATCGCCATGCCGAACTCGGTCCGCAGGCGCCTGAGCAGGTCGAGGATCTGGGCCTGGATCGTCACGTCGAGCGCGGTGGTCGGCTCGTCGGCGATGAGGAGCGTGGGCCGGCAGATGAGCGCCATGGCGATCATGATCCTCTGACGCAGGCCGCCCGAGAGCTGATGGGGGTACTGGTCGACCCGGCGCTCGGGCCCGCCGATGCCGACTTGGCGCAACATGTCGATGGCCGCGGCCCGCGCTTCGCGTCCACCGAGCCCGCGATGGAGCCTGAGCACCTCGGCCACCTGGAAGCCGACCGTCAGCGTCGGGTTCAGGCTGGTCATGGGTTCCTGGAAGATCATGCCGACCCGGTTGCCGCGCACCTCGCGCAAGCTCGCCGCGTCGAGCCGCAGCAGGTCCTCGCCCTCCAAGAGGACGCGTCCGGATTCGATGCGCGCCGGGGGCATCGGCAGGAGGCGGAGGATCGACATGGCCGTCACGCTCTTGCCGCACCCGGATTCGCCGACCAGGCCGACAGCGCGTCCGGCGCCGACCGTGAAGCCGACGTCCTCGACCACGCGGACCCGTGCGCCCGCGTCGTCGAAACTGACCGTGAGGCCGGTGACCTCGAGCAGCGGCCCGGCGGGCGCCGGCACCGCCGCGCCCGCCGTCACCGTCATGCGAAAACGATGTTGGGGAAGTAAAGCGAGACGACCCAGTTCGGCAAATCCACGATCTCGCTGATCCTGAGGTCGGCGCACACGCTGCACAGCATGTAGGCCTCGACCGCTGACATGTTGTGCCGCGCGGTGAGGAGCTCGATCATGCCCATGACCGCGGCGCGCGCACCTTCCATCAAGTCGGGGCCTATGCCTGTCGTAACCTCGTAGCCTTGGCCGTCGAAGTGGCGGCTGACGGGGCCAGGGGTCGAGAACCGCGGGAAGGCCAGGTTCGCTCCCTTCACCAGCTCGAACTTCGCCGCGACGGTCATGGAACTCTCGATCGCGGTGCCGCACACCTCGCCGTCGCCCTGGGCGGCGTGCGTGTCGCCGAGCGAGAACAGCCCGCCCTTGACCTCGACCGGCAGATAGAGCGTCGTGCCGGCGGCCAGGTCGCGGATGTCCATGTTGCCCCCGACGCGGCGCGGCGGCCCAACGCTGTGCAAGCCCGGTTCCGCCGGCGCGAGCCCGATCGTGCCGCAAAAAGGCTTGGTCGGGACCCGCGCGCCCGCGCCGTAAAGCGCCGGCTCCTTGCCGGTACTGTCATAATGCCAGACGTAGAGAGCGGGCTCGGCGAACTGATCGGCCAGCAGCCCGAAGCCCGGAATGCTCGCGGTCCAGCCCCAGCCCGACGGCTCGAAGGCGAGCAAGGTGACTTTGACGGCGTCGCCAGGTTCGGCCCCGTCGATGACGACGGGGCCGGTGAGCGGGATGACCTTGGCGAAATCGAGCTTCCGCACGTCCTCGACGGTCGAGGTGGCCAGGATCTGGCCTCCGGACCCATCGACCGTGTGGAACTCCACCACGTCTCCCGGTGCCACCGTCAGCACCGGGGGGAACGCGTTGTTCCAGCCTAAGTGGCTGTGCTCGCGGTGAATCGTGTGGCCGCGGCTACTGGACATCCGTTGCATAGATGTACTCGTAGTGGACCGGGATGTGGATCGGGTCCGCGAAGAAGATCATGTCTCCGCCGACGCGCGGCGAGTGCATGGTGAACCGCACCTCGTTGAACACCGGAACCCACGGCGCGTCGTCCATGATCGAGATGAAGATCGACCGCCACAGTTCGATCCGCTCCGCCGCGCGCGCCGGGTCGGCGATCGCATCGGCCTCGGCCGCCTTGGCGTCGAGCGCCTCGTTGCAGTACTTGGACCAATTCCAGCCGCCAGGAACCGCGCCGCCACAGCCGAGGATCGGGCCGTAGAAGTTGGAGGGATCGGGAAAATCCGCGATCCAAGCCATGCCGCCCGACCAGATCATCGGCGCGGTGCCGTCGCCACCGGCGCCGATCACGACCGCTTGCGCCAGCGACTTGACCTCGGCCGTAATCCCGATCTCGGCCAGGTCCTGCTGGATCGCCTGGGCGATGCGCGGGTTCGGGTCGGTGTTCATGGCATAGAGCTCGGTCGTGAACCCGTCCGGCAATCCGGCCTCGACCAGGAGCGCCTTCGCCTTCGCCGGATCGAAGGCGTAACCCGCATAGGCCGCGTCGAAGCCCGGCATCGCCGGGGGCAGCGGCTGGTTCGCGGCGACGCCGCGGTTGTTGACGATCTTGAGGATGCGCTCCTTGTTGATCGCCATGCTGATCGCCTGGCGCACGAGCGCGTTGTCGAGCGGCGGCGTGGTGACATTGATCGTGACGTAGCCCGTGTGCAGCAGGTTGCCTTCGACGATCAGGTCCTTGTTCGCGGGATCGTTGACGACGTCGAGGAACTGCGCCGAGGGAATCGGGTCTCCAAGCACGTCGACCTCGCCTTTCTGAAGCCGGAGCAAGGCAACCGTGGGGTCCTGCCCGACCTCGAAGACGACCTTGTCGAGGTAAGGGATACCGGGACGGTAATAGTCGGGGTTGCGCTCGAACACGACGCGCTGGCCCAGCGTCCATTCCGTCATGCGGAAGCCGCCGGTCCCCACCGGGTTGCGCCCGAAATCGGGGCCGTATTTTTCGACTTCCTCGCGCGGCACGGCGAACGCGAAGTTGATGGCCATGACATGGAGGAACGTGGCGTCGGGCCGCGACAGCTCGATGACGACGGTGTTGTCGTCCGGCGTCGTAATCCCGGAGAGCTCGTTCGCCTGCCCGCCGACAAGTTCGTCGAATCCCTTGATCGCCGCGAAGAAGCCCTGCCCCGGACCCTGGGTCTCCGGGTTCACCGCGCGCTCGATCGAGTATTTGATGTCGGCGGCGACGAGTTCGCGGCCGTTGTGGAACTTGACGCCTTTGCGCAGGTTGAACGTGTACGTCAGCCCATCCTCGGAGATGGCGTAACTCTCGGCGAGGTCGGGCTCGAGATTGGTGGTGCCGGGCGCGTAGTCCATGAGCCCGTCGAACAGGGCCTTGATCATCGACCAGTTCTGCCAGTCGTAGCCGATGGCCGGATCGAACGTGGAAATGTCGTCCTTGTAGGTGACGATGACCTGACCGCCCTGCTTGGGCGCGTCCTGCGCCATCGCGGGGCCCGCGGCGATCGACACGGCGACCGCGGCACCGACGAGAAAATAGCGCGATTTCATGGTTTTATCCCCCAGGTGGACTCGCGAACCGGCATTTAAGCCCCCCGGGTGCACCCGGTCAACGACTGTCGTGGAGCCGGATGCGCGGGTCCAACAAGGGTGCGATGAGGTCAGCGAGCAGGTTTCCGATGATGATCCCGACAGCGGCGACCAGCGTAACGCCCATGATGATCGGGATGTCGATGCGCTGAATCGCGAGCCAGGCGAGCTGGCCGATGCCGGGCCAGCCGAACACCGATTCGACGACGACGGCGCCGCTCATGAAGATGCCGATATCGAGCCCGATCATCGCGACGACCGGCACGATAGCGTTGCGCAGCCCATGGACCATGACGACCCCGAACTCGTTCAAGCCCTTGGCGCGCGCCGTGCGGATGTAATCGTGGCGCAGGACCTCGACCATGCTCGAGCGCATCATGCGCGAATACCAGCCGCCGCCCGCGATGCCCAGGGTGAGCGCCGGCAGCACCAGGTGGTCGAGCGAGCCGTAGCCTGACAGCGGGAACCAGCCGAGCAGGTACGCGAACACGTAGAGCAGCAGGAGTCCGACCACGAACTGCGGCGTCGAGACGCCCGCGAACGACAGCACCATGAGCCCGCGGTCGGCGAAGCGGCCGCGTCGGGTGGCGGCGAAGATGCCGGCGGGCAGCCCGATCAGGAGCTCGAACAGAATCGCACCGGCCATGAGCTGCAACGTTGCTGGAAGCCGCGCCACGATGAGCTCCGAGACCTGGGCTTTCTGCGCGTAGGAGCGTCCGAGGTCGCCCTTGACGAGGCGGCCAAGATAGCTTGCGTATTGGGCCGGGATGCTGCGGTCGAGCCCCAGTTGGTGGCGAATCGACTCGACCGCCTCGGGGGTGGCGCTTCGACCCGCGATCATGCGCACGGGGTCCGCGGGAATCAGGAACGTGAGCCCGAAGGTGACGACCGTGACGCCGATCAGGATGAGCAGCGAGGCGGCGAGGCGGCGCGCCAGATGCTGAATCATCCGCGGCCCCGATGGGTGGGATCGAGAACGTCGCGCAGTGTGTCGCCCACCAGGTTGAAGGCGAGCGCGACCAGCATGATCGCGACGCCGGGGACGAAGACCAGCCACGGCGCCGTAAGGAAATAGGACTGGCTCTCGAAGATCATGCCGCCCCAGGAAGGCGTCGGCGGCTGAACGCCGATGCCCAGGAACGACAGCGTCGCCTCGAGCAGCACCGTGGTCGCGATACCGAGCGTGGCCCACACCAGGATGGTCGGCAGGAGGTGTGGCACGAGGTGGAAGATCACAATTCGTGGCCACGCCGCGCCGAGCGCGCGCGCGGCCTCGATGTATTCGCGCGCGGCAAGCGACGTGGTTTCGGTATAGATCACGCGCGCGATCTGGACCCAGTTCACGAGCGCGATGACCATGGCGACGATCCACAGCGATGGCGTGAATATCGCGGCCAGCGCGATGGCGAGCAGCAGCGCCGGGAACGCCATCATCAGGTCGGTGAAACGCATGATCGCGGCGCCGATCCAGCCGCGCGCGTAACCGGCGACGACTCCGAGCAGCGTGCCGACGAGCACCGCCGCGCCGTTGGCGACGATGCCGATCACCAGCGACGTCCGCGCCCCGTAGAGCATTCGCGACATGAGGTCCCGGCCCAGGAGATCGGTGCCGAGCCAGTACTTGCCGCTGGGTGGCAGCGGCGCGCCCTCGATGGTCAGGCCGTCGAAGAACTGCTCGGCCGGGTCAAAAGGCGCCAGCGCCGGCGCGAAAACCGCCGCTGCCGCGACCGCGATCACGGTCGCCGCTCCCACGACGGCCAACGGATCGCGTACGAAGCCAGTGACCCCTTGGGCCATGCGCCCCCGCCCCTCCTTGGATTCGCCACGCTGCCACTTCGCCCCACGGAGCAGCGGCTGTCAACGCGGGAGGGACGCGACTGGGGCGCCGGCGTGTGACCCACCCCTGGGCGCGATCCGCGCTACGCGCATCGTGGCGGCCGCCCGAACAATCCGGTCGACAGCCCGCACCGAATCCCGTCAGGCCGATACCTGTCCCGTGCGCGCGCGATGGATGGCCGCGAACTTGGCAGGTTCCCGTCGAAACGTCGCCCAGCACGCGTCGCAACAGAAATAGTAGGCGACCTCTTCGTACGTCTCGACGTGCTTGGGCGTCGCGGTGTCGACCGCCGTTCCGCAAACCGGATTGACGAACTTGGCCGCCGGGGCCGCCGCGCCGACCACGGAGTGGGATTCCGGTCGTTGCGCGCGACCGCGCAGGACCGCCAGGACGCCGACGATCGCCGCCAACGCCGTTTCACCGGGCGTCTTGGCGCCGGCATCCGGGCCCGCCGGGGCGGAGAGCCGCGCGAGCTGGGCCTCGTCGATGCCGCGCACGCGCATCACGTCGCGCAACCTATCGGCCTTGCGCCGGCTCGCGATCATGAGCACGTGGGTCGCCGGACTCTTCACCGCGCGTTCGAGCGCGTCCTCGTCGCCCTGCCCCTGGGTCGCGACCAGCACGACGGCGGCTTCATCGGGTGTGTCCGCAAGCCGGATCCTGAGTCGCTCGGCCAGGAAGCGCGCCTCGTCGGCGGCCGGCGTGTCGCCCAAAACGCAGAGCTCGCCGCGGGCGCTATAAGGCTGAATGAAAAGCTCGATCGTACCGTTGCTGGCACAGGACATGACGTGCCGCTCGACATCGTCCTCGGGCTGAATCCGGTCGTTGGAGATGCGCAAGAGCTTCGGCTCGCCCTTGCCGATGGCGCCAAGCGCGGCGCCGATGACCACGTCCTTCGCGCAGCCGCCGCCGATCCAGCCATGCAGCGTTCCGTCGGCGAGGACGATCGCCTGCGCGCCAAGGTAGGCGGACGTGGGCGCCACGGCTCGAACGACCGTGACGAGCGCATAGGGCTCGCGACGGCGGTTCAGGTCGCGCGCCAGTTCGAGCAATTCGTCGTTGGTCACCGCAGAACCTCAATGAGTTCCGGCAGTATACGCTCGATGCTCGCGAGATCGGCGCCCGACGCGAACAGGTCGAGGTAGGGCAGCGCCGCCCGCATGCCGCGGCTCTCGGTCGTGAAATCTGGCTGGCGCAGGAGCGGGTTGAGCCAAACAATCCGCCGCGCCCGTTGGCGCAGCCCGCACAGCGCCTCGGCCAGGAGTTCCGGCTCGCCGGTGTCGTAACCGTCGCTGGCGATAATGACGCCGGTGCGCGCATGCACCAGGCGCGACCCGTCGCCGCGATTGAAATCCCGCAGGCATTCGCCGATGCGCGTACCGCCGCCCCACCCGACGGCCAGCAGATGAAGGCGTTCCTGCGACCGCCATGGGTCCTGATCGCGCAGCGCCTCGCCCACGTCGGTGATGCGGGTGTGAAAGATGAAGCAATGCACGTCCGCGAGTTCGGCGCAGAGCGCGCGCGCAAGGCGCAGATAGAAAAAGCTGTATGGGCTCATCGAGCGGCTGACATCCAACAGCAGCACGAGGCGCGGGCGCACGCGGCCGTGGTTCTTCCAGGCGAGGCGGATCGGCGTGCCCCCGGTTTCGACGCTGCGCCTGATCGTGTTCCGGAGATCGAGACGCCGACCATGAGTGAAGCGCACCTCCCGCCGGAGCAGCAGGTGCTTCAAGCGGCGGGCGAATCGCCGCATCAGCGCTTCGATGTCGCGGACCTGATCGGCCCGGGCAAGGTCGCGGAAATCGGTCGACGCGAGCGTTTCCTCGCGGCTCGCGCCGTGTCGTTCGATGGTGCCGTCGTCCTCGCGTGCACCGCGCCGACCCGCGGCGATGGGCGACGGGAGTTGGCCATCGCCCCGAGCACCAGCCATGTCCGGCGACCTCGCCGCCGCGGCACGGTTCCCCGCGAAGACCCGCGTGTTCGCGGGCAGGAAGTAAGCATCGAACAGCGTGTCGAATCGCCGCCATTCGTCGCCGCGACCGCAAAGCAGCGCCTTGAGGCTCCAGCGCAGGACTTCGCCGTCGAACATCCCGACCCGACCCGCCGTGTCGAGGACACGGATCGAATCGCCGCCGCCCACGCCGAAGCCATTGGCCCGAAGGAACCCAGCGAACCCCATCAGGCGGGCCCGTAGGGCGGTTCCAGCATGATCGGCCGGGGACGGCGGCAGGTTCAGCTCGCGGCCGCGAGGCGGGCCACGACCTCCCGGGTGAATTCGGCGCGGTCGGCACGGGTCTTGAGCAGGGCGCTGAGGGATTCGAGGATGCGCTCCGCCCCATCGTCCTCGATCGTGGCGATGCCCAGCCGCAGCAGGGCCGCCGTCCAGTCGAGCGTCTCGGCGATGCCCGGCTTCTTCCGCAGGTCCATGCGCCGAACGCTCTGCACGAACGCCACGAGTTGGCGCGCGAGCAGCCCCGCCGCTTCCGGCGCCCGCGTTTCGACGATCGCGAGCTCCTTCTCGAAGTCCGGATAATCGATGTACTGATAAAGGCAGCGGCGGCGCAGGGCGTCGGACAGCTCGCGCGTGCCATTGGAGGTGATCACCACCAGCGGGCGCGACACGGCGCGTACGGTGCCCAGCTCCGGGATCGACATCTGAAAATCCGACAGCACCTCGAGCAGGTACGCTTCGAACGCCGCGTCGGCGCGATCGACCTCGTCGATCAGGAGCACGGGCGGCTCCGCGCAACTGATCGCCTCGAGCAGCGGGCGCTTCAGCAGATAGCGCTCGGAAAAGATGTCCTGCTCCTTGACGTCAACCGGACGCTGATCGTGCTCGAGCAGCTTTATGGCCAGCAACTGGCGCTGGTAGTTCCATTCGTACATCGCCGCGTGCACGTCGAGCCCTTCGTAGCACT
>CAZGYG010000057.1:0-19319 GCA_964530335.1 uncultured Rhodospirillaceae bacterium | reverse complement strand
GGCCTCGGTCAGCAGCCCGAAGATTTCCGTGTCGTACTTGCGCAACACGCGGGCCACGCCCGCGTCGATGGCATCGTCGCTCGCCGTCATCGTTTCCTCCGACGATCATAGTAGCGGATCAGGGCGTGACCGGTGTCGCCCAATCAGCCAATGGCGAAGCATGGCAGTCGGCCCAATCGAGATGCGCGCCGCTCGCGACCTCGTACAACTCGTAGGAGCATTGATCGCCATGCACAGGGCCGGTTTGCAGGACGACCCGTTCATCGTCTGGGAACCACCAACTCCATATCATCATGCCGTTCCCGATCCGCCTCATGGGCTCGCGCGCCAACTCGCGGACTTTGCGATCCACCCTCACAGCATCCGGATCGCGCCGAGCGTGCCGAAGGGCTACATGCGCAAGGACTTCGAGGACGCTTGGTCCAGCTATTGCCCGCCGTCGCGACACCCCCCGGCGCCAGCCGCTACACCGCTACAATCTACCGATCCCGCCATTCTTCGCGTAGTGGCTGCCGCTACGGCACCGGCCGCAACCGCCACACCGCTACGCGCGGCGAACGGGTCGGACCGTAACGGTGTAGCGGATGGGGCATTCCCCGTAGCGGATACCGTTGCCCGGAGTCCGGCCCCGGAGGCCGATTGTAGCGGTGTAGCGCCTTCGGCGGTGGTAGAGACGGACGTGTCGGTGATCCCCGCCTTCCTGGAGCGGCGAAACGGTGGTAATGGGGACTCGATCGTATCAGCAGAACTACATCAGTCGGGAACCCGACGATAATTCAAATGAGACTAAGGCCCAAGGGGATAAGAAAGGCCATAAGACCAACTAGAGACCACCACGTAAGCGTCGCTATTTTTTTAAATCTGCGGTTTGTTAAGTAAGCAATCATGAACCAAACAAGAAATGGCGAAGATGTCCAAATCCAAACTTCCGACGCATTGCCCATGATTGAGAGCGGGGGGCTCCCGTAAAAGTTCTCGACGAAACATTCGATGAACCTAACACCGGCTGCACAAGAAAAGAAAAATGTCCAATAAACGATCCAGAATACAAGCGTGCCGAAAAGATTTAGCAAGAAATATCCTGAATTTCGAGTGAGAATGGGTCTCATTGGGTTCCGAACTCAATCAGCGGTGACGGCGCAAACGGTGACCGAAGCGGTCGCATCGAACCGATCGTCCTGGACGATAACGGCGGGGCGCGGCTTGCCGGCGTAACCCGAGGCCGATACGGACCAGATTTCACCGCGCTTCATGGCGCGCGAAGGTCGGTAATCGCCTCGATGAAGTCCTGATCCGTTCGCGCCGCCACCCTCGCGGCGACGGCGCGGGATTGACGGTGGGCCTCGGCCCGAAAGGCGTCCGTGCGAGTGTCGGGCACCCAGATTTGAATCGGTCGGAGGCCGCGCGCGCGCATGCGCTCGCGGTAGCCGCGCACCTTGTCGCGGGAGCGTTGTGCCTTGTCGGCCTTCGCGCCCAAGGTTCGGTCCTCCGTGGTTAGATGTAACCTATGGGGCGATGGCGGCGTGCGCAAGTCGGTCGGTGACGGGAATCGTGTCGGACGCCATCGGCGATCACGATGGACGTCTCGCCGGCTCAGCTCGCCGCCATGGCGCGATCGACCGATTCGAGCGTGCCTCGCGTCGGTTCCTTGCGCGACCAGGCGACCGGAAGGTGGCCACGCACGAGGTCGTGGAACTGGCGCAACGCAACCTCCTTCTCCGACAGGTAGCCCCCCGAATAGGTGCGCGACTTGAGCCCCTCCTGCACGTCAAAGACGAGCTGCTCGTCCTCGGCCTGGACCTGGTCGTTGATGCGCCAGTTGACGAAGCGCGCGGCCTTCATGGCCCGATCTTCGGTCGGCAGGCCGTAGCCCATGGCGCGCGCCCAGCACTTGCCGGGCCGATCGGGAATGACCTGGAAGAAGGCGACCTGCTCCGGGTAAAGCTCGATCGAGGAGTTGGGGAACCAGGTCACGTACTGCCACGTCCAACGCATGGATTCGGGCAGATGCTCGACCTCGGGCAGCAGGTGCTGATAGGCGCGCTCGGACCAGTTGTTCGAATCCCGGTCGCGCATTTCGGCGGTGGCGAGGCTGACGCCGCCCGGGTACGTGGCGACCCGATAGCTCGGGCCGAACATGCGCATCAGGCCGGGATGGCCGACCGGCACGTGATAGCCCTCGAGGTAGTTGTCCATCGCGTTCTTCCAGTCGACGTCGATCTGGCGCCACCAGGTCGAGCCCAACGGCTGCAAGTCGGCGATGCGGTAGGGTTCGAGCACGTGACGCAGCGGTTCGAGCACCTCCGCCATGCTCGGGCCGCTGCCGGCGAAGCGGACGAACAGGAAACCGTAAGCGACGTCGAGCGCGAGCGGCACCAGCCCGAGCTTCGCCTTGTCGAGGCCGGGGAACGAGGTCTCGGCCGGCACCGCCTTGAGCTTGCCGTCGAGATCGTAGTTCCAGCCGTGATACGGGCAGACGATGCGCCCGCTGCACGTGCCCTTGTCGCCGGCCAGCACCCGCGCGGCGCGGTGGCGGCAGACGTTGTAGAAGGCGCGCAGCTTGCCGTCGCGGCCGTGCACGACGACCGCGCGCTCGCCGAGCATGTCGAGCGTCACGTAATCGCCGGGCTTGGCCACGTCGCTGACGTGGCCGACGATCTGCCACGTGCACATGAACAGCCGCTCGCGCTCGAGCGCGAAGAACTCGGCGTTGTCGTAGGTCCACGCCGGAAGCGTTTCCGCCGCCGCCATGGCGACATCGGATGTCGCCGGCAGGCCCGGCGCGTCCGGGTCGATGTTCTGTCCCGTGCCCGGGTCGAAGTTCACCATCGCCGCCTCCTCCATTCCTACATCCGCCGCGCACCGGAGCCCCGCGCCAGGGTCCGCGCCGAGGGGTGCGTGCGTTCGCTGGCGATCGGCAGGGCGCGGCGCACCTCGTCGTGGAACCGGCGCAGGCACGTTTCCTTCTCGGATAGGACCCCGACCGTGTGGCCGGTGGACGCCAGGCCACCCTGGACCGAGCGCACGAGCCGGTCGTCCTCCAGGTAGATCTGGTGGTTGATGCGCGCGCCGAGCCAGCGCGCCGCGCGCATGGCCGGGCGCGCGTCGGGGTGCGCGAAGGCGCGGCCGCGCACCCTGGTGCGCCCCGGACCCAGCGGCAGCACCTGGAAGTAGCTGACGTTGTGGGGATAGACGTTGAACGTCGTGTTGGGGAACAGGCTGTAGTAGACCCAGGCGCGGCGCCGCTCCGCGGGCAGGTGATCGACCTCGGGCAGCAGCGCCTGGTAGGCGCGCTCGCTCCATACCGCCGAGGGCGTGGGGCGCAGGGTCGAGGTCGCGCGCGCGACCCCGTGGTCCTCGGTCGAAACCTCGTAGCTGCCGCCGAACAGGCGCTGCAGGCCCGGGTGGCCGAGGGGGATGTGATAGCCCTCGAGGAAGTTGTCCATCACGTTCTTCCAGTCGGCGTCGGTGGTGTCCGTCCAGACGTCCTTCATGTCGGGCACCATGTCGGCCATGCGGTAGGGCGCGATCTCGGCCTCGTAGGGCGCCATCATGGTCGCGACCGACGGGCCGTCGCCGGCGAAGCGGACGAACACCCAGCCGTGCCAGACCTCGTGTTCCAGCGGCACCAGCCCGTAGGCAGTGGGGTCGAGTTCCGGGAAGGACGCGTTCGCGGGCACCGCCTTGAGACGGCCATCGAGGCCGTACGTCCAGCCGTGGTACGGGCAGACGATCGCGCGCGGGCAATGGCCACGGTCCTCGGGCGCGACCGCCGCCGCTCGATGCCGGCAGGTGTTGACGAAGGCGCCGAGCGACCCGGCTTCGTCGCGGATGACGAACGCGCGTTCCCCGGCCACGGTCAGGCTGGCGTAGTCGCCGGGCTCGGGCATCTCGGAGACGTGACCGACGAGCTGCCAGGTGCGCTTGAAGATGTGCTCGCGTTCCAGCGCGTGGAACTCGGCGTCGCGGTAGGTCCACGCCGGCAGGGTTTCCGTGGCGGCGTTCCGGGCCGGCGCCACGGCTTCGGGCGATCGGGGGCGCACGCGCACCGGGCGAACGGGCGTGTCGGCGTCCGCTCCCGGATACGCCCCGGGAAAGATGCTGGCGAGGTACGCGCGGCACGCCGCCCGCGCGGTCTCGCGGTCGAACCCCTCGGGTTCCATCAGGTAGTCCTGCAGGAACCCGCTCATCATGGCGGAGAGCCCGAGCGCGATCGGCTCCGCGCCCTCGTCGCGGCCCGCCTCGCTGGCGAGCGCGCCGATCAGGCCGATGAGCTCGCGGTAATAGTCCTCCTCGACGGCGTTGTAGACGCGCGCGTAGGCCCGCCGGGCCCGCGCCTCGCCATAGAACGCGAACCACGCCGCGACGCGGTCGCGCCGGCAGACCTTGGGGCCGAACTCGGCCGCGATCAGCGCATCGATCCTGGCGGCGGCCGTCGGACCCGCCTCGGCGAGCGCCTTGCGCCAGACCCCCGCGTACTCGCGGGTCAAATGCTCGAGCGCGGCCAGCAACAACGCCTCCTTGCTCTTGAAGTAGAAGTTGGCGATGCCGCGGCTGAGCTTCGCGTGGTCGGTCACGTGGGCGAGCGTGGTGCGCGCGTAGCCGCGCTTGCCGATGACCGCGACGGTGGCCTCGATCAACTGCTGGCGCCGGGTGTCCTCGCGCGCGTCGCGCGGCTCCAGCCTTGCGGCGAGCCCGGACTTCGCAGGAACTCCTGCGTTCATAGGACACCTATATGTCTAATTCAAAACGTATAATAGCGATAAATTGAATGAGTGTCCAATCAATTTCTTGAGCACGACTCGGCCCGGAGCACGACAAGCCGGCGCGGGCGTGGGGGCTCCGCGCCACGGCGAGCGACTGACGGTGAGCCTCGGCACGGAAGGCCCCTCTGTTACCACAGCCGCTTATTGGCGAACGCCTTGCCCGAGCCTGACTTGAGATAGCGTTCGAGGTTACGTGCGATCTTCGCAGTCCTTACGGCCACGTAGGATTTCAAAGCGATGGGTAGATGAGGCTTGGTCGACGCGACTTCGCCACGCGCATGGGAGTCGAAACGGCGCCGCAGATCATTCGTCGATCCGACATAAATGTCGCCGTTGTCCAACTGAAGAAAGTAGACGTACCACACGGCTACAGTCCCCCTACGCTCCTGCGGAGCTTCGGGGGACACTCCTACGCCTAAGCGCCTTCGGTTGTCAGGCCACAAGGATGGCCTGCCACCCAAAGCCGAAGGCGTAGGGTGGCGGAGGGAGCGGGATTCGAACCCGCGACACCTTTCGGTGAACACACTTTCCAGGCGTGCGCCTTGAACCGCTCGGCCATCCCTCCGATCGCGCGCGGGCGGGCACTATAATTGGGCGGAGCTTGCGAGTGTCAAGGCGAGGCGGCGGGGGTGGAGGCGGCATGAGGTCGAGCGGGCTCGGGTTCGCTGTGGCGCTGGCGCTCGCGTGCGACCCCGCCGGCGCCTACGAGCTTACTTCGTCGTGGCCAGATGCCGAGGCGGTCGCCGCATTCACCATCGAGGACGTGACGTTCCCGAGCCACAGCCCGTTCGATCTCGGCGACGTTGCTGGCGGGCGGTACGCCGACCCGCCGACCCAGGCGCAAGCCTATCTGGTGCTGCCGCCGGGCGCGTCCGCGGCCGAGCCGGTCCCCGCGGTCGTCCTGCTGCACGGCGCCTCGGGCGTGCTGGAGGCGCGCGAGATGACCTACGCCCGCCAGTTCGCGGCCATGGGTGTCGCCGCGTTCGTGGTCGACGTGTTCGGGGCGCGCCGCGACCGGGCCGACGACTTCATCGGCCGGCTGCTGGCCATCACCGAGGCGATGTTCCTGGCCGACGCCTTCGCCGCGCTCGATACTCTGGCCCAGCGGCCCGAGATCGACGCCCGGCGCGTGGCGCTGGTCGGGTTCTCGTACGGCGGCATGGTCGCCACCTTCGCCGCGTTCGAGCAGGTGGCGGAACTCTACGCGCCCGACGGCCGCCGGTTCGCCGCCCACGTGGCGTTCTACGCCCCGTGCCTGGCGACGTTCGAGGACGCGCGCGCGACCGGCGCGCCGCTGCTCATGCTCTACGGCGGCCGCGACGTGAGCGTGGACCCCGAGCGCTGCGTCGAGGTCGCGGGCCAGATCGACGCCGGCGGCGGGCGGGTCGAGACCGTCGTCTACCCCGAGGCGGTCCACCAGTGGGACGGCCGTTTCGACAGCGAACGTCCGATCGGTCGCAGCCTGGCCGGCTGCCGGCTCGAGGTCGAGCGCGATGGCACCGCGCGCGACGCGTTGACCTACCTGCCCATGAGCAACGGCCTGTTCCGCCGGGTGATCCTGGGGCTGTGCTCGGACAGCGACGGTTTCCTCATCGGCCGCGACGACGCGGTGCGCGCCCGGTCCAACCTCGACATGGGCCGGTTTCTCGCCGCCGTGTTCGCCGGCCCCTGACAGTCGGGCCCCATTCACGGTGTGACCAAGCAAGGCGCGCTGGGCTAAGCTGGCGCCGGGGAACGCGCGATCGCTCCATGAAGGCCTGTCGGATCCTCGGTGTGCTGCTGTGCGCTGGCGCCCTCGTGGCGGGGGGCGTCGAGGCGACGCGCTCGATCGGCGCGGGCCGCTGGGCCGTCTACTCGCTGGGCGAGGCGTGGTCGTCGGTCCACGCCAACAGCCTGATCGGCCTCGGCAGCCTGATCGAGAACAAGGTCTCGCCCGATCTCTGGCTCGCCATCGGCCTGCCCGCGCTCAATCTGTCGTTGTGGATCTTGCTGCTGGTTCCCGGCGCGCTCGCCTTCGGCCTGTGCCGGGGCCGCCGGCGCCGGTCGTCGGCCCGGCGCTGGTTGTGACGCGCCGCTACCGGTCCTCCGTCTTGAGCGCGGCCAGGAACGCTTCCTGGGGAATCTCGACGTTGCCGACGGCGCGCATGCGCTTCTTGCCCTTTTTCTGCTTGTCCAAGAGCTTGCGCTTGCGGGAGACGTCGCCGCCGTAGCACTTGGCCAGCACGTCCTTGCGGAGCGCGTTCACCGTCTCGCGCGCGATGATCCGCCCGCCGATCGCCGCCTGGATCGCGATCTTGAAGAGCTGGCGCGGGATCAGCTCCTTCAGGCGCAGGCACAGCGCCCGGCCCCGGCCCTCGGCGCGGCCGCGGTGGACGATCTGCGCCAGCGCGTCGACCGGCTCGCCGTTGATCAGGATGGCGAGCTTGACCACGTCGGCTTCCACGTAGCCATCCATCTGGTAGTCGAAGCTCGCGTAGCCGCGGCTGACCGATTTCAGCCGGTCGTAGAAGTCGTAGACCACCTCGGCAAGGGGCAGGCGGTAGACGGCCATGGCCCGTTCGCCGGTGTGCGTCAGGTCGATCTGCGCGCCGCGCTTCTCCTGGCACAGGCTGAGCACGCCGCCGAGATAGCTGTCGGGCACCAGGATCGTCGCGCGGATCCACGGTTCGTCGATGCGCTGGATCGCGTTCGGGTCTGGCATATCGGCCGGGTTGTGGACCTCGCGCGTCTCGTCGCGCCCGGCCACGCGGTAGATCACGCTGGGCGCGGTCGCCACCAGGTCCAGGTCGAACTCGCGTTCCAGCCGCTCCTGCACGATCTCGAGGTGCAGGAGCCCGAGGAAGCCGCAGCGGAACCCGAGCCCGAGCGCGACCGAGGTCTCCGGTTCGTAGTGGAAGCTCGCGTCGTTCAGCCGGAGCTTCGCCAGGCTCTCGCGCAGGTCCGCGAAGTCGGCGGCGTCGGTCGGGTATAGCCCGCAGAAGACGACCGGTTGGCTCGGCTTGAACCCGGGCAGCGGCACTGTCGCGGGTCTCCGGTCCTCGGTGATGGTGTCGCCGACCCGGCATTCGGCCACCGCCTTGATGCCGGCGTTGATGAAGCCGACCTCGCCGGGCCCCAGCGCATCGACGACCGTCGCCTTGGGCGTGAACACGCCGACCCGCTCGATCTCGTGGATCGCGTCGGTCGCCATCAGGCGCACGCGCAAGCCCTTGACGATGCGCCCGTCGAACACGCGCACCAGGATCACGACGCCGAGGTACGAGTCGTACCAGCTATCAACGAGCAGGGCCTTCAAGGGCGCCTCCGCGTCGCCCTTGGGCGCCGGCAGCCGGTCGATCACCGCCTGCAACAGCCCGTCGATGTTCGCGCCGGTCTTGGCCGAGACCAGCACCGCGTCGCCGGCCGCGAGCCCGACGACGTCCTCGATCTGCGCCTTGGTGCCGGGAATGTCGGCGGCGGTCAGGTCGATCTTGTTGATGACGGGGACGATCTCGTGGCCCGCGCCGATCGCCTGGTAGGCGTTGGCCAGCGTCTGCGCCTCGACGCCCTGGGTCGCGTCGACCACCAGGATCGAGCCCTCGCACGCCGCCAGGCTGCGGCTGACCTCGTAGGCGAAGTCGACGTGGCCCGGCGTGTCCATCAGGTTGATCTGGTACGTCTCGTCGTCGCCGGCGGTGTAGGCAAGCCGCACGGTCTGCGCCTTGATGGTGATGCCGCGCTCGCGCTCGATGTCCATGGAATCGAGCACCTGGCTGCGCATCTCGCGCGCCTCCAGCCCGCCGCACCGCTCGATCAGCCGGTCGGCGAGCGTCGACTTGCCGTGGTCGATGTGGGCGATGATCGCGACGTTGCGGATGCGCGCAAGCGGGGTCATGGCGGGGGTCGGGTGCGAAGCGCGCGCACGTTCAGGTCCTGAGCGTCGCGCCGGTGGCCTTCGTCACCGCGGCGACAATCTTGGCCGCGATGGCCTCGATCTCGGCATCGGTCAGCGTCGCCGTGCGCGGCTGGAGCGTCACGCTGACGGCTACCGAGACTTTGCCGTCGGGCAGCTCCTTTCCGCGGTAGAGATCGAACACGGCGACCTCGGCCACGAGCTGGCGGTCGGCGCCGCGCACGGCCTTGACGATCGTCTCGGCCGCGACCGTGTCATCGACGACGAAGGCGAAGTCGCGCTCGACCGGCTGGAACGGCGGCGCGGCCAGCGGCGGCCGGGCGCGCCCGGGCTTGGCCTTGGGCGCGGGCAGGTGGTCCAGGCGCACCTCGCAGCCGACCACCGGCCCGGCCACGTCGAGCCCCGCCAGCGCGCCGGGATGAATTTCGCCGAACGTGGCGACGACCGTCGGGCCGAGCCGGAGCGCGCCCGAGCGCCCCGGGTGATACCACGCGGGGCCGACCCGGTCGGTCTGCACGCTCGCCGCCGCGATGCCGCATTCGGCGAGCACGGCGAGCGCGTCCGCCTTGGCGTCCAGCGCATCGACGGGGCGCGGCGGCGTGGCCCAGTGGCGCGGGCCGGACATGCCGCAGCGCACCGCGCCGGCCACGTGCCCCTGGTCCGTCGCGCTCGTGTAGGTCGGGCCGACCTCGAACAACGCGGGGTCGGCCGCGCCGCGATCGCGGTTGCGGCCGGCGGCGGCGATCAGGTTGGGCAGGATCGAGGGCCGCATCCAGTCGAGCTCGGCCGAGATCGGGTTGGCGAGGCGGAGCTCCGCACTGGGCGTTCCGCCGGCGCTGAACAGCCGGGCGTGGGCGGCGGGCAGGAACGACCAGGTGACCGCTTCGTGGAGCCCGCGCGCGGCCAACGCGCGCTTGGCCCAGCGGGCCCGGCTCTGGGAAAGCGTCAGGATCGGGCGCGTCAGCGCGCCGTCGCGCGGCAGCGACACCGCCGGGATGGCGTCGAAGCCGCCGAGCCGCAGCACCTCCTCGATCAGGTCCGCCTCGATCTCCAGGTCGTGGCGCCAGGTCGGCACGGTGACGCGCCATGCGTCGTGCCCGTCGGCGACGGCGCAATCCAGCGCGACCAGGCGCGCGCGCGCCTCTGTCTCGTCCACGTCCAGGCCGCCGAACGAGCGGATGCGCCGGGGCCTGACCTCGACCACCCGGGGCGTCACCGCCGCGTCGCCGGCGATGACGAGCTCGCTGGGCTCGCCGCCGCACAGCTCGAGGATCAAACGCGTCGTCTCCTCGGTGCCGGGGACGGCGAAGCCGGGATCTATGCCGCGCTCGAAGCGGTGGCGCGCGTCGCTCGCGATGCCGAGCCGGCGCCCGGTGGCGGCGGTGCGCACCGGGTCGAACAGGGCGATCTCGACGAACACGTCGGTCGTGGCGTCGCCGCAGCCGGTCGATTGGCCACCCATGACGCCGCCAAGCCCGAGCACCCCGGAGTCGTCGGCGATCGCGGTCATGGCGTCGTCGACCGCGTAGGTCTTGCCGTTGAGCGCGGCGAAGCTTTCGCCCGCGCGCCCCAGGCGCACGTGGATGCCGCCCGCGAGCTTGCCCGCGTCGTAGGCGTGGACCGGGCGGCAGAGGTCGAGCGTCATCCAGTTCGTGATGTCGACCAGGGCGGAGATCGGGCGCAGGCCGACGGCGAGGAGCTTGTCCCGGAGCCAGCGCGGGCTCGGGCCGTTGCGCACGCCCCTGACCAGGCGACCGACGAACAGCGGGCAGGCGTCGGGCAGCACCTCGGGCAGCAGGCGCACGCCGACCGGGCAGGGGAAACCCCCGGGTATCGGGCTGGGCGCGAACGGCACGAGGCGGCCGAGCCCCGAGGCGGCGACATCGCGCGCCAGCCCGCGCACGCCCAGGCAATCGCCGCGATCCGCCGTGATCTTCACGTCGAGCATGGGATCGTCGAGACCGAGCACTTTGGCGAACGGCTGGCCGACCTCGGCGTCGTCGGGCAACTCGATGATGCCGTCGTGGTCCTGGCCGAGCCCCATCTCGCGCTCCGAGCACAACATGCCGTGGCTCGCGACGCCGCGGATGACTGTCGGTTTCAGCTTGACGCCGGTGCCGGGGATGGTGGTGCCGACCGGCGCGAACACGCCCTTCATGCCGGTGCGCGCGTTGGGCGCACCGCACACCACCTCGACCTCGCCCGTGCCGGTTGCGACCCGGCAGAGCGTGAGCCGGTCGGCGTTGGGATGCGGCTTCGCCTCGATGACGTAGGCGACGGTGAAGGGCCTGAGGTCGGCGGCCCGGTCGACGATCGCCTCGACCTCGTGGCCGAGCGCGACCAGTCGTTCAGCGATGGCGGCGAGCGGCGCGTCGGTCGCCAGGTGGCGGCGCAGCCAGGATTCGGTCAACTTCATCGCGACAGCCCGCCGAACAGCGTCGGCACGTCGAGTGGCGCGAAGCCGTAGTGGTCGATCCAGCGCACGTCCGCGTCGAAGAATCCGCGCAGGTCCGGGATGCCGTACTTGAGCATGGCGATGCGGTCGATGCCCATGCCGAAGGCGAAGCCCTGCCAGCGTTCCGGATCGACCCCGGCCGTGCTCAGCACCTTCGGGTGAACCATGCCGCAGCCCAGGATCTCGAGCCAGTCCTCGCCGGCGCCGATGCGAAGCTGGCCGCCGGCGCGGGAACAGCCGATGTCGACCTCGGCCGAGGGCGAGGTGAACGGGAAGTAGCTGGGGCGGAAACGCATGGCCAGGTCCGCGACCTCGAAGAACGCCTGGCAGAAGTCGCGCAGGCAGCCCTTCAAATGCCCCATGTGGATGTCCCGGCCGATCACCAGCCCCTCGACCTGGTGGAACATGGGTGTGTGGGTCATGTCCGAATCGCAGCGGTAGGTGCGGCCCGGCGCGATGACCCGGAACGGCGGCTTGTGCGTTATCATGTGGCGGATCTGCACGGGCGAGGTGTGGGTGCGCAGAACCAGGCGCGAGCCGTCGGGGCGCGGGTCGAAATAGAACGTGTCGTGCTCCTGGCGGGCCGGATGCTCGGGCGGGATGTTGAGCGCCGCGAAATTGTGGAAATCGTCCTCGATGTCGGGGCCCTCGGCGATCGTGAAGCCCATCTCGGCGAACACGGCGACGAGCTCGTCGGTGACCTGGCTCACCGGGTGAATGCGCCCTTCGTGCTCGGGCCGCACGGGCAGGGTCACGTCGAGTCGTTCAGCGGCGAGGCGCGCGTCGATCGCCGCCGCGTCGAGCACCCTCTGCCGGCCGGCGATGGCCTCGGCGAGCGTGTCCTTGAGGGCGTTGAGCCGCTGGCCCTCGGCGCGGCGCGCCTCGGGCGCGAGCGCGCCCAGGCCCTTCATCAAGTCGGTGACGGCGCCCTTGCGCCCGAGCGCCGCGACGCGCACCTGATCGAGCGCTTCGGGGGTCGCGGCCGCCGCGATCTGGGCGAGCAGCCGGCCCTGCAAGGATTCGAGCGATTCGGTCATGGCACGCGGTACTCTCGGTTGCGGCGGATCGAACTCACGCGGAGGCCGAAAAAACGAAAGGCCCCGAGCGGGGCCTTGCACAATGGCTTGCGGCGACGTGCCTCAGCCGGCCGATCCAAGCGCCCCGCGCGCCTGGTCGACCACCGACCTGAAGGCCTCGGGCTCGCGCGTGGCCAGGTCGGCCAGCACCTTGCGGTCGATCACGATGCCGGCGCGCCGGATTCCGCACATGAGTTCCGAATAGGTCAAGCCTTGGCTGCGGGCGCCGGCGTTGATGCGCTGGATCCACAGGCCGCGGAACGTGCGCTTTTTGACGCGCCGGTCGCGGTAGGCGTATTGCAGGCCGTGCTCGACACGCTCGAGCGCGACGCGAAAGACCTTGCTCGCGCGCCCGCGATAGCCCTTGGCGAGCTTGAGAACCTTCTTGTGCCGGGCGTGACCCGTGACGCCGCGCTTGACCCGTGACATGGGCTCCGCCGATCAACCGTAGGGAAGGAACCGATGCACCCGCTTGACTTCCGCCGCGTCGAGCAGCGTCGAGCCGCGCGACTGGCGGATCATGCGCGGGGTGCGCTTGCGCATGTTGTGGCGCTTGCCGGCGCTGTGGCGCTTGATCTTGCCGGTGCCGGTGAACGTGAAGCGCTTCTTGGCGCCGCTCTTGGACTTGAGCTTAGGCATGACGACCGCTGGATTGGTCCCGCGCCCGGCGCGGGAAGGCGGGTTTATAGCCGTGGAGGGCGCCGATTGCAAGCGCCGGAGCGCCGCTCAAGCGCCTGTCCGGCCGGCGCTTTCGGCTTGAGCCTCAGCCGCGCGCCGCGCGCCAGCGCGCTAGGCTCTCGGGGGGCCAATACTCGGCGGCCTTGTAGTATTCCGGCACCGCGGGCGTGCCCGGCGGCAGCACCACCCACGGCTGCTTGGACGACGTGTAGATGTGGATGTCGGGCGGCAGCCGGTCGGGGTCGTCGAGGGTGCCGACGCGCACGAAACGCATGGCGTCGCCCGCACCGGCGTAGTTGCTCCACAGCGCGACCTTGCACACCGGGCAACGGCTGATCTTCTGGCCCTTGCCGCTCAGGCTCGGCGTCATCACGACCTCGGGCACGCCGTTGAGCAGCACCACGCGGTCGGCCTCGATCATGGCGTTGAGGGCGAAGGCCGCGCCGGATTCGCGCTGGCACCAGCGGCAGTGGCAGCAGTTGACGAACAGCGGCGGCCCGGTCATCCGATAGCGCACCGCGCGGCACGCGCAGCCGCCGTCGAGCGGGTAACCCGGCGAAACCGTCGTCACGGCGCTACTTCGGGGCGATGACCATGACGAGCTGGCGGCCTTCCATGCGCGGTTCCTGCTCGACCTTGGTGCTGTCGGCCACGTCCTGACGGACCCGGTCGAGCACCTTGTGGCCGAGCTCCTGGTGGGCCAGCTCGCGGCCGCGGAAGCGCAGGGTGACCTTGACCTTGTCGCCCTCCTCGAGGAACCGGCGCACCGCGCGCATCTTCACGTCGTAGTCGTGGTCGTTGATCGCCGGGCGCATCTTGATTTCCTTGACGTCGATGGTCTTCTGGCGCTTGCGCGCCTCGGCGGCCTTCTTCTGCGCCTCGTACTTGAACTTGCCGTAGTCGAGGATCTTGCACACGGGCGGGTCGGCGCTGGGCGAGATCTCGACCAGATCGAGCCCAAGGTCACTGGCCATCTGCAGGGCCTGGGTGCGGGGAACTATGCCGACTTGTTCGCCGCGATGATCGATCAGGCGCACATTGAAGGCGCCGATCTGTTCGTTGACGCGCGGCCCGTCGCGGGCGGGTGCGGGTCCGTTCTGGAAGCGAGCTATGAACAATCCTCCTGTGTGGGACGCCCCAAGGGGCACGATGGCACGCCCGGCCGGGCCCTAGGCCGGCGGGCGCGCCGCGGCGGAAAGTCTAGTCACGGCCTGATCGAGCGCAAGGACTTCCTGCTTGTCGTCGGAGCCGAGCCGGCGCAGCGCGACTGTGCGCGCCTCGGATTCGCGCCGGCCCACCGCCAGCAGCCACGGCACCTTGGCGAGCGTATGGTGGCGCACCTTGTAGCCGATCTTGTCCGCGCCGGTGTCGAGCTCGACGCGCAGGCCCGCGGCCGCGAGCGCGCCGTGGACCTCGGCGGCGTAGCCGTCGCTGTCGTTGGTGATAGTGGCGACGACGCCCTGGACGGGCGCGAGCCACAACGGCAATCGGCCCGCGTAGTTCTCGATCAAAATGCCGAGGAAGCGCTCGAGCGAGCCGAGAATCGCCCGGTGCAGCATGACCGGGCGGTGTTCCTTGCCGTCGGCGCCGATGTAGACCGCGTCGAGCCGCTCGGGCAGCACGAAATCGAGCTGCAACGTGCCGCACTGCCAGGTGCGGCCGATCGCGTCCTTGAGGTTGAATTCCAGCTTTGGCCCGTAGAACGCGCCTTGGCCGGGATTCAGCGTGTGCTCCAGGCCAGCGGCCTTGACCGCCTGGGCGAGCCTGGCCTCGGCCTTGTCCCACACCGCATCGTCGCCGGCCCGCACCGGCGGCCGGTCCGCCAGACCGACCTCGATCTGCTCGAAGCCGAAATCGGCGTAGATCTGGCGCAACAGCCGGCAGAAGCGGATCGACTCGTCGGTGATCTGGTCCTCGGTGCAGAAGATGTGCGCATCGTCCTGGACAAACGCCCGCACGCGCATGATGCCGTGCAGCGCGCCCGACGGCTCGAAGCGGTGGCACGAGCCGAACTCGGCCATGCGGATCGGCAGGTCGCGGTAGCTCTTGATGCCCTGCTTGAAGATCTGCACGTGGCACGGACAGTTCATCGGCTTGAGGGCGAGCGAACGCTCCTCCGCCTCGGTCGTGAACATGTGCTCGCGGAACTTCTCCCAATGGCCCGAGGCCTCCCACAGCGCGCGGTCGACCAGCATGGGCGTGTTGACCTCGACGTAGCCGTCCGCCTGGAGGCGCCGGCGCACATGCTCGACGGCGGTGCGGTAGAGCGTCCAGCCCTTCGGGTGCCAGAACACCGCGCCGACGGCTTCCTCCTGGATGTGGAACAGCGCCATCTCGCGCCCGAGCTTGCGGTGGTCGCGCCGCTCCGCCTCTTCGAGCCTGTGAACGTATTCGGTCAGTTCCGCCTCGGTGCGCCAGGCGGTGCCGTAGACGCGCTGGAGCATCGGGTTGCGCGAATCGCCGCGCCAGTAGGCGCCCGCCACCTTCATCAGCTTGAAGGCGAGCGGAAGCTTGCCGGTGGAGGCCAGGTGCGGGCCGCGGCACAAGTCGACGAACTTGCCCTGGCTGTAAATGCGGATGTCCTCGTCCTCGGGCAGGTCGCGGACGATCTCGGCCTTGTAGCGTTCGCCGATGCCCTCGAAGAACGCGATCGCCTTGTCGCGCGGCCAGACCTCGCGCCGCACCGGCTCGTCACGCGCGACGATCTCGCGCATGCGCGCTTCGAGCGCCGCCAGGTCGTCGGGCGTGAACGGCGTCGCGCGGGCGAAGTCGTAGTAGAAGCCGTCCTGGATGACCGGGCCGATGGTGACCTGGACGTCGGGATAGAGCTCCTTGGCGGCCTCGGCCAGCACGTGCGCGGCGTCGTGGCGGACCAGCTCGAGGGCGTCCTGGTCCTTGAGCGTGACGATCGCGAGGCGCGCGTCCTGCTCGATCGGTCGGGTCAGGTCCCAGAGTTCGCCGTTGACCCGGGCGACCAGCGCGGCCTTGGCCAGCCCGGGCCCGATCGCGCGCGCCACGTCGGCGGCCGTGACCGGCGAGTCGAACGCGCGCACGCTGCCGTCGGGCAGGGTGATGGCGACAGGGGAACGTAGTTCGGCGGCCATGGCGCCCTTTGTGGCGTCGGGTTGGTTAACGGCGGGTCAAAGAGGCGGGCAAAGTAGGGCGAATCGGCGTCAAGTCAAGGACATCGGCCGAGGCACGGCGCGACGGCCTGGCGCACGGCGTCGAGCTCGAGGTCGTCGAGGCGGGGCGTGCGCAGCACGCGCACGTGCGGCCCGCGGGGTGCGGTCCGCGCCGGGTCCGAGGCCGCGGAGAACAGCACGAAGGTGGGGCAGCCGACGGCCGCGGCGACGTGCATGGGGCCGCTGTCGTTGCCGACCGCCAGCGCGGCGCCGCGGCAAAGCGCCGCGAGCTCGACCAGGCTGGTGCGCCCGCCGAGATCGATCGCGTCGGGGCACGCCGCGGCGACCGCCCCGAGCGTCACGGCCTCCCCCGCCGTTCCGACCAGGACCGGCGCGCAGCCCTGCCCGGCCAGCCAGCGGGCCAGGGCGGCGAAGCGCTCGGCCGGCCAGCGCTTCTCCGGCCGGTGCGGCGCGGCGCCGGGCGCCAGCACGGCGTAACGCCTCGGCAGAGCGAAGCGGGCGAGGTCCGCGGTGGCCCAGGACAGGTCGGCCGCCGGCACCGCCGCGATCCCAGCGATGGCAAGCTGCGCCTGGTGACGCTCGACCGTGTGCATGCGGGAGCGCGCCGGGTCGTCATGGCGGTGGGATGCGCCGCGCGCATGCCCCGACCATTCCGGCGCCGGATGGGGGAACAGGCGCCGGTACCACGCGGTGCGATCGGAGGTCTGCAGGTCGTAGACCCGCTCGAACCGGCCGGCGCGCAGGCGCCGCGCCAGCGCCACCACCCGATCGGGGCGCCAGGGTCGCGGCCGCTCGTCGACCCAGACCTCGTCGGCGCAGGGCGCGGCGCCCAGAAACGCGGCGTAGGGCGCCGTGGTCAGCAGCGTGACGTGATCGGCGGCGTGATGACGCCGGATCGCCGCCATCGGACCCAAGGCCAGGACGATGTCGCCGAGCGCGCCGAGCTTGATGACCAGGATGCGGCGCGTCCCCACCCGTCATGACCCGGCGGCGAGCCGTCGGGCCACGCGCCGTTCGTCGAGCAACTCGCGGTAGAGCTCGAGCGTGCGCGCACACATGAGCTCGGTCGTGAACAGGCGCAGCACCCGCTCGCGCGCGCGCCGGGCGAGCGCGGCCCTGGCCGCGGCGTCGAGACTCAGCGCCACGTCCACGGCCGCGCCCAGCGCCGCGCCATCGCCGGGTGGCACCAGCCAGCCGGTGTCACCGGCCGCCACGGTTTCCGCCGCCGCGCCGAGGTTCGACGCGACGACCGGCCGGCCCATGGCTTGCGCCTCGACCGCGACGCGGCCGAACGCCTCGGGCTCGGTCGAGGCGGAGACGACAACGTCGGCCAGCATGTAAGCGGCCGGCATGTCAGGGCAGTGCTCGATCAGCCGAATCCTCCCGCCCAGCCCGGCCGCCAGCGCGCGCCGCTCGATCTCGCGCCGGTAGGCGTCGTGACGGCCCGTGAGCCCGACCAGCACCAGCACAATGTCGTCCCGGTCGAGCCGGGCGAGCGCGTCGATCAACAGGACATGCCCCTTCCAGCGGGCGAGCCGGCCGGGCAGCATGACGACCGGCGCGCCGTCGGGCAGCGACCAGCGCCGCGCCAGGGTGATCAGGCGTTCGGCGTTCATGCGCGCCGGATCGAACAGGGCGGTGTCGATGCCGCGCGGTATGACGCGCAGCCGTGCCTCGTCGACGCGATAACGGCGACGAAGATGATCGGCGACGTAGGCCGAGCCGGCGATTACCCGGTCGCCCTTCGCCATGATGGCGTTGTAGGCGCGCTTGAGCGCCGTGCCCGCGCCGTAGACGCCGTGGAAGGTCGTGACGAACGGCCGACCCGTGCGCCGGGCGGCCGCCCTTGCCGACCACGCCGGCGCGCGCGAGCGGGCGTGGACCAGATCGAACCCCTCGATCGCGCGCGCGAGCCGGCGGACGTTCGCCTGGATGGTGAACGGGTCGCGCCGGTTCAGCGGCAGCTCGATATGGCTTGCGCCGGCACGCTCGAGCTCGCGCACCATCCGCCCGCCGGACGAGGCGACCGCGGCGCGGCAGCCGGCGCGAACGAGCGCCTTGGCGACATCGACCGCGCCCCGCTCCGTCCCGCCCAGGTCGAGCGCCGGCAGGACCTGCAACACCGACACGTCGGCTTGGGGGTCCGCGACGCGGGTGCTACGGTCGAACGCAACAGTCATATGCCGAGCATAGCCGATGGCCACGGCGCCGACCACGCCCGCTCCGGCCGTTCCCGACATGCTGGAGCTGCCCGGCGGCCAGCGCCTCGCCTATTGCCGTCGCGCCGGTCGGGGGCCGGGCGTCGTGTTCCTCGGCGGCTTCATGTCGGACATGACCGGCACCAAGGCGCTCGCGCTCGATGCGCGCTGCCGCGAACAAGGCCGTGCGTTCGTCCGCTTCGACTACCGCGGCCACGGCGCGTCGAGCGGCGCGTTCAGCGACGGCACGATCGGACGGTGGACCGACGATGCGCTTGCCGCGCTCGATCGCCTGACCGAAGGGCCGCAGGTCCTGGTCGGGTCCAGCATGGGCGGCTGGATCATGCTGCTCGTGGCGCTGGCGCGGCCCGAACGGGTCGCTGGGCTCGTCGGCGTCGCGGCGGCGCCCGACTTCACCGAGGATCTGATGTGGGCCCGGTGGGACGCGGTGAAGCGTGCGCGCCTGATGGGCGACGAGCGGATCGAGGAGCCCAGCGCCTACGGCGAGGCGCCCTACGTCATCACCCGTGCCCTGATCGAGGACGGCCGCCGCCGGCTCGTGCTGGGCGCCCCCATCCCCATCCGCTGTCCGGTGCGGCTCCTGCACGGCATGGCCGACCCGGACGTACCTTGGCGGACGGCCCTGCGCCTGGCCGAGCGCCTGCAGTCGACCGACGTCGTGGTCACGCTGGTCAAGGACGGCGACCACCGGCTGTCGCGGGACGAGGACCTTCGGCGACTCATCCAGGCAGTCGAGTCGATCGCGAAATAGAGCAGCACCCGATCGAATCGCCTGCGGCGATCCACCGATCGGGTAAAGCTGCTCTATACCGTTGGATCTAGCAGGCTGCGGAAAAACCCCCATCATCGTCATCGCGAGCCGCCGCAGGCGGCGTGGCGATCCAGGGCAATGGCGGAATTGCGCGCGATTCTGGATTGCCGCGTCGGCCTTCGGCCTCCTCGCAATGACACCGTCGGGGGTTTTTCAGCACCCTGCTAGAGCAACTTTATCCGATCAATTGGAACCATCCCGGTTCCAATTGACCGGATGTTGCTCTAGTCAACCCGTGGCGGCGAGGGCGGCCAGGCCTTCGCGGAACGTCGGATACAG
>CAZGYG010000056.1:0-19708 GCA_964530335.1 uncultured Rhodospirillaceae bacterium | reverse complement strand
GCCCTGGATCGCCACGGACGCTCCCGCCTTCGCGAAGCCCGCCTTCACCTACCGTTGCGGCGGCTTTACGCTTCGGCGGGCGAAGGAAGGACGCGTCCTCGCGATGACGGCCCCGAGTTTGCGGGCGGGTCGTAGACCCGCCCCTACGAACGGACCGTCACCTCTGCTTGGTCCGCCAGTCCGGGTGGACCCAGTAGGGCGCGTTCGAGGGTGGCAGCGGGTCGTCGCCGAGGATCATGTCGGCCGCCTTCTCGGCCAGCATGATGGTCGGCGCGTTGAGGTTACCGGACGTGATCGACGGCATGATCGAGGCATCGACGACGCGCAGGCCGTCGAGGCCATGCACCCGGCATTCGGGATCGACCACGGCCATCGGGTCCGTCCCCATCTTGCAGGTGCCGCAGGGGTGGTACGCGCTTTCGACGTGGCCGCGGAGGAAGCCGTCGATCTCGGCGTCGGTTTGCGCCTCGGCGCCGGGCGCGAGCTCCTTGCCGCGGTAGGGATCGAACGCCTTCTGGGCGAAGATCTCGCGGGTCAGCCGCACGCCGGCGCGGAATTCGCGCCAATCCGCCTCGTGGCTCATGTAGTCGGGCTCGATGATCGGGTGCTCGCCCGGGTCCGCCGAGCGCAATCGGATGTACCCGCGCGACGGCGAGCGCATGGGCCCGACGTGGGCCTGGAACCCGTGGCCTTCCGCCGGCAGGGTGCCGTAGTAGGTGATCGCCATCGGGAAGAAATGGTACTGCAGGTCCGGGTGCTCGACGCCCGCACGGCTGCGGACGAAACCGCCCGCCTCGAAGTGGTTGGTCGCGCCGAGCCCGGTGTTGAACAGCAGCCACTCGATCCCGATGCGCAGCCGCCCGAGCGGCTTGAGCGCCGGGTAGAGCGTCACCGGCTGGGTGCAGGCGTACTGGATGTAGCATTCCAGGTGGTCCTGGAGGTTCCTGCCCACGCCGGGAAGATCGTGAACGACCGGGATGCCGAGCGGGCCGAGCTCGTCGGCCGCGCCGACGCCGGACAACATCAGGAGCTGCGGGCCGTTGATCGCGCCGCTGGCGACGATGACCTCGCGCTCGGCGCGCGCGAAGTCGCGCGTTGACCCGCGCGCGTACTCGACGCCGACCGCCCGCCGGCCCTGGAACACGACGCGGGTGGTCATGGCCTTGGCCACGACGTGCAGGTTGGGGCGCGTCATGGCGGGGCGCAGGTACGCGACGGCGGCGCTGCACCGCCGGCCCTTGCGCACCGTCATGTCCATGCGGGCCAGACCTTCTTGCTGGTGCCCGTTCATGTCCTGGGTGATCGGGTAGCCCGCCTGCCGCCCGGCCTCGCGCCAAACCTCGTAGAGCGGGTTGTCGAGCGAACCGGTGCGCACGCCGAGCGGCCCGTCGGCGCCACGGTAGGCGTCGGCGCCGGATTCGTGGCTCTGGGCGCGGCGGAAGTAGGGCAACACCTCGGCGTAGGACCAGCCCTTGCAGCCCTCCACCGCCCATCGCTCGTAGTCGAGCGCGTGGCCGCGCACGTAGGCCATGCCGTTGATCGAGGACGAGCCGCCGATCACCCGGCCGCGCGGCCAGTAGATGCGGCGCCCATCCAGCCGCGCCTGAGGCTCGGTCTCGTACCACCAGTTGTATTTCGTGCCCTTGAGGGGCTCGGCCAACGCCGCCGGCATGTGGATCTTCCAGCTGCGGTCCTCGGGGCCCGCCTCGAGCACGAGCACCCGGACCGAGGGGTCCGCCGAAAGCCGGTTGGCGAGCACGCAGCCGGCCGAGCCCGCGCCGACGATGATGTAGTCGTAACTGTTCCCCGCCGCCATGAAGCGCCCTCCTCCGCCACATTATACGGCCGGCGAAAGCCCTCGCCAGGGGCGGACCAGCGTCTTGCGGCCCGGCCCGGCTTGGGCCACCATGAGCGCCGAGCCAGGCGGCCGAAGACCCGACGCCAGGCGAGCCATCATAGGTACAGGGAGCGACCCATGGAATCGAAGCGCGACATCGAACGCTTCATCGACGAGATCAAGTACGGCCGGATGACCCGGCGCAAGTTCAAGCAGGCCATGGCCTCGGTCGGCCTGGCGACCGTCATGCTGCCCAGCGGGAGGATCCGCGGCGCCAAGGCCGACGAAGAGCTGACGATGTTCACCTGGGCGGGTTACGAGGTGCCCGAAATGCACCAGGAGTACATCGCCAAGTACGGCTCGTCGCCGAACTTCTCGAACTGGGGCGACGAGGAGGAAGCCGAGGCGAAGATGGTGGCCGGCTACAAACCGGACGCGGCGATGCCGTGTTCGTACAAGGTCGTCAAGTGGACCGACCGCGGGTTCCTGAAGCCGCTGGACACCGACCGGCTCAGCCACTGGGGCGAGCTGATCCCCTCGCTCCAAGAGGTCCCCGACACGGTCATCAACGGCCAGCGCATGTGGATCCCCGCGTGGTGGGGATTGACCTCGGTGACGTTCCGCCACGACCTGGCGCCCGAATACGTCGGCGAGGAGAACCACACCTGGGGCATCCTGTGGGACGAGAAGTACTCCGGTCGCCTGTCGATGATCGACAGCCTGATCGACGGCGTGATGGTCGCCGCAATCTATTCCGGCGCCAAGAACCCGTTCGACATGACGGAGGAGGAAGTCGCCAAGTGCCGGGAGCTGATGGTCCGGCAGAAGCCCCTGCTGCGCTTCTACAGCAACGACAGCACGGGCTGGCAGCAGGCCCTGGCCTCGGGCGAGCTCATCGCGGCCGATTCGTGGAACGACACGATCCTGAACCTGTCGAACGAGGGCGTGCCCGCCACGTTCATGCATCCCAAGGAAGGCGCGATGACGTGGACGTGCGGCCTGGTCTTGACGAGCTGGGTGACGCCTGAGAAGGAGGAGCGGGCCTACGACCTGCTCAACGCCTATCTGAGCAAGGAGACGGGCGTCTACTGGTTGAACGAGTTCGGCATGGGCCACTCGAACCTCGCCGCGTTCGATGAGCTCTCCGCCGAGGAACTTTATCGGCGCGGTTTGGAAACGCCCGACAAGATCGAGGCCTACATAGCGGGCGGGATTTTCCAGGCGACGATCCGCAACGAGTCCGTGCTGTCGGCGATGTACGACGAGGTCAAGGCCGGGGCCTGATCGCCCGCGCGGGACACGAAGACAGGGGCGGGGTGCGGCGCATCCCGCCCTTTTCTTTCGAGGGTGAGGCATGGGAGGGCTCGGCCGGACGATGGCCCGGTTGTGGCCGCTGCTGCGGCTGGCGGCGTGCTGCCTGGCCCAAGGCGCGCCCCGGCGCCTGACCCTGGCCCAACGCCTGGCCAATCTGCCGCTCGACGGCGCGCCGCTCGACGCCCCGGTCGTCATGCGCTGGAGCGAGCGCCACGTCCCCCACGTCGCGGCGCAAACCGAGCGCGACCTCGCCGTCGGCATCGGGGTCGTCCACGCGCACCTGAGGCTGGCGCAGATGGAGGTGCTGCGCCGCATCGCGCGGGGCAGGCTGGCCGAGATGGTCGGCGCGGCGGCCGTGGCGCTCGACCACAGCCTGCGCGTGCTCGACCTGACGCGATCCGTGCCCGCGACGCTCGACGCCATGGCGGGGCCGACGCGGGCCTGGCTCGACGGCTTCGTCGCCGGGGTCAACCACGTGGTCGATCGGGCGCTTCCGCCACCCGAGTTCGCCGTGCTGGGGCTCGCGCGCGAGCAGTGGAGCGCCGGCGATGTGCTCGCCGTGGGCCGGCTCGCGAGTTGGGACGTGAGCTGGCTCGCGCTGTTCGCGGCGCTGCGCCATGCGGCCGACCCGGATTTCGCCACGCTGTGGCCGCGCCTGACCGGAGCCAGAACCAACGACGCGTTGGCGAACGCGCTGGGTGCCGCGGGCCACGGCAGCAACGCCTTCGCGGTCGCCGCCGGGCGCAGCGCAAGCGATGGCGCCCTGCTGGCCGCCGACCCGCACCTCGGGCTTCACCTGCCGGGGCTGTGGCTCGCCATCGCGTTCGAGGCACCGGGCCTCGCGGCCGCCGGCCTGATGCTGCCCGGCCTGCCGTTCGTCGCGATCGGCCGCAACCGGCAGCTTGCCTGGGGCGGCACCAACCTGCACGCGCTGGCGAGCGAACTCATCGACGTGACAGACACGGCCGGGCTGACGGAACGGACCGAGACGATCGGGGTACGCTGGTCGCGGCCGCGGACCATCCGCGTGCGCGAGAGCCCGTTCGGGCCGGTCGTCTCCGACGCGCCGCTGGTGCCCGCGCCGCCGGGCCGCGCGCTGGCGCTGCGCTGGGTCGGACATCGCCCGAGCGACGAGCTCGACGCCATGCTCGGGCTCAACCGGGCGCGCGACGTGCCCGAGGCCCGCCGCGCCCTGGCCGGCTTCGCCGTGCCCGGGCAGACCTTCGTGCTCGCGGCCGCCGGCGGCGTCGCCCGCGTCACCGCGGCGCACCTGCCGGCGCGCCCCGCCGGCGAAGCCGTGGCTCCGATCACGCCCGCCGCCAACGCCGGGGGCTGGGATGCCTTCGTCACGAGCGACACGCTGCCAACCGAGGTCGTCGACGGCTTCGTCGTCTCGGCCAACGAGCGCCCGCCGCCGTCGCCGGTCCGCATCGGCGCGTTCTTCTCGCCGCCCGACCGGGCGGAGCGCCTGGCGCGCCTGCTGGCGAGCCGGCCGCGCCTGACGATCGACGACCTGGCCGCGTTCCAGCGCGACGTCCACATGGCCACGTCGGCCGCGCTCAACGCGGTGCTCGTCGCCCGCGGCGCCGCGCTGGGCGGGCTGGGCCGGCGCGCCAAGAACGTACTCAAAGCCATGGCCGGGTGGGACGGCGACTACACGGCGGAATCTCGGGGCGCGGCGGCGTTCGAGCTCGTGCTCGGCCGCTTCGCCCGCGACTTTCTCGGTCCGCGTCGCCTCGCCGCCTATCGGGCGGGGTGGGGTTGGCGGCGGCTCCTGCTCGAAGACCTGAGCGGCCGGGACCGGGTGGCGGATGCCTTGCGCCGCGCGCTCAACGGGGCGTCCGGGCGTACGCCGCCGGTCTGGGGCGATATTCACCGCTTGCGCCTGCGCCATCCGCTCGGGCGCGTGCCGCTCGCCGGGCGCCGCTGGCCCATGGTCGAGGCGCCCTCGCCCGGCAGCGACGAGACGGTCGCCAAGGCGGCGAACGGTCCGGTGACGGGCAAGCACGCGGTGACCTACGGCGCGAACGCGCGCTGGCTCAACGACGGCGCCGACCCGGACGCCAACTTCTTCGTGCTGCTGGGCGGCCAGGACGGCTGGCCCGGCAGCGACACGATGCTCGACCAGGTGGCGTCGTGGCGCGAGGGCCGGCTCGTGCGCCTGCCCTTGACGGTCGCCGCCGCCCGCCTGGCGCATCCGCACGAGACGGTTCTCAGGCCGGGTTGAGATCGATGCTCGACGCCACGCCCCTGCTCGGGCTTTACGCCGCCCACCGTCGCGGCGCGTTGGGACGGCAGCGGCCGGCGGAAACCCAGGCGCGCGTGCTGGCCGGGCTCGTCGCGCGCGCCAGGGCGACGGCGATCGGGCGCGCCCACGACTTCACGCGCGTGCGTTCCGTCGACGATTACCGCCGCACGCTGCCGCTGCGGCGCTACGAGGACTTCTGGCGCGACTACTGGCAGCCGTCGTTTCCCCGGCTCGACGGCGCGACGTGGCCCGGACCGATGCCCTATTTCGCCGTGACCTCGGGCACGACCACGGGCGTCACCAAGTACATCCCGTGCAGCGCCGAGATGATCCGCGCGAACCGCCGCGCGGCGGTGGACGTGCTGGTCCACCATCTGACCAACCGGCCGCGAAGCCGCGTGCTGGGTGGCAAGAGCCTGCTGCTCGGCGGCAGCACGGCGCTGACGGCGGAGGCGCCGGGGGTGGCCAGCGGCGACTTGAGCGGCATCGCGGCGGCGACCACGCCCCCGTGGGCGCGGCCGTGGTCGTTCCCGCCCCGCGCCATCGCGCTCGAGCCCGACTGGCGGCGCAAGATCGAGGCGCTATCCCGCCTGGCGCCGCGCGAGCCGATCCGCTCGGTTTCCGGCACGCCGTCGTGGCTGCTGATCCTGTTCGACCACATCTTCGCCCGCAACCCCGGTGCCGCCACCCTGGCCGCGATCTGGCCGGAGCTCGAACTCGTCGTCCACGGCGCCGTCAGCTTCGCGCCGTACCGACGGCGCTTCGCGGAGCTGCTGGCGGGCAGCCGGGCGGAAACCCGCGAGGTCTACGCGGCGAGCGAGGGCTTCATCGCCATCGCCGACCGGGGCGACGGCGAAGGCATGCGCCTGGTGCTCGACAACGGGCTGTTCTTCGAGTTCGTGCCCACGACCGAGCTCGGCGCCGACGCGCCCATGGCGCACTGGATCGCCGACGCCGAGACCGACGTCGACTACGCCCTGGTCGTCACGACATGCGCCGGGCTGTGGCGCTACGTGGTCGGCGACACGGTGCGGCTGGTCACGCGCGACCCGCCGCGCGTCGTCGTGACCGGGCGCACGTCATACAGCCTGTCGGCGTTCGGCGAGCACCTGATCGCAGAGGAGGTCGAGGAATCGGTCGCCAAGGCCGCCGAGGCCGCGGACCTGAAGGTCGCCGACTTCGCGGTCGGCGCCGTGGTGCCCGAGCGGCCCGGAGAGCTGGGCTTCCACCGCTTCGTCGTCGAGTTCGCGCCCGAACCGCCCGGGGCGCGGATCGTCGCCTTCGCCGCCGCGCTCGACCAGGCGCTCGCCGCCACCAACGACGACTACCGGGCGCACCGGGCAGGAGGCTTCGGGCTTGGCGCGCCGCGCGTGCTGGCCGTGGCGCCGGGCGCGTTCGCCGCGTGGCTCGAATCGCGCGGCCAGCTCGGCGGCCAGCACAAGGTCCCGCGCCTGATCGCCGACCGGGCGCTGCTCGACGGAATGCTCGAGTTCATGGTGTCGCGGGGGCTCGCGCGCGACGACGTGGCGGCGACCTAAGACGCCTCGGCGACACGCCGTCCTCGGCCACGAGGCGGGCGAACAGGTCGTAGGCGTCGGCGCGGTCGATGCGCGCACGCACGATGTCGCCGGGCCGCGAGGTTTCGGCGCGGTCGAGGTGAACGACACCGTCGATCTCGGGCGCGTCGCCCTTGGTCCGCCCTATGACGCCATCGCCATCGACGCGATCGCCATCGACGCGATCGACGATGACGTCGACGACCGTGCCGACCTTGCGCGCGAGCCGCGCCTTGCTGATGCGCCGTTGCGCGAGCATGAGCCGATCGTAGCGCTCCTGCTTGACCTGCTCGGGCACCGGATCGGGCAATGCGTTCGCCGCCGCGCCGGCGACCGGCTCGTAGCGGAAACAGCCGGCGCGGTCGACCTTGGCTTCGTCGAGCCAGGCGAGGAGTTCGGCGAAATCGGCCTCGGTCTCGCCGGGGAAGCCGACGATGAAGGTGGAGCGCACGGTCAGGTCCGGGCACACGGCGCGCCACGCCGCCAGGCGCGCCAGCGTCTTCTCGGCGTTGGCAGGGCGGCGCATCGCCTTGAGCACGCGCGGGCTCGCGTGCTGGAAGGGAATATCGAGGTACGGCAGCACCATCCCACCCGCCATCAGCGGCAGCAGCGCGTCCACGTGCGGATAGGGGTAGACGTAGTGCAGCCGGACCCAGACGCCGAGCTCGCCCAGCGCGGCGGCCAGATCGATGACGTGGGCTCGGATGTCCCTGCCCCGCCATGTGCTCGGCGTGTGGCGCAGGTCGAGCCCGTAGGCCGAGGTGTCCTGGGACACGACCAGCAGCTCCTTGACCCCGGCGGCGACCAGGAGCTCGGCCTCGCGCATCACGTCGGCGGCCGGGCGGCTCACCAGATCGCCGCGCAGGTTGGGGATGATGCAGAACGTGCAGCGGTTATGGCAGCCCTCGCTGATCTTGAGGTAGGCGTAGTGGCGCGGCGTGAGCCGGATGCCTTCGGGGGGCACCAGGTCGAACTTGGGATCGTGGGCCGGCGGACGCACCCGGTGAATCGCTTCGATGACCGCCTCGTACTGGTGCGGCCCGGTGATCGCCAGCACGCCGGGATGGTGCCGGCGGATCAGGTCCGCCTCGGCGCCGAGGCAGCCGGTGACGACGACCTTGCCGTTCTCGGCCAGGGCCTCGCCGATGGCGTCGAGCGATTCCCGCCGCGCGCTGTCGAGGAAGCCGCAGGTGTTGACGAGCACCAGGTCGGCGCCGTCGTAGCTCGTCGAGAACGTGTAGCCCTCGGCGCGCAGATGCGTGACGATGCGCTCGGAATCGACCAGCGCCTTGGGGCAGCCGAGGCTGACCAAACCGACCTTGGGCGGGCGTCGGGACATGGTTTGGCTCGCGGGATCGTGGGACGCGTGGGTACCACGGAAGGCCGGGCCGTGCGAGGGTGAAGTTCCGGCCTCTTGTATCAGCGGACACTGGGGCTCGCTCGCGCACATCCAGTTCGTCATGGCGAGGTGGCCGCAGGCCACCGTGGCCATCCAGGGCAAGCGCACGAGCGGTTGCCCTGGATGGCCACGGGCGCTTCGCTCCCTCGCGACGACGGAACTGATAGCTACAAACAGGTCAAGATCAGCAACCGCTGGTATCAGCCATCGACGAAGGGCAGGGTCGTGACCGTGGCGCCGCCGCCGCCGCCGGGATGGTCGACCCGCACCCGTTCGCCCTCGCGGACCGCGGCGTCGACCAGGGCGATTCCGATGCTGCGATCCAGCGCGAAGGAATGGGCGGCCCAACGCACGACGCCGGGCCGGCCGGCCCCGTCGATCATCGGCCAGTGCCACTCCATGCGCGGCAGCGTGCCATCGATGAACAGGCCCACGGTCTTACGTCGCGGCCCCTCGGCGCGCACGCGCAGCAGGGCCTCGCGTCCGATGAAATCGCCGGCATCGAGGTCGACCAGACGCTCGCCACCCGCCTCGAACGGGTTCATGTCCGAATTCGTCGCGTAGGCCGTATCGGTGACGGCGCGCTCGACCGCGCGATGAACCACGGGCCCCGTGACCAGAAGCCCGTGCGGCCGCCCGGCATCGAGCAGCGCATCCCACAAGGTCATGGCATGGCGGCTCGTGAGCGGAAAGATCTCGAAACCCAGCCCGCCGCTCCAGCCGGTGCGGGAAACCACGGCGTCGATGCCGGCGACCCGGGTGACGACACAGCGGTAGAACTTGAGCTCGTCCACGGGAGCCTCGACGACAGACCGCAGCATGTCGGCCGCGCGCGGGCCCTGGACCTGAAGCGGCGCCACGTCGGGCTCGGCCACGGCCACGTCGTAGCCGCCGCCGAACGCGATGCCCCGCGCCCACAGGGTCAGGTCCGCGATGCCGTGGGAGAACCAGACGACGTCCGGCCACGGCCGCAGGACCACGGGGTCGCAGACGATGCGCCCCTCGGGGTCGCACACGTAGGTGTAGCGACAGGCGCCCACATCGAGTCTGGAAAGATCGCGCGTCGCCAGCCGGTCCGCGAGGCGGAGTGCATCGGGGCCGCGGAGCTCCGTCTGCCTTTCGCAGCCGACGTCCCAAAGTGTGACGCGCTCGGTCAACGCGACGTATTCCTCGGCCATGGTGCGCGCGTACACGATGGGGAAGGTCATGTGGTTGTACGCCATGAACTCGGCCGCCCCGGCCCGGATCGCGCCGTCCCAGTAGGGCGAGCGGCGCACCGAGTGGACGAACAGGCGCTGGCGTTGCCACGGCTTCAAGGGCTTGGTGTCGAGGTATTCCGACAGCCGCGCGATCCGCCCGTCGCTCGCTTCGACGACCGCGACGAAGCGGAAGTCGAGGCGCGGCGGCGTGCCATCGACGGCCGGCGGATGGCCGACGAGCTCGCCGAGGAACACGCCCTCGGCCATGGCCACCGTGCCGTCGTCGGTGACGACACCGAGGTCGACGCGGATGTCGGCCAGCCCACGAATCGCGGTCGCGACCTCGCGGACGACGTGCGCGCGGCCGACCAGCCGTTCATCGAGCAGCGGCAGGTCGCACACCGCGTCTTGCGCGAACAGGCGCTCGATCGCGGCCACGTCGCGCGCGGCGAACGCGGCGCAGTACGCGCGGAGAAGATCGGCCGCGGTCACGTCGTCGCGTCGAGCGCGAGCACCGGCCCGTCCGACCACGGCCGGAACGGCCGCGCGTCGAGATAGACCGAGAGGCGACGCAACCCGCGGCCTTCGGCGACCGCGACCAGGGCGAAGGGCAGCGACGCCGATCCGGGCTCGCGCGCCAGCCGAACGTCCATGGTCCCCTCGGCCAGCGCCGTCGATCCGGATTCGTGTACGCGCGCGAGAGCGATCGCGCACCCCGTCATCACGGCGAAGGCGCGGGCAAGGCCGGCGCGGATCTCGGCATCGCCGACCATGCGCGGGCGCACCAGCGGAAACTCGTAGAGCGCGCCCGGCGCGAACAGCGCCGCCACGCGCGCCCCGTCGCGCGCGGCGAAGGCATCGCAGTAGGCGCGCAGCGCCTGGGCCGCTGTCATGAACGTCGGTCCCTCCAGGGCGTCGGCCCGGCGCCGGCGCGGGCGCAAGCATCGCCGAGGCACGCATCGGAGTCAAAGAACCGGGACTGCCCTTCCCGTCGCGGCGCCGATGCGGCAATGTGGACGTCTCGCGGGGGGATCGGCGTGGCGAAGGCAAGGCAACGGCGCTTCAAGGGACGTGTCGCCCTGGTCACGGGCGCGGCGTCGGGCATCGGGCTCGCCACGGTCGCGCGGCTCCTCGCCGAGGGCGCCCGCGTCGTCGCGACCGACATCGCCGAACGGGGGCTGGCCGCCGTGGCGCGCGACGGCGCCGACGCCGTCGCCACGCTCGGCCACGACGTGACCCGCGAGGACGAATGGCACGGCGCGGTGGCGCTGGCCGAGCAGCGTTTCGGCGCGCTCCATGTCGTGGTCAACGCCGCCGGCATCCTCGACAAGGGCACCATCGAGGACACCACGCTCGCGGCGTGGCGGCGGATGATGGATGTGAACCTCTACGGCACGTTCCTGGGTTGCCGGGTCGGCGCGCCGGCGATCGAGCGGTCGGGCGGCGGCGCCATCGTCAACATCTCGTCGGTCGCGGGCCTCGAAGCCTCGCCCGACATCCTCGCCTACGGCGCGAGCAAGGGCGCGGTGCGCGCCATGACCAAGGCGGTCGCGCTGGATGGCGCCCGGCGCCGGCCGCAAGTGCGCTGCAATTCGGTCCATCCGGGGGTGATCGCGACGCCGATGGTCGCGAACTACTTCGCCGGCCAGGCCGACCCCGCCGCCGTCGAGCGCTCGTGGCGCAAGTTCCAGCCGGCCGGCGCGTTCGGCACGGCCGACGACGTGGCGGCGCTGATCGCGTTCCTCGGTTCGGACGACGCCGCGTTCATCACCGGCGCCGAGTGCGTCGTCGATGGCGCGGCGACGGCATAGAGCGGCCATGGGCACGAACGGCAAGGTCGTGGTGGTGACGGGGGGCGCGTCGGGCATCGGCGCCGCGTGCGCGCGCCGGTTGGCCAGCGACGGTGCCGGCGTCGTCATCGCCGACGTGGACGACGCCAAGGGTCGCGCGATCGCGATCGCGATCGGCGCGGGCGCCGACTACGTGCGGCTCGACGTGCGCGAGGAAGCGGCGTGGGACACGGCGCTCGACGCCGTGGAGCGGCGGCACGGCGCGCTCGGCGGGCTGGTCAATGCCGCCGGCGTCGCTCACGTCGACGATTCGCTCGAACGTTGCACGCGCGAGGTCTGGGACTTCGTCATGGGGGTGAACCTGGATGGCGTGTTCCTGGGCACCAAATGCGCCATCGCGCGCATGAAGGCCGGGGGCGCGATCGTCAACATCGCCTCGATCAACGCCAGCATCGGCAGCCCCGATTCGATCGCCTATTGCGCGAGCAAGGGCGGGGTCTGGCTGCTCAGCCGCTCCGCCGCGCTGCACTGTGCCCGCAATGCCCTGCCCGTGCGGGTCAACACGGTACACCCCGGCTACATCCGCACCCCCATGCTCGATCCCTTTTTGGCGGCCGATCCGGGGCTCGAGGCGACCTACGTCGGCCGCCACCCCTTGGGACGCCTGGGCGAACCCGAGGACGTGGCCAACGTCGTCGCGTTCCTGCTGTCGGACGACGCGCGGTTCGTCAACGGCGCCTCGTTCACCGCCGACGGCGGCCACTTAGCCGAGTGAGACGCGGGATCAGGCGTGCTCGGGGCCGAGCACGGCGGGGAAACCGGGCGCGCGGAGATCGACGCCTAGCGCGTCCTCCAAGAGCTTGACGATCTGGGTCGACTGCGCGCCGCCGCCGTACTGGGCGCGGCCGCGCACGAAGGTCTGCTCGGTCAGCCGGGCGAGGTCGAGCGGCACGCCGAGCTTGCGGCCGTAGCCGATGGCGAAACCCAGGTCCTTGCACGCCAGGTCCATGGTGAAGCCGACGTTGTAGGAGCCGTTGAGCACGAGCTGGCTCTCGGTCTCGTGGACGAAGCTGTTGCCCGAGCTGGCCTTGATCGCCGCGAACGCCTTGGCCAGGTCGAGCCCGCCCTTCCTGGCCAGCATCAGCGCCTCGCCCGCGGCCACGAGGTGGATGAACGCCAGCATGTTGGTGATGACCTTTATGAGCGAGGCGGCGCCCAACGGCCCCATGTGCAGGATCTCGCCGCCCATGGCCTGAAGCGCGGGCCGGTGGCGGGCGAACACCGGTTCGTCGCCGCCGACCAGGATGGTGATGCGCCCGGCGGCCGCGCGGTGCACGCCGCCGGTCACTGGCGCCTCGAGGGTGGCGATGCCCTTGGCCGCGCCGTGCGCCGCCAGCCGCCGGATCTCGGCGTCGTCGCTGGTGCTCATCTCGATCCAGGTGCCGCCCCTGGCGAGGCCTTCGAGGATGCCGCCCGGACCCTCGACGACCCGCGTCGAGGCCGCCGGCGAGGGCAGGCAGGTGATCACCGCGTCCGCGCCGCGCGCGGTTTCGGCCGGTGTCGCGGCGAAGCCCGCGCCCAACGCGAGCAACGGCTCGGCGCGCGTCTTGTCCAGGTCGCACACGGTGAGCGTGAAGCCCGCGCGAACCAGGCTCGTGGCCAGGTGGGCCCCCAGGCTGCCGAGCCCGACGAAGCCGTAGCGCATCGCGCCCCTCCCCTAAAAGACCAGCGGGCTTTCGTCCGGTTCCAGGTGCAGCTCGTCGCCGGTGTAGGGATGGGCGCGCGCCACGTCCTCGTCGAGCTCGACGCCGAGCCCCGGCTCGGTCGGCACGATCACGTAGCCCGCCTCCCAGCGCATCGGCTTCTTGAGGATCCGGGAATGGAACCCGCCCCAGGTCTGGATCGACTCGAGGATCAGGAAGTTGGGGCTGCACGCGGCGAGCTGCGCGTTGGCCGCGCCCTCGATCGGGCCGCAGTAGAGGTGCGGCGCGATCTGGGCGTAGTGGGCCTCGGCCATGGCGGCGATCTTCTTCGCCTCCAGGATGCCCCCGACCCGGCCGAGCGCCATCTGCAGGATCGAGGCGGCGCGGGTTTCGAGCACGCGGGCGAACTCGTACTTGGTCGTCAGCCGTTCGCCCGTGGCGATGGGGATCGAGGTCTGGCGCGCGACCAGCGCCATTTCCTCGGGCATCTCGGGCGGCGTCGGTTCCTCGAACCACAGCGGGTCGTAGGGCTCGAGACGCTTGGCGAGGCGGATCGCCCCCGAGGCCGTGAACTGGCCGTGGGTGCCGAACAGGAGGTCGGCCTTGGTGCCGACCGCCTCGCGGATGCGCCGGCAGAACGTGGCCGAGAGCTCGATGCGCTCGAGCGTCGGCTGGCGCGGGTCGAACGTGCCGTACCGTCCGGCCGGGTCGAACTTGACCGCCGTGAAGCCCTGGGCGACGTATTCGGCCGCGCGTGCCGCCGACAGGTCCGGGTCGCCGTAGATGCGATCGTCCTCGCCCCGGTCAGGGTCGGGATAGATGTAGGTGTACGAGCGAAGCCGGTCGTGCACCCGGCCGCCGAGCAGGGCGTGGATCGGCTTGTCCACGGCCTTGCCGACGATGTCCCAGCACGCGATCTCGATGCCGCTGAGCACGCCGACCAGCGAGATGTCCGGGCGCTGCGAATAGCCCCGGCCGTAGACATTTCGCCACAGGGTCTCGACGCGAAACGGATCATGGCCGATGACATGGCGTTCGCACACGTCCGCGATCATGCGCGCGACCGTGTGCGGGCCGAACGTCGCGGCGTAGACCTCACCGTAGCCGACGATGCCGTCGTCGCTGGTCAGCTTGACGAAGATGAAATAGCGTCCGCCGAAACCGGGCGGCGGATTGCCGACGATGAACGTCTCGAAGTCGGTGATCTTCACGTCAGCAAGCGCTCAGAACGCGATGCCCACTCAAAACACGATGCCCACTCAAAACACGATGCCCACTCAAAACACGATCACGTTGCGCAGGGCCTCGCCCCGGTTGACCGCGGCGACCGCCTCGTTGATGCGCTCGAGCGGGTAGCGTGCGGTGATCAGCTCGTCGAGCTTGAGCCGGCCCTGCTCGTAAAGCTCGACCAGGCGCGGCACGTCGACGGCGATGCGCGCCGAGCCCATTTTGCTGCCGAGCACGCGCTGGCTGTTGTCGGCCAGATCGAGTGGGTCGAAGGAGGCCATCGTGCCGCTGGCCGGCATGCCGACGATGACGAGCGTGCCGCCCCGGCGCATCAGCCCAAACCCCTGCTCGATGGCCGACTTGGCGCCGACCGTGATGAACACGTAGTCGGCGCCGCGCCCGTCGGTGGCCTGGCGCACGGCCTCGCGGACATCCTCCTTCACGGGATCGATGGCATGGGTCGCGCCGAACGCGCGCGCCGCCTCGCGCTTGGCCGCGACCGGATCGACCGCGACGATGCGCCGCGCGCCGGCGATGCGGGCGCCCTGCACGCTGTTCAGGCCGACGCCGCCCGTGCCGACCACGACGACGGTCGAGCCCGGCGGCACCTTCGCCGTGTTGACCACGGCGCCGAGCCCGGTGATGACGCCGCACGCGAGCAGCGACGCCGAATCGAGCGGCACCGACTTGGCGATCGCGACCACCTGGGAGGCATGGACGACGACCGCCTCGGCGAACGCGCCGGTGCGCAACGACTGCTTGATCGGCCGGCCGTCGGGGTAGCTGAGCGGGCCCTTGCGATCGAGCGGGAACTTGGTCTCGCACTGGACGGGTTCGCCCTGGGCGCAACTGCCGCAGGCGCCGCACGCGCGGATCAGGGTGACGACCGTGTGGTCGCCGGGCGCGACGTTGGTCACCCCGGCGCCGACGCGCACGACGACGCCGGCGGCCTCGTGCCCGTAGACCGCCGGCAGAGGCCCGCCCCAGCCGCCCTCCATGTAGGTGATATCGCTGTGACAGATGGCGCACGCGGCCAGCTTGACCTCGACCTCGCCGGGACCCGGCGGCGCCAGGACCACGTCCTCGATGACCAGCGGCTGCTTGAACGCGTGACAGACGGCTGCCTTCATGACCCGGCTCCGTGACCGAAGGCGGGCGGCGCCCGCGCGGCCCTTCCCTTAGGGCGGCCACGCGGCCACGTCAAACGCGATCTGAAGGCGGTTGGTTAGGTGACCTTGCCAGCGGTGCCGGTGGCCGCGTCCTCGGGCCTGGCGCGGGCGCGCTCGGGCATCTCCAAGCTCGCGAGCACCAGGACGACCAGCGGGTCGAGCGGCGCCGCGTAGCCCTGCCCCGGCTGCCACGAGGGCAATACCGAGTGCCCGGCGAGGGCGATAACGTCGGATTTCGGCGAGCCCGCGACGCGCTCGACCGCCACGGCGAACGACCCGGCCTCGACGCCGCGCACGGCGTCGGCGAGCCGCCGGTCGAACAGGCCGTGAACCTCGGCCAGGGTCCGGGACCGACCGCTGGCATCGTAGAAGACGCCGCGGTTCGCCTTGGCCTCGACCGGGAACAGATCGGCCGCGGCGGCGCCGGGGGTGGCGCGCAGGGCGATGGCGAAGCGCGTCGCTTGTCCAGCGCCGAGGAAGTGGGCGAGGTAAAGCTCGGTCGCGCCGACCCGGTCATCGCCGAGCGTCGCCGCCATGGCGGCGCGGTTCTCGCTGGCCAGCCGGGCGGCGAATTCGGCCGAAAGGCGCGGATCGTCGCGCAACGCCAGCAGCCGTTCGCGCTCGGCGCCATCGGCGATGGTCGCGCGGCCGGTCGGGTCGGTCACGATCATGTCCTGATAGCCGCCCAGCCCCACGGCATGGCCGTAGTCGCGCACCATGGCGAGCCAGGTGGCGTCGGTGAACTGGTAGAGCCCACGCGCCGAGCTGGTGGGCGCCTGGGCGGACGGGTCGAATCCGCTTTCCACCGCCGCCTGGGCCAGCATGAAGGCGAAATCGACGCCGGTGCTGGCGGCCGCGGAACGGATCGCGCCGAGCATCGCGTCCGATCGGTTGCCGGGAACCGCGGGAGTGATGGTCATCCGCCTTTCTGCGGCATCCGTCATTGACAATCGGTAAACGCACTTTGGCGTTGCCATTGCCACCACCACGCCGGCACCGCAAGATGGGGCATTGCAGCCAGATTGGGGGCATCCGCCTTGGCCCGGGATCCACGCTACGACGTGCTGTTCGAGCCGGTGCGCATCGGCCCGGTCACGGCGAAGAACCGCTTCTATCAGGTGCCCCATTGCAGCGGCATGGGGTATCAGCGGCCCCATACGCTGCACCGCATGCGCGAGGTTAACGCCGAAGGCGGCTGGGCGGTGGTGTGCACCGAGTATTGCTCGATCCACCCCTCGGCCAACGACGACCCGCACCCGCAATGCACCCTGTGGGACGACGACGACGTGCGCACGCTGGGCGACATGACCGAGCGCGTCCATCGGCACGGGGCGCTGGCGGGCGTCGAGCTGTGGTACGGCGGTTATTCGTCCGGCAACCGTTTGACGCGCGAGCATTCGCTGGCGCCGACCAGCCGGCCCGTGTGGGAGGGCCCGGCCCAGACCCAGGCCATGGACAAGAGCGACATCCGCAACCTGCGCCGCTGGCACCGCGACGCCGCGCTACGGGCGCGCCGCGCGGGCTTCGACATCGTCTACGTCTACGCCGCCCATGGCTATCTGCCGGCGCAATTCCTGTCGCCGGTGCAGAACACGCGTACCGACGAGTACGGCGGCAGCTTCGAGAACCGCGCCCGGCTGATCCGCGAGCTTCTGGCGGACACCAAGGACGCCGTCGGTGGGGCTTGCGCGGTCGCGTTCCGCTTCGCCGTCGACAACCTGGACGAGCAGGTCGGCATCACCTGCGACGGCGACGGCCGCGCCCTGGTCGAGCACCTGGCCGACGTGCCGGACCTGTGGGACGTCAACATCGCCAATTTCGCGGCCGACGCCCGCAGCTCGCGCTTCGCGCCGGAGGCGGCCCAGGAGAAATACGTCGCCTTCGTCAAGCAGGTGACGAAGAAGCCCGTGGTCGGGGTGGGGCGCTTCACCAGCCCCGACACCATGGTCGGACAGATCAAGCGCGGCGTGCTCGACCTGATCGGTGCCGCGCGGCCCTCGATCGCCGACCCGTTCCTGCCGAGCAAGATCGAGCAGGGCCGCATCGAGGACATCCGCGAGTGCATCGGCTGCAACATCTGCATCTATTCGAACGGCCACGCCGTGCCGCTCGCGTGCACCCAGAACCCGACCCGCGGCGAGGAATGGCGGCGCGGCTGGCACCCGGAACGGGTCGCGCCCCGTCATGCCGACGAGCGCGTGCTCGTGGTCGGCGCCGGTCCCGCCGGGCTCGAGGCCACGCGGGTGCTGGGCCAGCGCGGCTACCGGGTGACGCTGGCCGAGGCCACGACCGAGCTCGGCGGCCGGGTGGCGCGCGAAAGCCGCCTGCCGGGGCTCGCCGAGTGGGCGCGGGTGCGCGACTACCGGGTGGGGCAGATCAACCGCATGGCGAACGTCGAGGTGTTCCGCGCCAGCCGGCTGGACGCCGGGCAGATTCTCCAGTTCGGCTTCGAGCACGTGTGCCTGGCCACCGGATCGACCTGGCGCCGCGACGGCCAGGGGCGTTCGAGCTACGGCGCGATCGCGGGGTTCGACCACAAGGGCGTCGTCGGCGTCGATGCGGTGCTCGACGACACGGCCCGGGTTTCAGGCCCGGTGGTGGTCTACGACGACGACCACTTCTACATGGCGAGCGTGATCGCCGAGAAGCTCAGGCTGGCCGGCCACGACGTGACCATCGTCACGACCGCGTCGCAGCTCGCGCCCGAGTCGCAGCGCACGCTCGATCAGGCGCGCACCCAGGCGCGCGCGATCGAGCTCGGCATCGCGATCGTGGTGTCGCACAGTATCGAGGCGTTCGACGGGAAATCGGTCGTGATCGCCAACGTCTACGGCGGCGCGCCCGAGACCCGGCCGTGCGCCACCCTCGTGCCGGTCACCTCGCGCGAGCCCGACGCGGCGCTGTACGACGAATTCGCCACGGCCACGGACCGGCTGCGCGGCGCCGGCATTCGCACGCTCGAACGCATCGGCGATTGCCGGGCGCCGGGGCTGATCGCCGCGGCGACCTTCGCCGGTCACCGCTACGCCCGCGCGCTGGGCTCCGGCGACACCGAACCGCTGCGCGACCGCGTCGTGATCGGCAAGACGGCGTGAAGGGAGAACGGCCATGACGCACGCCAACGGAACGACGATCCAGGAGCTGGCCGCCCGCCAGCGGTCCGGCTATTCGCTCGAGCAGCCGTTTTACGTCGACCGCGCGATCTTCGAGCGCGACCTCGAGCGCATCGTCACCAAGCAATGGCTGTTCGTCGACCACGCCTCGCGCCTGGCCGCGCCGGGCGACTTCCTGCTCTACGACATCGCCGGCGAGTCGATCATCCTGGTCAAGGGTCGCGACGGCGCGATCCGGGCATTCTTCAACGTCTGCCGCCATCGCGGCAGCCGGATTTGCCTGAAGGAGGAAGGCCGGGCGCGCACCCTGACCTGCCCCTACCACGGCTGGGTCTACGACCTGGAGGGGCGGCTGATCCACGCCAGGAACATGCCGGCGGACTTCGATCCCGCCGCCTGGCCGCTGCACCAGTGCCAGGTGCGCGAATGGCAGGGCATGGTCTTCGTCAACCTGGGACTGGAAGGCGACCCGGCGGCGATACCGTTCGAGCCGATGGCGGCGAACCTGGCGAAGTACCTCGAGCCCTATCGGCTGGATCGCGCCAAGATCGTGGCCCGCAAGACCTACCCGACCGCCGGCAATTGGAAGCTCGCCGTCGAGAATTTCCGCGAGTGCAACCACTGCGCCGTGGCGCACCCGGAATACACCATGGTCAACGCCTACGTGAAGGCGAACGACGACGCGCCCGGTTCCTACGACAAGCGGATCGCCGCCTGGGCGAGCGAGTGGGCCGCCAAGGGCCGGGTGGTCGAGCGCCTCGATTCGGCCACGACCGATCCGCGCCAGCCTCACGGCGCGTTCCGCCAGCCGATCCGCGACGGCTGGGTGACGCTCTCGCAGGACGGCAAGCCGGTCGCGCCGCTGATGGGGGAACTCGACGCCTACGACGGCGGCGAGACGTTTGTCATGTTCGGCCCGCTGTTCTACGTCTACCTGGGCAACGACCACGCCACCCTGTTCCGCTTCACGCCGGCGGGCCCGACGCATACCGAGGTGGTGCTGATCTGGCTCGCGCGCGAGGACGCGGTCGAGGGACGCGACTACGATGTCGGCCGCATCACCTGGATGTGGGACGCGACGACCGTCGAGGACACCACGATCATCGGCGACAACCAGCTCGGCGTGAACTCGCGCCGCTACGCGCCGGGGCCC
>CAZGYG010000055.1:0-19975 GCA_964530335.1 uncultured Rhodospirillaceae bacterium | reverse complement strand
TTGAATCACCATTCGCTCGATTTGTGAATCCCATTTATGAGTTCATGACCTAGGCACCGCCACGGTCGGTCAAGCCGTAACAAAGGTAGCGATGCTGCCCGGAGGCGGGTTGTTCGCGTCGAGTGGATATGTAGGACTCGGCCAGCAAGTACGCGCGGTGATCGAGCATCGGCGTTCCGAATTCGACAAGCAACCCTACGCGACTGCGATTCGCCACGTTCAGGATCAAGTGCGTCCGCTCCTAAAGAGTGCCCTGGAGGCGGCCGCAATCGCGGCCCGCGCTCTCGGTTCGGCAGTAGTGCAGGAAGGCGTCCTCCACTCGCTGCTGGTGGCGCCCTTCAAGGACGGGGCGCGGATGGTGGAGGTCACGCATCAAGGCGCAGTCGAGTACCTGACTCCAGACCTGCCTTTCATCAGCATCGGTAGCGGTAAGCCAACTGCTGACCCGTTCCTCGGGTTCGTTCGGGACGTGTTCTGGCCTAAAGGTCAGCCCACCCTTCAAGAGGGCACAACGAACCGCAAAACGTGCGCCGTCTCACAAACGGATATTTTTGAGTCGTCCGTGAAGAACTCAGAACGCCGCTCTGGGAGCGGGTGTTGGTGGATTGAGCAGTAATCGATTCTGCAAGAAAGCCGGGTGCTGAGCCCGGCTTTCTTGCGATTTGGGATTCCCATTTCTACGGGATTCCGTGCGCGTAACGGGAGAACTCAGCGGCGAACCATCGGATAGACCGGCGGATGCCCGCCGATTTTGATCGTACGCACCAACTCGAACCCGAAGCGTTCGTAGAGGGGAATGTTTCGGGGATGGGTGGAATCCAGATAGGCGGGGACACCGTCCCTGTCGCAGGCGGCAAGGCCATACGCCATGAGCGCCGACCCCGCGCCCGCGCCCCTGACGAAAGGGTCGACGGCGATGAGCGGGAGGAACCAGTGCGGCTCCTCCGGGTGGCCCCGACTCATCTCTGCGTAGACCTCGAAGAGCTCGGCCTGCGCGGCCGCATCGACGCTGCGTTCGATCAGGGCGTCGATCGCATCGCCATCCGGATGTGCGTCAGGCGGAATCCAGAGGGCCGCGCCCATCCCGTCGATCACGTGCGCGCCGCCGAGATCGAAGGCCGCGCCGCCGTAGAGCCGCACGAATTCAGGAAAATACGTCAGATACTGGTCAGGGTTCGGGAAAAGGCGTCGGCAGACGGGATCGTCGGCGAAGCCGAGGGTCATCATGCTGACGATACGGACTGAGTCCTCGGGCGAAGCCTTGCGCGCGCTGAACGTTTTTTCCGACATTCCCCGGATGAACCCTGGTTCCGAGCATCAAGGTATCCACTTGGGGTCCATGCGGCAAGCTGGACCGCGTTGAGCAACCGTGATTGCCGCTGCTCGCCGCTACAAGCGTCACCAACGGCCGTTTCGGGCTGCTGATCGCTCCGTTTCCCGTCATCAAGGCGCACCCCTCCCGTCGTTGCCCTTATCGCCGACACCGCCCGCGTCACGCCGGAGACGGCGGCGGCCGGAGTTGCGCGATCAGCCGCAGGGTTTCCTCGAACAGGTCCCTCGGCTCCGCGACCTCGGCCATCTGGAACGTGACGTAGCGGGCATGCGTGACGATCTTGGCGCCGATCTTCACAAGCTTCTCCCGGAGGCTGGTCAGTGACCAGTGCGCGACTGCCTCGGGCAATGCCAGTGTCCGCATGAAGTTGGCGAGATTGTAGGCCAGCGCATGAAGCTGAAGCCGGACGGCGTTGCCGGCGAACGAGCAGCACGACAGCCGCGTCCACTTCATCGCGTTCTTGCCTTCCTTGATCCACTGCTCCGCCGTGCCGCGCTGATTGTAGAAGCCCACGACGCGCTCAGCGGGGCGGGACAGGTTGGTGACGATGAAGCCGACGCGGGGATACAGCTCGCCAGGGTGCCACTCGACCTTCGCCACCACGCGGCGCGGCATCTTCCAGCTCTGCGCCTGATAGCTGAAGTTGGCGTAATAGCGGCGGACCTCGATGGGCGGGCGGCCGACGGGGCGCTTGAGCAGGTGGCCGATGCTCTCCTGCAGCACGCTGTTGGCTGGTAGCCGGATCGCGTACTTGAAGCCCTCGGCTTCGAGGAACTCGTAGACTTCAGGGTTCGCAAAGGCGGCATCGGCGCGGAAGTAGCGGCGAAGATCGCGATTGCGGTAGCGCGCAACGGCCGGCTCCAGAACATCCCGCCAGCTGTCGGCGCTGTGCACGTTGCCAGGACGCAGGGCGCAGCGTTCCAGATCGCCGAACTGGTTGAAGACGAACAAGGGGTGATAGCAGGTGCAAGCGAAGTGGCCGTTGTAGGCCGTGCCCTCCTGCTCGCCGTACGTCGGGCTTACTGAGCTGTCCATGTCCAGCACGACGATCTTCGGTGGATGCCGCCCATGCACCCGGTCGATCCAGGCCCCAGACAGATCGGCGAGCGCGGCGAGGTTGTCGTAGGTGGCCAACATCTCCGTCTCGAACCGTCCCATCTGGCTGGTCGAGGCGCCGCCTCGTTCGACGGCCTTGCCACCGACGATCCAGCGCATCGCTGGATCACGTCCCAGGCGGTCGGCGTCGTTCACGTCCTTGTAGCCGCCGAGGCGTCCGAAGACGGACTGACGGAGCGGTCCGACGACGCCATGCCAGCCGTTCTTGCCGGCCCGACTGTCGGCCAGGACATTGCCGGCCAATGCGGTCAGACCCAAGGCGTCGTCCAGATCGCGGTAGGCGAGCAGACCTGCGTCGGACGTGACCCGCGAGCCGTGAAACTCCAGTCTCAGCCGGCGGTCGAAACAGGGCCGCAGTGGGCCGCGATCCGATTCACCCTCCGGGTACCGCATCCGAGCCGCCCTCCAATTGCCATAAGATATTGATTTTTATACAATATTCTGACGAAATGGCATCCATTTGATTGCTCACTTGGGAAATGCGGGTTTTCGCGGTTGGTGATTCGTTCGGTACCGGTTCGGGCATCGGGGGATGGTGATGAGCAAGCCGCGTGACGAGCGCCAGGACGACCTGTTCCAGCCGGCGCTGGATGGGATCATCAACCTGGAACACCCGCTGGTTCGGCTGGCCGAGGAGATCGATTGGGACTTCCTCGATCGTCGGTTCGGATCGGTGTGCCGCGCCGGCTCGGGCCAGCCGCCGCTGCCGATGACAGCGTCGGCGAGGCGCGCGCCTCGATCGGCCGGTATCTGGACTTCTTCAACCGAAAGCGCCCGCATTCGAGCCTTGACGCTCGGACGCCGGATCGCGCCTACTTCGGCTACCTGCCGCAGGTTGCGGCAGCATGAATTTAGCCGCTGCTGTTGGGGTGTCACTCCGGTCGAGCTACGCCCTCACTGCGTGACACCCCAACAATGGTACATCACATCGGCAACTGGCAGAACCTCCACCTATCCAGCGGCGAAACCTGTCCAGACGAAGCCGGCCAGCTCTGCGAGCAAAACATGGATGCAACGGGAGATGCCACATGACCAAACTCACGGCCCCGGCTCTGGACCCGTCAACGGTGCAGGTGCACGTCAGCTACGACAAGTTCTATCCCCGCCCGTTCAACGAGCCCTGTCGGGGTCGGGAATGGAGCCAACTCGGCGACGCGGTTGGGCTCACGCAGTTCGGCGTCAATCTCGCACGATTGGCTCCGGGCGCCTGGTCCTCGCAGCGCCACTGGCATCTGAATGAGGACGAGTTCGTTTACGTCCTTGAGGGTGAGGTCGTCCTGGTGACGGATGCCGGCGAGCAGTTGCTCAAGGCTGGCATGGCCGCTGGTTTTCCCGCGGGTAAACGGGATGGACACCATCTCGTCAATCGCTCGGATCGGCCGGCCACCATCATTGAGGTCGGCACGCGGGCCAAGGTCGAGGAGGGCGAGTACTCCGACATCGATATGAAGTTCGTCGTTCGCGACGGGATCGAGCGCTACCTCCACAAGAACGGGGAGTCTTATTGATCGGACGAATCCCGTTCGCCCGTTTAGCGCGCTGTGACAGGGTCACGCCATGGAGAGTGCATCGACGCGGATCAAGACCGAGTACCTGATGACACTGCATGCGCCGTTGGAAGCGCCGCAAACAGTCGGGAGGGATTTGCTCATCTACAACGTGCCGCCGGGTGGTTGGGTTCGAGGTCCCAGAATCAGAGGTGAACTCGTCGCACCTACGGCGGACTGGCTCCGCCTGATGCCCGATGGCACCGCCAAGCTCGACGTCCGAGCCTCGATCCGAGCGGACGACGGTGCGATCATCTACTATGAACTTCGTTGACGTATCACGATGTAGAGCACGGCGCTGGAACGCCAGGGGACCGGCGAGACGCTGGGCGCCGATGATATGTACTTTATGACCTCCCTAACGTTCGAGACGAGCTCAGAGCAGCACGGCTGGCTCAACGGCATCGTCGCGATCGGCAAGATGACCTCGTCGAAGGATCCAGATGCGGGAACAGGGGGCCATGTGCGTTACGATATTTTTGCGGTCGCGTAGTCGGCCAGTTGATCGTCCCGTCCGATGCGGGGGAAGTCGCCGTTACTTCTCACAACTGGTTGGGGGTGAACGAGCCGCGATCCGGCAGCCTTTGGATCGGCATGCGGCCGGTGACGAGCTGTAGACAAAGCTGGCTACGCTCCTCCGCTACCAGACATGGGGCCAGCCAGGTCAACGGCCTGGCTGGCCTTATTCGTCAAGCGGGGAGCGCGCCTCAGCCGAGGTTGACCGTGTTGGCGCGGCACAGGCCGCGACCGGGCAGGCCCGTGCGCGACGCCACGTTGCGGCTCGCGCCGCCGGTCTCCTCGACCAGCAGCGCGGCAAGGCCGCCCTTCTGGCACGCCATGACCAGCGAATAGCGTCCATCGGGCGCGAGCTCGGCTTCGAGGGTGCTCTGCTCGGTCGAGGTGTCGCACCGGCCATTCGTGTCGCAGTAGGTCGTGATCTCATAGACGAAGGCGATCTTGCGGCGGCCCGCTCCGACAGCAGCCACCGACCGGACTTCGAGCGCGCTGCCGTCGACGCCGACGATGCGCAGCACGACGCCGCCTTGGGCGATCCGGCCGAGGTTCGCGAATTCGATCGCGTCGCTGAGCGCCAGAACCTGGAAGCTGCCGGCCGACACCGTCGCCACCCGGGGCGTCGGCGCCGTCGGCGACGCCGCCAGACACTCCGCGACGAAACCCGCGGCCAGGAGAACCGTAGCGCTGACAGCCAGCCCGTTCCGCCATGTTCTCATGCCCGCCTCCAACGCCGCGCCAGAACCGTGAACAAGGATTCGCGGCATCAACTCCTTGACTCGCGCGCCGTTCGTCTATTCCAGGATTACTGATAACGTTATTATCTTAAGAACAGCTAAAGACGGCCGTACTTCGCACCCGAGATGGGCACACCCGAGATGGGCACACCCGAGGTGGGCACACCCGAGGTGGGCGCACCCGTGATGGGTGGGCGAAGCAGCGCGGGAAAACGGGAAGCGCCTCAGCCGAGGTCGATCGTGTTGGCGAGGCAGAAGCCGCGGTCGGGCAGGCCCGTGCGCGACGCCACGTCGCGGCTCGCGCCACCGATCTCCTCGACCAGCAGCGCGGCAAGGCCGTCCTCGTGGCATTCCAGAACCAGCGTATAGCGCCCATCGGGCGCGAACTCCGCTTCGAGCGAGCCCTGCTCGGCGAAGGTGTCGCAGCGGCCATTCGCGTCGCAGAAGGTCGTGATCTCGTAGACGAAGGCGATCTCGTGGCGGCCCGATTCGACGGTGGCCGCCTTCCGGCCCGCGAGTGCGCCGCCATCGGCCCCGACGATGCGCAGCACGATGCCGCCTTGGGCAATCCGGCCGAGATTGGCGAATTCGATCTCGTCGCTGAGCGCCAGGACCTGGAAGCTGCCGGCCGACACCGTCGCCACCTCGGGCGCCGGCGCCGGCGGCGGGCCTTCCACAGCGCAACCCGCGACCAGGAGGCCGACCGCAAGCCCGTACCGCCATGCCCTCATGCCGCCCCCCGGCGCGTCCCGCTGCCGCAGGCAGGCACGGCGAGGGCGGATATTGGCGACCTTCGCCGGACCTGTCGAGGCATAACGGATGCGGCGGCATCGACACGCTCAACGGCGGCGCCGGCAGCGACACCCTCATCGGCCGCGCCGGCGATTGACCTACATCAAGGCATAGCCTCGGGTGCCCTGCTCGACTGCCCCCCGTTGGAGGGGCGCGTCCGCAAGCCGATCGCTTCGCGAAAGCGGAGTCGCGCCTCTCGCCAGGCCGGGAGGCAGCCATGGTGTCCGAAACCGCTAGTCGAGACGGCGACGGGGCGAAACCGCCCCATTTCATGCAGCGCGTCCTCGATAACCCGTTCCTGCTGCTGTTCCTCGGGGTCGTGATCCCGACGGTGTTCTACCTCGTCTGGGGGGTCATGGAGATCGTCAGCGTGCCGCTCGCCCCGTCCTGAGTCGGTCATCGCCGCACCTCGCCAAGGGGATAAGGAGCCGTCATGGCCATTCATCCACCCGAGAACCGCGACTGGTGGCGCGAGCCGATCGAGCGGACCGAGCTCCTGTGGATCGGCGTGTGTCTGCTGTGGGCGATCGTGTTGTTCGCCATGATGCCGTACTGGCACGTCTACGGCGGGCAGAACCTGGCCAACGAGGCCTACCGCGTCGTGCCCGAGGCGTACCAGGCGAAGGTCGAGGCCTTCGCCGAGCGATACACGGTGCGCGAGGAAGGCGAGACCGGCATCCCGGTCGTCCGCGCGCCCGCGGGGTCCGACATCTATCTGTTGGGCAGGTTGTGGGAGTGGTGGCCGGTGCTCGAGCTCGAGCAGGGTCAGAGCTACCGGCTGCACCTGTCCTCGCTCGACTGGCAGCACGGGTTTTCGCTGCAACCGACCAACCTCAACGTGCAGGTCCATCCGGGCTACGAGCACATCATCACGATCACGCCGAACGCGACCGGCACCTTCGGTGTCGTGTGCAACGAGTACTGCGGCCTCGGGCACCACACCATGACCGGGCGCATCTACGTCGTGGCCGGCGGGTCGTAGGAGGGCAGCATGGCCGAGAGCACCGCATTCCGCATCTGCCCCGTCACCGGGTTCAACATCCACCGGCCGGCCGAGGCGCTGGTCAAGGTCAACGCCGTGACCGGGGTCGTGTTTCTCCTGATCGGCGGCATCTTCGCCTTGCTCGTGGCGCTGACGCGCTGGCCCGCCGTGCACCTGCTCGACGCCGAGTTGTTCTACCTCGCGCTCACGGCGCACGGCTTCAACATGCTGCTGGTGTGGATCCTGTTCTTCGAGGTCGCGCTGCTCTACTTCGCCTCCGCCGTGCTGCTCAACAGCCGGCTGGCGACGCCGTGGCTCGGCTGGATCGCCTACGCGCTGATGCTGGGCGGTGCCGTGCTGGTCAACGTGATGGTGCTGCTGGGCGATTCGAGCGTGATGTTCACCTCGTACCCGCCGATGCAGGCGCATCCCCTGTTCTACCTGGGGCTGATCGTGTTCGCGGTGGGCGCGCTGATCGCGTCCATGATCTTCTTCGCCACCCTGGTCGTGGCGCGCGAGGAGCGGACTTACGAGGGCTCGATCCCGCTCGTGACGTTCGGCGCGCTGACCGCGGCGATCATCGCCGTGTTCACCATCGCCTCGGGCGCGATCATCCTGATCCCGACCTTCCTGTGGTCGATCGGGCTGATCAGCTACATCGACCCGCTGATGTACAAGCTGGTGTGGTGGGCCATGGGCCATTCGTCCCAGCAGATCAACGTCTCGGCCCAGGTTGCCGTGTGGTACGCGATCGCCGCCATCGTGTTCGGCGCCAAGCCGCTGTCCGAGAAGGTCAGCCGCACCGCGTTCCTGATGTACATCCTGTTCCTCCAGCTTGCCGCGGCGCACCACCTGCTGGTCGAGCCGGCGCTCAGCAGCGAATGGAAGGTGTTCAACACCAGCTACGCCATGTACCTGGCGGTGCTCGGCAGCATGATCCACGGCCTGACCGTGCCCGGCTCGATCGAGGCGGCGCAGCGCAAGAAGGGCTACACGAAGGGTTTGTTCGAGTGGCTGCGCAAGGCGCCGTGGGGCAACCCGGCGTTCTCGGGCATGTTCCTGTCTCTGGTGCTGTTCGGCTTCCTCGGCGGCATCTCGGGCGTGGTCATGGGCACCGAGCAGATCAACCTTTTGTTCCACAACACCCTCTACGTGCCCGGCCATTTCCACGGCACCGTGGTGGCCGGCACGACTCTCGCGTTCATGGCGCTCGGCTTCTTCCTGGTGCCGACGCTGTACCAGCGCGATCTGGTGCTGCCGACGCTGGCCAAGTGGACGCCCTACCTGTTCGCCATCGGGGTGGCGGGCATCTCGCTGTTCATGATGGGGGCGGGCACGCTCGGCATCCCGCGCCGGCACTGGGACATCGCGCTGACCGACGCGGTGCTCGGCTTCGACTTCCCGGCGACCGCCTACCTGTTGCTGACGCTCAACGGCCTGTCCGCGATCCTGGCGGCGATCGGCGGCTTCGGCTTCATCGCGGTCATGGTCGGCACGATCCTGTTCGGCAAGCGCGCCGGCACCCGCCCCGCGCCCGCCGTGCGCATCGTGCCCGAGCCCGCCGCCGCGCAGGTCGCCCAGCGTTACGGCAGCGCCGGCACCTTGGCGATACCCGGCACGTTCGTACTGGCCCTGGTGTTCTTCGGAGCCTTCGTCCTTTACTACTTCGTCAACTGGAAGTACCTCTCCGAAGCCTGGGGCCTGAGCTGAGTCGCGATGGTTGGAGCGGAGCGTAAACGGCTCGTCGTCGCGGCGGTCGCGCTATGGCTGGCCGCGAGCGCGGCCCAGGCGCACGACACCGCCGCGGTCGATGACGAAGCGGCGCTGGCGACCAGCCAGGCCGCGATCGGCCGGGTCATCGGCGACCTCGAGTTCCGCGACGGCATGGGCGCGCGCTTCCGCCTGGCGGACCTCGCCGGCCGGCCCGTGATCCTGAGCCCGGTCTACACGAGTTGCGCGCACACCTGTCCGCTGCTGACGGCGACGCTGGCCCGCGCGGTCGCGGCGGCCGAGGACGCGCTGGGACCGGGCCGGTTCACGGTCCTGACCGTAGGCTTCGACACGGCCAACGACACGCCCGCGCGCATGGCCGCGTACGGCCGACGCCACGGCATCGACGCTAGGGATTGGCGGTTCGTGACCGCCGACGCCCCGGCGATCGCCCGGCTGCTCGACGACATCGGGCTGGTCGTCCGCCCTGTCGCTGGCGGCTTCGATCACGTCGCCCAGGTCACCCTGCTCGACGGCGAGGGCCGGGTCGTGCGCCAGGTCTACGGCGACGACTTCGAACCGCCGGCGCTGGTCGACCCGTTGCTCGAGCTCGTGCTCAAGGGCTCGGCCGAAGCCTCGTTCGTCGACGCGCTGATCGACCGGGTGACGCTGTTCTGCACGGTCTACGACCCGGCCACCGGCGCCTACCGCTTCGACTACGCGCTGTTCGTCGAGCTCGCGGTTGGCGGGTTCAGCATCGCGGCCATTGCCGCCTTCCTGTGGCGCGAAACCCGCCGCCGCGGCGCTTCCACGCGGGGCGCCTGACGCGGCATGCACGGTCGCGGCATGCACGGTCGCGGCGCGCTTCAGGGACCTGAGCCCGGTCCCTCCGCCGTGCGGCGCGGCGTGCGTGCCGCGATGCTTCGCATCGAAGGTGCGACCACGGCGTTGATCGGCGAGCGCTGGAACCCGTTCGCCCAGCTCGGCGCGTTGGGGTTCCTGCTGTTCTGGATCGTTGTCGTCAGCGGCATCTACCTCTTCATCTTCTTCGACACCAGCGTCGTCGGGGCGTTCCGCTCGATCGAGGCCCTGACGCTCGAGCAGTGGTACGCCGGCGGCGTGATGCGCAGCCTGCACCGCTACGCCTCGGACCTGTTCGTCGTCGTCATGATCCTGCACGCGGCGCGCGAGTTCGCGCTCGACCGTTACCGTGGCGTGCGCTGGTTTGCCTGGCTGACCGGCGTGCCTATCGTGTGGCTCGCCCTGGCCGCCGGCATTGGCGGCTACTGGCTGGTGTGGGACCGGCTGGCGCAGTTCATCGCCGTCGCCTCCGCCGAGTGGCTCGATGCCCTGCCGATCTTCGGCGAGCCGATCGCCGCCAACTTCCTGACCCGCGGCAGCCTGTCCGACCGCTTCTTCACGTTGCTCGTGTTCCTTCACATCTTCGTGCCGCTGTTCCTGCTGCTGGCGCTGTGGGTCCACATGCTTCGCATCGCACGGCCCAAGGTGCTGCCGGCGCACGGGCTTTCGCTCGCCGTGGGCGTCGCGTTGATCGGGCTCGCGTTCGCCTACCCGGCCGTGAGCCAGGGCGCGGCGGACCTAGGCGTCGAGGTCACGACGGTCGGGCTCGACTGGTTCTACCTGGCGGGGTACCCGGTGCTCGACCGGCTGGCGCCGGCGTGGGGCTGGGCGGTGGCGGTGTTCGGCACGGTCGCGCTCGGCCTGTTGCCGTGGCTGCCGCGCACGCGCGGCCCGGCGCGCGCCGTGGTCGACCTGCACAACTGCAACGGCTGCAGCCGGTGCTTCGCCGATTGCCCGTTCGGCGCCGTCACCATGGCGCCGCGCAGCGACGGTCGGCCGGTGCCACGTGAGGCGGTGGTCGATCCCGATTTGTGCACGGGCTGCGGCATCTGCGTCGGCGCCTGCCCGACCGCGACGCCGTTCCGCGGCGCGGCGGACCTCGTCACCGGCATCGACCTGCCCGACCGCACGCTCCAAGACCTGCGCGCTGCGCTCGAGGCCCAGGCCGCCCGGCTGGGCCCAGGGCCCCGGATCGTCGTGTTCGGTTGCGATTACGGCATCGACGTCACGGCGTCGCGTGACACGGAAGGCGTGGCGCGCTTGAGTTTGCCGTGCATCGGGGCGCTGCCGCCCTCGTTCATCGACTACGCGCTGACGCGCCTGAAGTTCGACGGCGTCATCGTGACCGGCTGCCGGGAAAACGGCTGTCACCAGCGCTTCGGCGTGACCTGGACCCGCCAGCGCATCGCCGGTGCCCGCGATCCGTATCTGCGCACAAGGGTGCCGCGCGACCGGGTGGCCGAGGTCTGGGCCGCGCCGCGCGAACGGGCGCGCCTCGAGGCCGCGATCGCCGAGATGCGCCGGCATGTCGGGGCGACCCATGCCTGAGCGGCCCTCGCCCTTGCGCTTCCTCGGGCTCGTCCTGGTCGTCGGCCTGGGCGTCGCGATCAGTGCCCCGTTCGCCGCCTGGCCGACGTACCGCCACCTCGACGACGGGTTGGCGGTGGTCAAGCTGAGCTTCGACCACGAAGGCCGGCGCGCCGAACCCTGCCGGGCCCTGACCGAGGCCGAGATCGCCGCCCTGCCGATGCACAAGCGCAAGACCGAGGACTGCCCGCGCCGGCGCCTGCCGGTGCTGGTCGAGGTTCTGGTCGACGGCCAACTCCTGTTCCGCGTCGAGCAGCCGCCGACCGGCCTGGCCGGCGACGGCGCCTCGCGTTTCTACGCCCGCGCCGACGTGCCGGCGGGCCGCCACGAACTGACGCTTCGCCTGCGCGATTCCGACCGGCGCCAGGGTTTCGACCACGAAGGCCAGGCCGCGATCGAGCTCGCGCCGGCGCAGATCCTGGTCGTCGGCTTCGACACCGAATCGAACGCCTTCACCGTGCGCTAGCGCGCGTTTCTTCTGAGTGGAAACACACCCTCCACCCCGCCGAAACGCTACCCCGCGTTGCCCCAGTTCGCGGCCTGGCCCGAGATCAGGCGCAGGTGGTTGACCAGAGCCTGGGACACGACGCCGGTCAGTGGCAGCCCGTGGTCGCCCTGGTAGCGCCGGATCGCCGCCGTCGTGCGCGGGCCGGCGACGCCATCGATCGGGCCGGGACGGTAGCCCCGCGCGACGAGCCCCTGCTGCACGGCGACGGTCATGATCGTCGCCAGGCGGTGCGACACGGGCTGCGACCACGCCCCGGCGTTGCCCGTTACGACCGCCGGCGTCGGCGGGCTCCCGGTCGGCTGGGCCGTGGGCAAGGCGGTCCAGCCGTAGTCGGCCACGGCGCGGACGTTGCGCACCGGCGGGTCGGTCAGGCGCAGGTGATCGATCAGGGCGACGCTCGGCGCCCCGTCCGCCACGAGTCCAGCGTCGGCCTGGTAGGCGCGGATCGCGTTCCAGGTGCGCGGGCCGACGACGCCGTCCGCCGGGCCCGGATCGTAACCGTGGACCGCGAGCCGCCATTGCAGGTCCATGATCTGGGTCCGATCGAGCGCCGTCGCGCCCACGGCCGGCGCCGGCAAATCCGCCGTATAAGCGCCGGCCGTGAACGCGCTCGGCGCCGCCGTCGGCGCGGCGGCCGAGTCGGGTCGCCAGTCCAGACGTTGTGCCTCGGCGATCTGCGCGCGGTCCATGCGCTGGCCGAGCTCGTCACGCGCGATCGCCGCTTCCGCGTCGCCGGCGGCGGCGGCCAGGTTCAGCCACAGGTAGGCACGCACGAAGTCCTGGGGCACGCCGCGGCCGTCGCGATAGAGCAGCCCGATCAGGCGCTGGGCTCGCACGTCGCCTTGGCGGGCCAGCGGTTCGAGCTCGGCCGCGGCCGCGCCGAAGTCCTGGGCCTCATAAGCCACAAGCCCGTCGTAGAAGTCCGCCTTGGCCGCGATCGGCCATGGCGCGGCGAGCGCCACGGCCAGCGCGAGCCCCGCGATGCGAGCGCGCATCGATTCCCATCGATACATGGTCCGATCCTCCTGGTTACGTCACGATGGCGTGCCGGGAACGGTCGTCAGCCGACGATCTCCCAGCTCCCATCGGGCATGCGGCAAGCGGTGCCGTAGCCGGACTCGGCCTGGCCGCCGACGACGATCGTCGTCTGGTACTCGCGGCAGTACTGGCCGGCCGACGTCTGGTAGGTGCGCTGCGGCACGGTGTAGCCGGAGTTGCCGGTGTTCGGGTTGTCCCAGCTCGAAGACTGGCCGTCCGGGTACCGTTCGAGCGCGACGTTCTGCGCCCGGTACGCGGACTGCCGGTCGATCTCGTCGAGCCCGCGGCCGATCTGGTTGCCGATCAGGCCGCCCAGCACGACGCCGGCGGCGGTCGCCGCCAGACGGCCGCTGCCGTGGCCGATGGTCGAACCGGCCCAGCCGCCCAGCGCGGCGCCGGCCAATGTGCCGAACGTTTCCTTGGTGCCGTACCCGGTCGGGCCGCTGCACGCGCCGAGCGTGGCGGCGAGCGCCAGCGCGGCGCCGAACGTCTTGAACGTGGCTTTGGTCTTGGTCGTGGTCATGGTCGTATTCATGTTCGTGTTCCTTTCCAATCCGACTGCCTTGGTGGCCGCTGGGCGCTTTCCGGCGCCGGCGATTCGCGGCCTGGAGGGAAGGATGGCAGCCGTCCCCTGAACCCGCCCTGAGGCGGCTGTTCATCGGGCGTTCAGCTTCCGGCCAAGGAACCCGGCGCGCGTGTGCGGACAATTTTCTCCTCATCCGGCTCGCTCCGCTCGCCACCTTCTCCCCCAGGAGAAGGATTGGATCAGCGGCCCAAACTAACCTCTCCCACCGGGAGAGGTCGCCCGAGGCGGCGCCTCGGGCGGGTGAGGGGCGGCGGCGGGCAGGGTCAGGACGGCGCGCAGGCCGGCATCGTCCGCGCGCTCGAGCACGATCGAGCCGCCGTAGAGCTCCGCGATCTCGCGCACGATAGCGAGCCCGTGGCCGGTCCCCGGCACGTTCTCATCCAGACGTTGGCCGCGGCCGAACACGGTGTCCAGCGCCTCCTCGGGCAGCCCCGGCCCATCGTCCTCGACGACGCAGACGATGCGGCCGGCTTCCTCGCGGGCGTGGATCGCGACCCGGCGCTTTGCCCACTTGCAGGCGTTGTCCGCCAGGTTGCCGATCATCTCCTCGAGATCCTGCCGCTCGCCCCGGAACGCGAGCGCGGCGGGCACGGCGATGTCCAGGGCCACGCCCCGCTCGGCGTGGAGGCGCGCGAGCGTGCGTCCGAGGTCCTGGACGACCTCGGCCAGAGGCGTGCGGGTGCCCAGCACCCGCGCCGAGGCCGCGACCCGCGCCCGCGACAGGTGATGTTCGATCTGCCGGCGCATCGCCGTCGCCTGGCGCCGCACCGTTTCGGCCAGCGGGCCGCTCGCCGCGCCGGCCTCGTTCAGCAGCACCGCCAGCGGGGTCTTGAGCCCGTGCGCCAGGTTGCTCGCCTGGGTGCGCGCCCGTTCCACGACCTGGGCGTTGTGCTCGAGCAAAAGGTTCAGCTCCTCGGCGAGCGGCGCGATCTCGGCGGGGAACTCGCCTTCGAGCCGCTCGGCCTGCCCGGCGCGCACCTGGGCGATGGCGCGGCGCAGACGCCGGAGCGGGTGCAGCCCGAAGCGCACCTGGACCACGATGGCGACGACCAGCCCGACGCCGAGCAGGCCGAGCGCGGCGGCGAGGGTTACGTTGAACGCGCGCAGCGCGGCCGCGATCTCGGCGCGATCGCCGGCGACGATGAACGTGAGCCGGCGATCGAGGCCAGGGAGTGCGATGTCGCGGAACGTCAGCCGCAGCGCCTGCCCCTCGGGACCCGCGACGTCCAGGCGCCGCGCCTCGCTCGTCGCCGGGCCGGGGGCGTCGGGCAGCACCTCGTCCCACAACGAACGTGAGCGCAACACGGGCTCGGCACCGTCGGTGATTTGCCAGTACCAACCGGACAGCGGCTGGTCGAAGCGCGGCTCGCCGACGCCGCGCGTCAGGCCGAGTTGGCCTTGGTCGTCGATCTCGGCGACCGCGACCAGACCAAGGAGCAGCACGTCGAGCCGGGCGTCGAAGCTCTGCTCGACGTAGTCGCGGAACAGGGCGGACAGCGCGAATCCCGCTGCGAGCAGGGCGACCGCGATCAGGGCGCCGGCACCGATCACCAGGCGCAGCGCGAGCGAACTGGATTTCATCTACCCGGGCTCCCCCGGAGGCGCCAGCCGGTAGCCCAGCCCGCGCACCGTCGCGATGTAGTCGGCGCCCAGCTTCTTGCGCAAACGTCCGACGAACACCTCGATCGTGTTCGAATCCCGGTCGAAGCTCTGATCGTAGATGTGCTCGATCAGCTCGGTGCGCGACACGACCTTGCCCTGGTGGTGCATCAGGTAGGCGAGCACGCGGAACTCCAAGGCCGTCAGCTTGATCGCGGCGCCGTCGATGCTGACCCGGCTGTTGGCAGCGTCCAGCCGGAGCCCGCCGCATTCCAGCTCGGCCGAGGCGCGGCCCGCGGCGCGCCGGATCAGCGCGCGCAGCCGCGCCAGCACCTCCTCCATCTGGAACGGCTTGGCGACGTAGTCGTCGGCGCCCGCGTCCATGCCGGCGACCTTCTCGGTCCAGCGGTCGCGCGCGGTCAGGATCAGCACCGGCACGACGCGCCCGGCCTGCCGCCAGCGTCGCAGGATCGTGAGCCCGTCGATCGTGGGCAGACCGAGGTCTAGCACCACGGCGTCGTAAGGCTCGGTGTCCCCCAGGAAGTGGGCGTCCTCGCCGTCGGCGGCGGCATCGACCGCGTAGCCCGCCGCCGCCAGCGCCTCGGTCAACTGCCGCGTCAGGTCCGGATCGTCCTCGACCACCAGGATGCGCACTTCGGTTTCCGCGCTCAGCCGCCCGGGCGCACGTCGATGATCTGCCCGCTCTGACCATCGACGCCGAGATCGAGCACCCGGCCGTCGCTGGTCAGCACCCGGATGCGATAGAGCCACACCCCGCCGAATTCGAGCAATTCCGCGTCGAGCACCTGACCCTCGACCTGCCGGCGCACCGCCTTGAGGATAGCCTTCAGCGGCTTGACCTTACCGGATTTCACCGCTTCCCGCGCCCGGTTCTGGTCGCTGTCCGCCCACGCCGGCGGGGCGACCGGCAGGAGGCCCACGGACAGCAGGGCGGCCAAGATAACGATGCGCAGCATGGCCCAGACATAGCCTGACCTGGCTGAACCGGACCTGAACGGGGGGCACTGGCAACCCAGGCTCCGGGCTGTCAATATCCCGCTCCCGGGTGTCAAGCACGGCCGCCCTCGGCGGCCCAGCCTGGTATCCGCGATCCGCCGCGATCCTGGCGGGGCTCGAATTCAGTACCGACAACACATCGCGAGGGAGGGTGATGATGACAAACACGGTTTCTCGACGGGCGTTCGTGGCGGGAACGGCGGCCGCGACGATGGCCGGCGTGACGCGCCAAGCCCGCGCCGACCGCTCCACGGAGCTGAACATCCTGTGCTGGGAAGGCTACAACTCGGCCCAGGTGCTCGATCCGTTCCGCGAAGCCAACGGCGCGACGGTCAAGGCCGAATCGTTGACCAACGACCCGACCATGATCAACCGGCTCAGGGCCGGCGAGACCAACGTCTGGGACCTGATCAACGTCAACAACCCGTGGGCGCGCAAGATCATGTGGCCCGAGGGCCTGATCCGGGAGCTGGACCGGGCGCACTTCGAGCCCTACTTCGAGAAGATGCTGCCGGCGTTCAAGCCGCCCTACAGGTGGGCCATGGACGATTCGGGCGAGCACCTGCTCGGCATGTGCCAGCGCTTCGGCCCCTACAGCTTCGTCGTCAACACCGACAAGATCGACCGCGCCAGCGCCGAGGACCAGGGCTGGGACCTGTGGAACGACGCGGCCAACGCGGGCAAGTACGGCATCCTCGAATCCGACGACTGGAACGTGTTCAACATCTGCTGCATCGCCGGCTTCGATCCGTTCAAGACGCACAGCGACGACGAGGTCACCCTGTTCTCCGAAACCGCCAAGCGCGTGTTCGGCGGCGCCAGGCTGGTCGGCGACATCGCCACCAACAACCAGTCGCTGGTCTCGGGCGAGATCGATTTCTACATGACCGGCGGCACCTACAGCGTGTCCCCGGCCCGGGCGGACGGCGCCAAGCACCTGCGCGGCATCACGCCCAGGAAGGGGCCGATGGCAGGCGGCAAGGGCGGCATCTCGTGGATCGAGGTCACCTCGCTGGTCAACAACCCGGACCTGTCGCCGCTCGCGCCGCAGTTCCTCGAGTACGTCCAGCAGCCGGAAACGGCGCACGTCGTCGCCTTCGCCGAGGGCACGTTCAATCCGGTCGCCCAGATGGCGAACCCGGATTGCTTCAACCTGTTCACCGCCGAGGAGCTCGACGCCATCCAGTGGGACAGCCTGGAGGAGGAGATGGCGGCGTCGATCGAATACGACATCGTGCCCGACTTCGAGCGGCTGCTCGACGCCCTGAATTCGGCCAAGCGCGAGGCCTAAGCACCTCCATCCGGTTCCGCCGGGGACTTGGCAGTCCCCGGCGGGCGCCGGTTCAACTCGCCCCCGGGTCATGCCCAAAACGCCCATCCTGGAACTGCGCGCGCTGACCAAACGTTTCGGCACGCTGACCGCGGTCGACGCCATCGACCTCGCCATCGACGAGGGCGAGTTCTTCACCATCGTCGGCCCGTCGGGCAGCGGCAAGACGACGCTTCTGCGCATGCTGGCCGGCATGGAGCAGCCGAGCGACGGCGACATCGTGCTGCGTGGCAAGCGGGTCAACGACGTGCCGGCGAACCGGCGGCCGACCTGCCTGGTGTTCCAGTCGCTCGCCCTGTTCCCGCACCGCTCGGTCGGCCAGAACATCGAGTTCCCGCTCAAGATCAAGGGGGTCGATGCCGCCCGGCGCAAGGCCCGCGCGCTCGAATTGATGGCCCAGCTCAGGCTGCCCGCGGACTACTACGCCAAGAGCGTGACCAAGTGCTCGGGCGGCGAACGCCAGCGCGTCGCGGTGGCCCGGGCGCTCGCCTACGACCCGGAGATCCTGTTCTTCGACGAGCCGCTCTCGGCGATCGACTACAAGCTGCGCAAGGCGCTCGAGAAGGAGCTCAAGGACATCCACCGGGAAACCGGCAAGACCTTCGTCTACATCACCCACAGCCTGGAAGAAGCCATGGTGATGAGCGACCGCATCGGCGTGATGCGCGCGGGCGCGCTGGTCCAGGTCGGCACGCCCGACGAGATCTACACCGCGCCGCGCACCCGCTTCGTCTCCGAGTTCATGGGCGACGTCAACGTGATCGCGGTCCGTCCCGGGACCGACGGCCGGCTCGACGCCGCCGAGCTCGGGGTCGAGTTGCGCGCCCCGGGCATCCCGCCGGGCTTCGTCCAGGGTCATCTGGTCGTGCGGCCCGAGTTCATGCGCTTCCTCGAGGGCGCCGAGCGGGCCGACAACCGCCTGACCGGCCGGCTCTACAACGAATACGCACTGGGCTCGCGCATCCAGTACCAGGTGCGCGTGGGCGATCACGTGTTCGTGGTCGAGCGGCTGCGCCAGCAGGCGTTCCACGGCCGGCTCGACGCCACCGTGACGATCGGCTGGGACGTCAAGGACAGCCTGCTGGTCCGCGACGGATGAACGCCGGGATTCGCTTCGCCCTGCCGCTGCTCGCGCTCCTGGCGATCGGCTTCACCGCGCCGCTGCTCGCGGTCATCGGTTACAGCTTCATGCCCGAGCGCACCTTCGCGCTGTGGCAGGCGCCGACGCTCGAGAACTACGTCACCGTGTTCACGAGCACGAGCTACATCTCGTTCCTGTGGTCGCTCGGGCTCGCCGCCGTCACGGTCGCGATCCTGGCGCCGGTGTGCTACCCGGTCGCCTACGGCATCGCCCGGGTGTTCGGCCGCTGGGCGCCGGTCGTCACCCTCCTGTTCACCATCCCGCTGTTCGTCTCCGAGAACCTGCGGCTTTACGGCTGGGTGCTGTTCTTCATCAAGGGCGGCGTGCTGCTCGGCGCCGTCAAGTCGCTGTTCGGCGTCGAGTTCGAGAGCTGGCTGTTCGGCACCGGCGTCATCGTGATGGGCATGGTCTACGTCTACCTGCCGTTCATGCTGTTTCCCATGACGCTCGGCGTCGCCATGGTGCCCGACGAGACGCGCGAGGCGGCGTTCGATCTCGGCGCGAGTCGCTGGCAGGTGTTCCGCGAGGTCGAGCTGCCGCTGTCGATGCCCGGCATCGTCATCGGGCTTCTGCTCACCTTCGTGCTCGCTGTCGGCGCCATCGCCGAGGCCAAGGTGCTCGGCGGCCAGAGCATCATCCCGATCACCCACGACATCGAGATCGCGTTCACCTACTCGCAGAACTGGCCGTTGGGCGCGGCGCTCAGCGTTCTCTTGATGGTCGTCGTCGGCGTGCTCGTGCTCGGCGTGCTCCGCCGCTTCGATCTCGACGCCGTTCTGGGGCGCACCTGATGGCAACGACCCGAGGCTCGCGCTGGCGCCATCCGCTGATCTGGGCGTGGGCGTGGGCGCTGCTCGTGTTCCTCTACCTGCCGGCGCTGTGTCTTCTCCTGGCCTCGCTCACGTCCAGCCGCTACTTCATCTTCCCCATCGCGAAGTGGGGGCTTGCGTGGTGGGACAAGACCTTCGCCTCGCTCGAGGTCCACGCGCTGTTCCGCGTTTCGATCACGGTGGCGTTGTGCGTCACGGCGATCTCGCTGGTCATCGGGTTCTTCGGCGCGCTCGCGTTCGCCCGCTACGGCTGGCGCGGGCGTTCGCTCTACCAGCGCGCCGTGCTGCTGCCGATCTTCTTTCCCCAGTCGGTGCTCGGGCTCGCGCTGCTGCTGTGGTTCAACGCGCTCGGGCTCGATCTCTCGTGGCAAACGGCGGTGTTCGCGCATCTGGTGTGGATCGTGCCGGTGGTCACGCTGGTGATCTCGATCCAGGTCTACAGCTTCGACCCGGCGCTCGAGGAGGCGGCGTTCGATCTCGGCGCCAGCCGGTTGCAGGTGTTCCGCGAGGTCACGCTGCCGGTGCTGGCGCCGGGGGTGTTCTCGGGCGGGCTGTTCGCGTTCCTGCTGTCGTGGGGCAACTTCCCGCTGTCGCTGTTCACGACCGGCGCCGACACCACGATACCCGAGTATCTCTACGCCAAGATGGTCGCGGGCTACACTCCCGGGGTGCCGGTGCTTGGCACCGTCTCGACGGTGGGCGCGGCGATCCTGCTGTTCGGCGGCTTCGTCGCCGTGCGCTGGTGGCG
>CAZGYG010000054.1:0-20556 GCA_964530335.1 uncultured Rhodospirillaceae bacterium | reverse complement strand
CGCGCCGACGCCGACGAACATCTCGACGAAATCCGAACCCGAGATGGTGAAGAACGGCACGTTCGCCTCGCCGGCGATGGCGCGCGCGAGCAGGGTCTTGCCGGTGCCCGGCGGGCCGACCAGCAGCACGCCCTTGGGGATGCGCCCGCCGAGCCGCTGGAACTTCTGCGGGTTCTTGAGGAACTCGACGATCTCCTCGAGCTCGTCCTTGGCCTCGTCGATCCCGGCCACGTCGTCGAACGTCACCCGGCCCGACTTCTCGGTTAGCAGGCGCGCGCGCGAGCGGCCGAATCCCATGGCCTTGCCGCTGCCGCTCTGCATCTGGCGCATGAAGAAGATCCAGACGCCGATCAGCAGCAGCATCGGGAACCACGACAGGAGGATGCTGAACAGGGTCGGCACGTTGTCCTCGACCGGCGCCGCGCTGATGCGCACGCCGCGATCGTGCAGCCGCCCGACCAGCGAGGGATCCTTCGGCGCGTAGCTGCTGAACGAACGCCCGTCGACGAAGTGACCCTGGATCACGTCGCCCTGAATGGTCACGTCGGACACTTGGCCCGATTCGACTTCCGACAGGAAATCGGAGAACGCAAGGGACGAGCTCGGACCAGGGCCCGGTCCGCCCTGGAACAGGTTGAACAGCGCGATCAGCACCACGCCGATGCACACCCAGAGCGCCAAGGTCTTGCCGAAGTTGCTCACGTGGTCCTCACGATGCCGTGACGCCGCCCGTGTCTCGTCCTTCCCGCCGCAGCCATCTTAGCACGCCTCGCCCAGCCGGAAAACTTCGCCCGGCACGGGCAGGTGGGGCGCGAGCAGCATCTGGCGGGGCCGAAACCGCACCCGTAACAATCCCTGGAATCCGGTTCCAAGAAGATTAACACCGAAGTGGGGTACCGCTCGCACTTCGTCAAGCCGCCACAGCGCGGGCAGCGACCAGCGCACCACGGCCGGCCACGACTGGGCCGCCGGCTCGGCCATTCGGCGGAGCTGCCGGGCGCCGTCCGGGCCGAGGCGCCGCACGACCAGCCCTTCCGGCACGGGCATGGTCGCCGCGATCTCGAACCGTCCGTCCCACGTCACCGGCTGCTGTTCGAGCGGTACGACCTCGCGGGCGGCGCGCGCCTCGCGCGCGACCAGAATGTCGCCGCGCCGTGGGCGGATGACGCAGCCGCCCAGGGTGCCGGGCCGCGCGTCCTCGATCGCCCGCGCGAGCCGGCGGCACGCGGCGGCGGGGGGCGGAAAATCGAGGCCGCCGATGACCGTGAGCACGCGAGCGAGCGCCGCCGCGCGCAAGCCGGGGTCCGCCGTCGCCCAGAGCGCCGGGTCGATGGTGGCGAAGCCGGCGGGATCGACCCGGACGGCGGCGCCGAGCAGGTCGACCAACCGGGCTTGCTCGAGCCGCCGCGCCGCGCCGTGGTCGGCCGCCAGCGCCGCCAGCCGTTCCGCCGGCCAACCGCGCCGCGCCAGGCGGGTCATCGCCGCGCGGGCGGCGACCCGCTCGAAGCGCTCGTCACGGTTGCTCGGGTCCTCGATCCACGCCTGGCCCGAGCGTCGCAGCGTCGCCTCGAGCCGGGCGTGCGCCACGCCGAGCAGCGGCCGCAGCAGGCGGACGCCGCGAAGCTCGACCAGCGGGGCCATGGCGGCCAGTCCGGGGCCGGGGGTTCGGCGCCGGCGCATCAGGTACGTCTCCGCCTGGTCGTCGATCTGGTGACCGAGCAGCAGGTGCAGCACGCCCGAGGTGACGCACCAGGTTGAGAGCAGCCGGTACCGCGCGACCCGTGCCGCGGCCTGCACGCCCGACGCGGGCTTCGCCCCGTGCCAACCCAGCACGACGTGCTCGACGCCGGCCGCGGCGAGCCAAGCGGTAACGGCGCTGGCCTCGGCCGCCGATTCGGGCCGCAGCCCGTGATCCACCGTGAGCGCCACGACCCGGCCGCCACGAGCGCGTGCCCAGGCGTTGGCGAGCAGGGCCAGGGCAAGGCTGTCGGCGCCGCCGGACGTCGCCACGGCGATCGCCGGGGCCGGCTCGAAGGGTTCGAACCCGGCCATCAGACCGGCGAACTCCGCTGCGGAAAGAACGGATTCGGTCGCCGTCACCCGCAGCCGAGCGCGCCCGATTCGGCCGCCGCCTCGCTCTTCACGGCGGCTTCCGCGTTCGGGAACTTGGTGGCCAGTTCGGCGAAGCTCGCGCACGCCTCGACCTTCTTGTCCAGCCTGCCGAGCGACACGCCGAGCTTGAGCAGGCTGTGCGGCGCGTACTTGCCGTCCGGGTACTGGCGGTAGCCCTTGAGGTACGTGACCGCGGCGCGCTCGTGGTCGCCGCGCAATGAATAGATCTGGCCGAGCCAGTAGTACGCGTTGCCCGAGAGCGGGTCCTCGGGGTAGGTCTCGGCGAACGCCGTGAGCGATCGTTCCGCCTGGTCGTATTCGGCCTTGCGCAACAGGCCGAACGCATAGTTGTACTGATCCATGACGGTGCCGGGCGGCAGCGCGGCCAGGGTGGTCGGCGCGGCCTGGGTCGTCGACGACGCCAGTTCGGCCGGCGGCGTCAAAGTCAGCGTGGTCGCGGTGCTCGTGGTGGTCGTACCGGCGTTGCCCAGCGTCTGCGACGCGGTGCTGTCCGGCACGGCCAGGCCGGACGCTGTCGCGCCCGGTTGGCCGCGTTCGAGCGCCGCGAGCCGGCCGTCGATATCCGCGACCAGGGCATCGAGCCGCGTCTCGGTCCCTTTCAGCCGGTAACCGGTCTCCTCGAGCGAGCCGCGCAGGACGCGAATCTGTTCCTCGAGCGCGGTCAGACGCAGCTCGAAATCGGCCGCGCGCGGGTCCACCCCGCCCGTCGCGCCGGACGAAGGCGGGGGCAGCTCGCCGCCGCCGTAGACGTAGCGTTGCAAGTCCTTGAGCTCGGCGCGCAGGCGCTCGACCTCCGCGCCGAGGCCGCTCGTGTCTTGCGCAAAGGTCGGGGCGATGGGCCACGTCAGCGCCAGGATGCCCAGACCGATTGCGGCCGCGACGGTGGTGGCCCTGGTCATTCCGTGCCCCCGGTCGTGTCGTGCATTCCCGTCATCTGGCCCGTCATCTGGCCCGTCACCTGGCCTGTCACCTGACTTGGCCGCGCGGCGACCCTGCATGGGCGAGGCCTGCATGGGCGAGGAAAGGGGCGAAAGTACGGCAGGAAAACGCGAACACCCGCGCCCGGCCGACCAAGGGCCGGCCAGACGCGGGTGTCGTGACCGTGAGACGAACGCGCGGCCTTAGTTGACGACCGTGACGACCCGGCGGTTCTGGGCCCAACTCGTCTCGTCGCTGCCGACAGCGTCCGGACGCTCTTTGCCGTAGCTGATCGTCGCGACCCGCGCGGGGTCGACGCCCAGCGCGACCAGGAAGTTCTTCGCCGCGTTGGCGCGACGGTCGCCGAGCGCGAGGTTGTATTCGCGCGTGCCGCGTTCGTCGCAGTGCCCTTCGATCGTGACGGCCACGTTGGGATAAGTCTGGAGCCAGGCAGCCTGGCGGCGCAGGGTCTCCTGCGCCTCGGCCGACAGGTCGAACTTGTCGAGATCGAAGAAAATCCGATCGCCGACGTTGACCGCCAAGTCTTCTTGGCTGCCCGGGGCCGGGCCCGCCGGCTGTTCGACGGTGCTTGCCGTGGTGTCTGTCGTGCCACCGTCGCCGGTCGAGGCGCTGGTGTCTTCGGGCGTGGTTTCGCAGGCCGCGACCAGCACGAGCGCTGCCAGAAGGCTAAACAGTTTTCCGCGCATTATTCGGTCTCCATGGGGCCACCGCGGGCCAAATCGTCATCGGTCCGCGCGGCGCAGTCCGTAGCGCAACGTACCGCCGCCTGCAAGTCAATTCGCTAGGAATCGCACCGCCGTTAGGTCTGAAACAGTCATTGGCGCGGGTTCGGAACGCGACTTCGGGCATTTCGCCGGTCGATTCGCTTCATTCGTCGGTACCGATATGGGTGGTGGCCTCCAGCACAAGGTCCGGGTTCAGGGTCGGGGCATGGCCGGCGAAGCGGCAGCGGGCGACGACGTGATCGAGGATGAAGCGCGGGTGGAAGCGCGACGGCGCGAGCGTGCCCGCGTCGTAGACCCTGGAGTACAGCAATTCGATCAGCGCGTCCGTCGCTTCCAGGCCGAACTGTCGCGCCGCGCGCACCATGATCTCGCGGTAGTCCTCCCGCGTCGGCGGCGTGATATGAAACTTGTAGCGGAAGCGGCGCAACATGGCCTCGTCCATGATCTTCTTCGGCGGAATGTTGGTTGAAACGATGACGAGACAGTCGAAATTTATGGAGAATTTCCGCCCTGAAGCTAGAGTTAAATAATCGCGTTGAGTTTCCAAGGGTAGAACCCAACGATTCATCAGTTTCTGCGGTGTGTCTATTTGGCGTCCGAAGTCTTCAATGATGAAGATGCCGCTGTTAGCCTTGATGTGGACGGGAGCTTCGTAATATTTTCCATCCGAATTGTAGCCGATATCGAGCATGTCCAGCGTCAGCTCGCCGCCGACGACCGACCGGGGCCGGCGACATTTGATCCAGCGGCGGTCCTCGCCACCGAGCTTGAGGTGTCGCACCGGCGCGGCCGCCCCGTTGCCCGCCGCCGTGTCCTCGACGAATTCCGTATGGGTCGCCGGGTCGAACACCTTGATGACGTAGCCGTCGACCTCGATCGCGTAGGGCACGTGCGCCGGCTGCTTGTAGCTGTGGGCGATGCCTTGCGAGATCGACGATTTGCCGTCGCCAGGCGCGCCGTAGAACATCATGGCGCGGCCCGCGTTGACCGCAGGGCCGATGCGATCGATCAGGCCTTCCGGCAATACCAGGTCGCGGCCGAGGGCCTCGGTCAGCATCTGCGCGTCGATACGGTCGTTGGTGATGCGCTGGCGGTCGATCTGGGCGTTGTAGGCCTCGAGCGTGACCGGCGCCGGGCCGATGTATTCCGATTGCGCCATCGCCTCGAGCGCCGCCTCGCGGCCGCGCCCGGTCAGGATGAAACGATTCTCCACGCCCGATGCGACGATCGCGCCGCCCAGGGTCTCGGCCAGACCGCGCTCGTGAAGGCCGCGCACGACGAGGGCGACGAGCGGCGGCGGAAGCTTGATCTGCGGGGCGATCGCCGCCGGGGTCTCGGTGCCGTAGCGGTGCATGAACTTGAGCACGAGCCCCGAAAGCAATTCCGGCCTGAGCCCCGTGTCCGCGATCGTGAACAGGGTCGGCGGCGGGGCGCGGAAATAGGCGTCGAGCTGTTCGGCGGTCAGAACGCCAAGATCGATCAAGGCCTTGCCGAGCGTGCCGCCCTCGTGCGTTTGCCGATCCAGGGCCCGATCGACGTCCGCGCTGTTGATCAGCCCCGCTTTGATCAACGATTCTCCCAACGACATCCTGTGTCCCCGACCTGGTTCGACGCCGCCGCGAATCCGGCATCCGCGCCGCAGGGGGCACTATCGCCGTCTCGCCCGCGAATGGCAATCCGCGGCGCGCTCGCTCGCCCCGCCGTCGCGCCTTGACCCTGACTCGCGGCTGCCGTTAATTCGGCGCCGTGCTGGGCTTCAGCCTTCAGAAGATCGCCGTCCTGTTCGGCATCCTTGCCGCGCTCTGGACCCTGTTTCGGGTCGTGCGCGCCGCCGGCCGGATGCGGCAGAGGGTCGAACCCGGCCGCCGGGACTCCCGCGTCGTGGCCACCGACATGAAGCCGTGCCCCGCGTGCGGTACCTTCGTGGCTGCGGCGCAGGCGCGCGACTGCGGCCGGGCGCGTTGCCCCTATCCCCGGGCCGCCGGAACCGCCTCGCGCGCTTGACCGCCGTGGCGGGCGGTCCTTATGTTGCAATGCAGCAAGAGAGGCCGCCCGGCGACGGAGGCACTGTGCCGACCCCAACATCTTTTCAGGGCCTGATCCTGGCGCTTCAGTGTTTCTGGGCCGATCAGGGCTGCGTCATCCTGCAGCCCTACGACATGGAGGTCGGCGCCGGCACGTTCCACTGGGCGACCGTCCTGCGCAGCCTGGGGCCCGATCCGTGGAAGGCGGCGTATGTCCAGCCGTCGCGCCGGCCCAAGGACGGGCGCTATGGCGAGAACCCCAACCGGCTCCAGCACTACTACCAGTTCCAGGTGATCTGGAAGCCGTCGCCGGACGACTTCCAGGAGCTCTATCTCAAGAGCCTGCGGGCGCTCGGCATCGCGCCCACGGACCACGACATCCGGTTCGTCGAGGACGACTGGGAAAGCCCGACGCTCGGCGCCTGGGGGCTCGGCTGGGAGGTCTGGTGCGACGGCATGGAGGTCAGCCAGTTCACCTATTTCCAGCAGGTCGGCGGCTTCGACTGCCGGCCGGTGGCGGGCGAGATCACGTACGGACTCGAGCGCCTGGCCATGTTCGTTCAGGGCAAGGACAGCATCTTCGACCTGGATTGGAACGGCGCGGGCGTCACCTACGGCGACATCTACCTGGACTCCGAGCGCCAGTTCTCGGCCTACAACTTCGAGGCCGCCGACACCCAGACCTTGACCCGCCATTTCCAGGACGCCGAACGCACCTGCGTCGATCTGCTCGGCCGCAAGCTGCCATTGCCGGCCTACGACCAGGCGATCAAGGCGAGCCACGCCTTCAACCTGCTCGATGCCCGCGGCGTCATCAGCGTCACCGAGCGCGCGGCCTACATCGCCCGCGTCCGTGCGCTGACCAAGGCATGTTGCGAAGGCTGGCTCACGAGCCGCGCGCGAGCGGCTGCCTGACGTGCCGGAACTCCTGATCGAGCTCCTGTCCGAGGAGATTCCGGCAACCTTCCAGGCGCGCGCGGCCGAGGATCTCGAGCGCATCGTCTTGCGCGGACTCAAGGAACGCGAGCTCGGCCACGATTCGGCCCAGGCGTTCGCCACGCCCCGGCGGCTCGCGCTCGTGGTGCGGGGCGTCCCCGCCGTTCAGCCCGACCGCAAGGTCGTCGTCAAGGGGCCGCGAGTCGGCGCGCCGGACAAGGCGATTCAGGGCTTCCTCAAGGCGCGCGGCATCGTCTCGATCGAGCAGTGCCGCAAGGAATCCGATGGCAAGGGCGAGTTCTATGTCTACGAAGAGCAGGCGCGCGGCCTGCCGACGCCCCAACTGCTGCGAGCGCTGATCGAAAGCGCGCTCGCGGACTTCCCGTGGCCCAAGTCCATGCGCTGGGGCGACGGTGCGGCGCTCTGGGTGCGGCCGCTGCGGCGCATCGTGTGTCTGTTCGACGGCCAGGTCGTGCCCGTCGCCTTCGCCGCAGTGAACGCGGGGAACGCCACGCTCGGCCACCGGTTTCTTGCGCCCGGGGACATCACGGTGGCCGGCTTCGACGACTACGCGGCGAAGCTGCGCGACGCGAAGGTCGTGCTCGATCCCGCCGAGCGGCGCCGCATCATCGCCGAGCGCGCCCACGCCGCCGCGCGGCGCGAGGGACTCGCGCTGGTCGAGGACGAGGCCCTGGTGGCCGAGAACGCGGGTCTGGTGGAATGGCCCGAGGTGCGAATCGGCGCCTTCGACGAAGCCTACCTCGACCTGCCGCCCGAGGTGCTGGTCTCGGCCATGCGCGACCACCAGCGTTACTTCTCCGTGCGCGACCCCGCGACCGGGCGGCTCGCCAACCGCTTCGTGTTCGTCGCCAACACGACGGCCGGCGATGGCGCCGTCGCCGGCAACCAGCGCGTGCTGCGCGCGCGCCTGGCGGACGCGTGCTTCTTCTGGGACCACGACCGCAAGCGCAGCCTCGAATCCCGGGTCGCCGACCTCGACGGCATCGTGTTCCACGCCCGGCTCGGCAGCCTGGGCGATAAGGCCAGGCGCCTCGAGCGCCTCGCCGCCGAGCTGGCGCAGTACGTGCCCGAGGCCGACGCGGTTCTGGCGCGCCGCGCAGCGCGGCTGGCCAAGGCCGACCTGACGACCGACATGGTCGGTGAATTTCCGGACCTTCAGGGCGTCATGGGTCGCACCTACGCGGCCCACGACGGCGAGGACGACGCCGTGGCCGAGGCGATCGGCTCGCACTACGCCCCCGCCGGCCCCGACGATGACTGCCCGGTCGCGCCGGTCGCGGTGGTCGTGGCGCTCGCCGACAAGCTCGACACCCTCGCCGGGTTCTTCGCCATCGGCGAGAAGCCGACCGGCTCGAAGGACCCGTTCGCGCTGCGCCGCGCCGCGCTCGGCGTCATCCGCCTGGTGTTGGACAATGGCTTGCGGCTGCCGCTCGGCGACGTGCTCGGCGGCGCCTTCGATTTCCAAGCCGACGGCCGGCAACTCGCCTCGTCGCACGCCGCGACGGTGACGGCGCTGCTCGAATTCTTCGCCGACCGCCTGAAGGTGCATTTGCGCGCCTCGGGCGTGCGCCACGACGCGATCGGAGCGGTGTTCGCCAAGGGCGACGACGACCTGGTGCGGGTGGTGGCGCGGGCGCGGGCGCTGCAGGCGTTCCTCGACGACGCGGCGGGCGCCGATCTGCTGACCGCGTACCGCCGGGCCGGCAACATCGTGCGCATCGAGGCCAAGCGCGACGGCCGCGGCTACGATGGCCCGCCCGATCCCGCGCGCTTCGCCGAACCCGAAGAGCGGTTGCTCGACACCGGGCTGGCCACCGTCGCGGTGGTGGCCGACGACGCGCTTGCGCGCGAGGCCTTCACCGACGCCATGCGCGCCATGGCCGCGCTCAAGGCGCCCGTGGACGCGTTCTTCGACCGGGTCACCGTCAACGCCGATGACCGGGTGCTGCGCGAGAACCGGCTTCGCCTGCTCGCCCGCATCCAGGGCACGCTCGACCGGGTCGCCGACTTCTCCAGGATCGAGGGCTGAACCCATGACGAAGTGGGTCTACCGGTTCGGTGGCGGCACGGCCGAAGGCTCGGCCGCGCTGCGCCCGTTGCTCGGCGGCAAGGGCGCCAACCTGGCCGAGATGTGCCTCCTGGGCCTGCCGGTGCCGGCCGGCTTCACCATCACCACCGAGGTCTGCACCGTCTACTACGACGGCGAGTACGCGCTGCCCGACGGGCTGACCGGGCAGGTGGACGAGGCCCTCGCCTGGCTCGAGTCCACGGTCGGGGCCCGGTTCGGCTCGGCCGAGGCCCCGCTGCTGGTCTCGGTCCGCTCCGGGGCGCGCGCCTCGATGCCCGGCATGATGGACACGGTGCTCAACCTCGGCCTCAACGACCGGACCGTCGCCGGCCTCGCGGCCGAGAGCGCGGATGCCCGTTTCGCCTACGACAGCTATCGCCGGTTCGTGCAGATGTACGGCGACGTGGTGCTTGGGGTGGAGCACCACCTGTTCGAGGAGGTGCTCGAGCGGCACAAGGAGGAAAAGGGCGCGGTCTACGACACCGAGCTCGACGCCGACGACCTCGTGCGCCTGGTCGGCCAGTTCAAGGCGCTGGTCCGCGACGAGACCGGCCGCGACTTCCCCGAGGACGTGGCCGAGCAACTGTGGGGCGCGATCCGCGCCGTGTTCGCCTCGTGGATGAACCAGCGGGCGGTCACCTACCGCAAGCTGCACGACATCCCGGTGTCGTGGGGCACCGCGGTCAGCGTCCAGGCCATGGTGTTCGGCAACATGGGTCCGGACTGCGCCACCGGCGTCGCCTTCACCCGCAACCCGTCGACCGGGCGCAACGAGTTCTACGGCGAGTATCTGGTCAACGCCCAGGGCGAGGACGTGGTCGCCGGCCTGCGCACGCCGCAGCCGCTCGCCGCGGCGCCCGCGACCGGGGATGACCCCGATCCGTCGCTGGAACAGGCGATGCCCGAGGTGTTCGCCCAGCTCGCCGAGGTGCGCCGCAAGCTCGAATCGCACTTCCGCGACATGCAGGACATCGAGTTCACGGTCCAAAAGGGCCGGCTCTACATGCTGCAGACGCGCACCGGCAAGCGCACCGCGCAGGCCGCGCTCAAGATCGCCGTCGACATGGTCGCCGAGGGTCTGCTCGGCGAGGCCGAGGCGATCGGGCGCATCGATCCCCAGGCGCTCGAACAGCTCCTGCATCCGACGCTCGATCCCAAGGCGCCGCGCCGCATCCTGGCGCGCGGCCTGCCGGCCTCGCCCGGCGCGGCGTCGGGGCTTGCGGTGTTCACGGCCGATGAAGCCCAGGACCTGGCCGCCAAGGGCGAGGCGGTGATCCTGATCCGCGCCGAAACCTCGCCCGAGGACATCCACGGCATGCACGCCGCCCGTGGCATCCTGACCAGCCGCGGCGGCATGACCAGCCACGCCGCCGTGGTGGCGCGCGGCATGGGCCGCGCCTGCGTCGCGGGCGCCGGCGAGCTGCGCGTGGACGCGGCGGCCAAGCGCATGGTCGTGCGCGACACGACGATCCGCCACGGCGACGTTATCACCATCGACGGCTCGACCGGCGAGGTCATGGTCGGCGCGGTGCCGATGATCCAGCCCGAGCTGTCCGGCGATTTCGTCACCCTCATGGCGTGGGCCGACCGGGTGCGCACGCTCAAGGTGCGCGCCAACGCAGAAACGCCCGAGGACGCCCGTACCGCGCGCCGTTTCGGCGCCGAGGGCATCGGGCTGTGCCGCACCGAGCACATGTTCTTCGACGGGCAGCGCATCGTCGCCATGCGCGAGATGATCCTGGCGGATTCGGCGGCGGAGCGGCGCGCCGCCCTGGCCAAGATCCAGCCGATGCAGACCGCGGACTTCGTCGAGCTGTTCGAGATCATGGCCGGGCTGCCGGTCACCATCCGCCTGCTCGACCCGCCGCTGCACGAGTTCCTGCCGACGACGGCCGAGGAGATCGAGCACGTGGCCCGGGCCGCCGGCCTGGACGCGGAGGCCGTGCGCGCCCGCGCCGCCCAGCTCAAGGAGGCCAACCCGATGCTCGGCCACCGCGGCTGCCGGCTCGGCATCTCGTACCCCGAGATCTACGAGATGCAGGCGCGCGCCATCTTCGAAGCCGCGCTCGAGGTCAAGCGGCGCCACGGTAAGGCGCCGGTGCCCGAGGTCATGATTCCGCTCGTCGCCACGGGCCGGGAGTTCGGGCTCCTGAAGGCGCGCATCGAGGCGGTAGCGGCCGAGGTCGCGGCCGGCGCGGGCGAATGGGTCGAGCACACGGTCGGCACCATGATCGAGCTGCCGCGCGCCGCGCTGCGCGCCGCCGAGATCGCCGCCGAGGCGGAGTTCTTCAGCTTCGGCACCAACGACCTGACCCAGACGACCTTCGGCATCAGCCGCGACGATTCGGCCCGCTTCCTCGAGGCCTACCAGCGGGCGGGCATCCTCGAGAAGGATCCCTTCGTCAGCCTCGACATCGACGGCGTGGGCGAGCTCGTGCGCATCGCGGCCGAGCGCGGCCGCGCCGCGCGGCCCGAGCTCAAGCTCGGCATCTGCGGCGAGCATGGCGGCGATCCGGCGTCGATCCGGTTCTGCCAGGAGATCGGGCTCGACTACGTGAGCTGCTCGCCCTACCGGGTGCCGATCGCGCGCCTCGCCGCCGCCCAGGCGGCGCTGGCCCGCACCGACCCGACCCCGGCCGCCAACGCCGGTTCGCGTACGCCTAAAAAAGGGGACGCTTCCCTTTAGGTAAAAAAGGGGACAAAAAAGGGGACGCTTCCCTTTTTCCCGAGGGACGGCGGTAGGGGCCGGTCTCAGACCCGCCCGTAGACCAGCAAAAAAAGGGTAGCGTCCCCTTTTTCCCCTTTTTCCGATCGCCAACGCCTGACCGCGCGGGCTAAAACTTTGCCCAGTCCGGCTTGACCGGCCTGAGTTGCGCCGCGCCGGCGACGAAGGGCGCCCCTTCGGCGCGCTCGACCGCTTCGAGGCGGAGGAACGCGAGCCCGACGCGGTCGCGGCCCGTGCGCATGGTGCCGATCTGGGTCTCGCCCAGCATGACCGGCGTCCCGGGCGCGGGCAGCGGGCCCTCGACCTCGACGCGGTAGAGCCGCTTGCGCACGACGCCGCGGAACTTGGTGCGCGCCGTCAGCTCCTGGCCGACGTAGCAGCCCTTGTCGAAATCGACGCCGTTGAGCTCCTCGAAGTTGTTCTCGAGCAGGAACGACTTTTCCACCACCAGGTCGCGGCTGCCGTCCGGCACGCCCTGCGCAAGACGCAGCCGGTCGTAGTCGGTCGCGTCGGCGGCCGCGAAGCCCAGCGATTCCAGTTCCGCCGAGGCACTCGGCGGTGCGACCACCCGGGCGCCAAGCCGCGAAACCCGGGGGTCCGTGAACGCGACGCCGCCCGCGAAGGCGCGCGCCGCGCCCGGCGCATCGGCGAGGCCCAGCGCCCCCGGCGCGCCCGGACCGAACGCGGCGGCGACCGCGAAACGGTCCGAGACATCCGCGATCGTCACCTTGGCGCGCAGCCGGTAGAGCCCGAGGCGGCGCAGCAGGTCGTTCAGGCGCCCTCGCTCGACGTCGAGCAGCAGGGTGTCCTGGTGCTGGGCGATCAGGAAGTCGAACAGGTACTTGCCCTGTGGCGTCAGCAACGCCGCGTAGATCGCGCGCTCCGCCGTGGCCCGGTGCACGTCGTTCGAGACCAGGCCCTGGAGGAACGCGCGCGCGTCCGCGCCCGCGACGGCCAACACGCCGCGTTCGGGCAGGGGCGCGTAGCGAAGCTCAGACATGGCTCTCCAGGGCGTCTCCGGGTTTGCGCACCGTCCAGACCTAAGCGTCCGGGGCCGGCCCGGCAAGGGGACGGCTTGGCAGCGGCGGCCGTGAGCGGTTACATGGCGTCGCCATGGACATCGTGATCGCCGACGATTCGATCCCGTTCGACGGTACCACGCCGCTCAACCAGCCGCTCGATGGTGCCGCGAAGGCGGTCTGCGGGCTGGCGGCGGCGCTCGCCCGGCGCGGCCAGCGCGTGACCGTCGCCAATGGCACACCGGCCCCGGTCGATCACGCGGGGGTCGCCTGGCGGCCGCTCGGCGCCACGTCTGGGGCGTGCGACCTGCTCATCGCCGTGCGCCGGCCGGCGCTCTTGGACCTCGTGCCGGGTGCCGTGCGCCGGCTGCTGTGGCTCGCGGGCCCGGCGCACTATCTGGCCGAGCCGGCCCACGCCGAGGCGCTGGATCGGCATTCGGCGTCGAAGCTCGTGGTCCACGGCGAAACCCACCGGGGCACCTGGCAGGGCGATCCTGATCGGCTGGTGGTCGTGGCGCCGGGCGTGGCGCTCTGCTACCGCGAGGCCGGGCCGATGACGCCCTTTCACCCGCCGCGCGCGGTCGTCACGACCCATCCGCGCAATGACCTCGATTGGCTTATCGCCCTGTGGACCCGCGCCATCCGGCCGCGCGTGGCGGATGCGGAACTGTTGGTCTACTCCGCCGCTCTGGCGTCGGCGGCGGCCGGGGGCGATGTCGCCAACGAGCTCAGGCCCGTGCTGGGCGCGGTGCTCGAGGCGGCTGACGCCGGCGTGCGCGCTGTCCGCCCGCTGGCCGACCCGGACATGGCCGAGGCGTACCGCACGGCGCGCGTCCACCTCTATCCCGGCCACGCCAACGAGGTCTACGCCGCGACCCTGGCCGAGAGCCAGGCGACGGGGCTGCCGGCGGTCGGGCGCAAGCTGGGCGCGGTGCCGGAGCGCGTGCGCGACGCGCGCACCGGCTACTTGGTGCCCGACGACGAGGCGTTCGCCAACTGCGCGGTCCTTCTGCTCAACGACGATTCCGTGTTCTCGGTGCGCAGCCGCGATTGCCGTTCGCTGCAGCGCGGTCGCGATTGGGACGCGGTCGCCGCCGAGTTCGAGGCCCTGGCCGCGTGAGCACGCCTTGGACGGGCGCGTCCTGCTGATCGGGCCGTCGCGCGTGGGCGATGGCGTGCTCGTGACCGGGCTGGTCGAGCGGCTGATCGCCGATGGCGCGCGGCTGACGCTGGCGTGTAGCCCGCTCGCCCTGCCGCTGTTCGCCAACGTGCCGGGGATCGAGTGGCGGATCGCGGTGGTCAAGCGCCGGTTCGGGCTGCACTGGGTCGGGCTCTGGGGCGCCACGGTCGGCACCCATTGGCGCGCCGTGTGCGATCTGCGCGGTTCGGCGCTCGGGTTCCTTCTCCGCGCGCGCGAACGTCGGGTCTATCGGCCGGTGCCGGGGCATCGGCTCGAGGCGCTCGCGGCCGCGCTCGGGCTGGCGCCGGCCGAGCCCGTGCTGCGGCTGGCGGCAGACGACTTGGCGGCCGGCGCGGCGCTGGTGCCGGACACACCCTTTCTCGCGCTCGGGCCGACCGCGAACTGGCCGGGCAAGGTCTGGCCGGCCGACCGGTTTGTCGCGCTGGCGCGCGCGCTCACCGGGCCGGGCGGCGCGCTCGCCGGTGCGCGCGTCGCGGTCCTGGGCGGTCCCGGCGAAACGGCCGACGCGATCGCCGCGGCGCTGCCGGGCGCGCACGATCTGGTCGGGCGCACGACGCCGCTCGAGGCCGCCGCGGTGCTCGCGCGCGCGGCCCTGTTCGTCGGCAACGATTCGGGGCTGATGCACTTGGCCGCGGCGGCGGGCGCGCCGACCGTCGGTCTGTTCGGCCCGAGCCGGGTGGAGCACTATGGGCCGCGCGGCGCCCGCGCCGTCGCGGTCTGTACGCCGATCCCCTACGAGCAACTGTTCCCGCCGGGCTATGACCGCCGCACCACGCCGTCGCTGATGACCAGCCTCGAGGTCGCCCCGGTGCTGGCCGCGTGTAACCGGCTGCTCGAGTCGTGATCCGGCTTTCCGCCCTGGTCGTGGCACGCGACGAGGCGGCCCAGCTCGCCGATTGCCTGGGCTGTCTCGGCTTCGCCGACGAGATCGTCGTCGTGCTCGATCGCACCACCGACGACAGCCGGCGTATCGCCGAGCGTTTCACCGACCGCGTCCTGGAAGGGGCGTGGCCGCGGGAAGGCGCCCGCCGCAACGCCGGCATCGAGGCCTGCCGCGGCGCCTGGATTCTCGAGGTCGACGCCGACGAGCGCGTCACGCCCGAGCTGGCCGCCGAGGTGCGCGAGATCGCCCGGCGCGATGGGCCCGGGCATTACCTGGTGCCCTACCGCAACTACGTCGGCGACCGGCTGGTGCGCTACGGCTGGGGCGCCTCGTGGGGCGTGGCGGCGACGGTCCGGCTGTTCGCCAAGGGCTGCAAGCGCTGGGGCGACGCGCGGGTTCATCCCGCCGTCGAGCTCGGCGGCCCCGGCGGTCGGCTCGCCAGCCCGATGATCCACCTGATGGGCCGTGACGTGGCCGACCTGATGCGCCGGCTCGACCGCTACACCACGGCGCGCGCGGCGGACCTGCGCGAATCCGGGAACATCGGCACGCTCGCCGGCAACGTGCGCCGGTTTTTCTCCCGGTTCCTCAAGCTCTACCTCGTGCGCCGGGGCTACCGGGAAGGGGCGCTCGGTTTCCTTAACGCGCTGTGCGCCGGGCTCTATCCGCTGCTCGCGCACCTCAAGGCGCGGCTCGACCGGCCCGGCTGAGCCGTGCGCGTGCTCCAGGCCATGGCGGGTTCGCCGCATGGCGGCGCCGAGGCGTTCTTCGTCCGGCTCGTCACGGCGCTCGCCAGGCGCGGGCTCGACCAGCGCGCGCTCGTTCGTCCCGATCCGGCGCGCCTGGCCGCGCTGGCGGCCGCGGGCATCCCGGTTTCCGCTGCCCGCTTCGGGGGACCGCTCGATCTGGCGACGCGCCCGCGCTTTCGCCGCGCCGTCGCCGATTGGCGGCCGGACGTGGTGATGACCTGGATGACGCGCGCGACCGTCGCCTGTCCGCGCGGCCACTCCGTGCATTTGGCGCGGCTCGGTGGGCCTTACGACCTGCGGCGCTACCGCCGCGCCGATCACCTCGTGGTCAACACCAAGGGGCTTCGGGCCTGGGCGATCGGCCAAGGCTGGGGCGACTCCCGTGTCCACCACATCCCGAACTTCGTCGACGCGACGCCGGCGTCGCCGGTCGCGCGTTCGACGCTGGCGACCGCCGCCGACGCGCCGGTCATCCTTGCGCTTGGGCGGCTGCACCCGAACAAGGCGTTCGATGTGGCGCTGTCGGCGCTTCCGGCGCTGCCCCGCGCAATCCTGTGGCTCGCCGGCGACGGGCCGCTGCGCGATGATCTCGCGCGGCTCGCGGCCCGGCTGGGGGTCGCCGATCGCGTGAGGTTCCTCGGCTGGCGCGACGACGTGGCGGCGCTGCTGGCCGCCGCCGATGTCCTGGTCTGCCCGTCGCGCCGCGAGCCCTTCGGCAACGTCGTGATCGAGGCCTGGGCGCACGGCGTGCCGGTGGTCGCCGCGCGCGCCGCCGGCCCGGCCGAGCTCATCGCCGATGGCATCGATGGCCTGCTCGTCGACGTCGACGATGCCGGGGCCCTGGCGGCGGCGCTGGACCGCGTGCTCGGCGATACCGACCTCGCGGGCCGTCTGGCTGCCGCCGGGCGCGCGGCCCACGACGCGGCCTACAGCGAGGGCAAGGTTGTTTCCGCGTTCCTCGGCCTGTTCGCGGCGCTCGCGGGGAAGTAGCAGGGTGTTGAAGAGCCCCCGACGACGTCGTTGCGAGGAGGGCGAAGCCCGACGCGGCAACCCAGAATCCTGCCGATGTCCGCTGCTGCCCTGGATCGCCACGGACGCTACGCGTCCTCGCGATGACGACGCCGAGGGTTTGTCGGCAGGCTGCTACCGTTCCTCCAGTTGCTTGGTGATGCGCGCGAGCACTTCCAGCGCCTCCTCCTTGGTCATGGTGCTGAGCCTGGAGAGATCGATGTCGGACACGCCGACCGGACCGGCCCCGGCCTCCTGCCGCGCCGCCTCCTCGAGCGGCTTGATCGCGTAGGTGCGGATCGGCTTGCCGATGCCCTTGACCCGGATGGGTTCGCGTTCCTCGACCGTGACTTCGTCCCGCACCAGGGCGTAGGTCTCGTAGGACAGGATGATCTCCCCTGGATTCGCCGCCGCTTGCAACCGTGCCGCGAGGTTCACCGCGCCACCGATGATCGTGTAATCCATGCGGTCGTCGCTGCCGAAATTGCCGACGTTGCAGTAGCCGGTGTTGACGCCGACCCGCATGCGGAACGGCTTTTCGTAGCCTTCCCGGCGCCAGCGTTCCTGCAAGTCCGACATCTTGCGTTGCATGGCGATGGCCATGCGCACGCAGGTCTTGGCGTCCTCGGCGACGCCCTTCGTCTCGGGGTCCCCGAGGAAGATCAGCATGGCGTCGCCGATGAACTTGTCGATGGTGGCGCCGTGCTCCAGCGCGATCAGCGACATCTCGGCGAAATAGGAGTTCAGGAGGTGCGTCACGTCCTCGGGTTGCAACTCCTCCGTGGTCTGGGTGAATTCCACGATGTCGCTGAAGAAGATGGTCAGGCGCTTGCGCTCGGTCCGCAGCTCCACCGTGCGCCGGCCGCTGAAGATCGACTGGTAGACCTGCGGCGACAGGTACTTGCCCAGCTTCCGCGACAGACCCTCGAGCATCCGGTTCTTGTCCTCGAGCGACCTGGCAGCGGCCGACAACGAGCCTTCGGCGGCGCGAATCCGCCGGACCATTCCGTTGAACTCCTTGACCAGGGTGCCGATCTCGTCGCGCCGCTCGGCCGCCGGAATGTCGCCCGCGAGCCGGCCCAGGCCGAACTGAAGGATGTTCTCGGTCACCCGCTTCAGCGGCCGGAACAACTGCCGGTCGAGCAGCGAGGCGATGCCGATCGACAGCAGCAGCAGTCCGAACGCCATGGCGGCGCCGGTGCGCCAGAAAATCGCGTCCAGCGTCTCGTCCAGGAACTTCAGCGAGTACTTGGAGTTGATGCTGCCGATCTTGCGCTGGCCGTCTAACAGCGGCGTCGTGATGCTGACGAACCGGACGCCCGGCCGGAAATAGTAGTCCGGATGCGTGGGGTCGAACCGCTTGGTCGGATCGTCGTCCGGGTCGATGTCGGCGCTCTCGACGTCGATCGTGACGACGGGGCTGTCGAACTCGAGCGAGGCCACGAGCGCCTCGTGCTCCTCGTCGTCGGTCGCCTCGACGTTCAACGGGTCGTTGCTGGCGACGATCTCGGACGACGAGCCGTCGAGGATGATGACGTTGACCTCGACGTCGTTCTCGTCGCGGATCGCCATCATGCGGTCGATCTGGTCCTGAACGGCGCGGTAGTCGGCGCGGCGGGTAGGCTCGGTGATGCTGGCTTCCAGCGAGTCCGAAAACAGCACGCCCTCGTGCAGCACCGATTCTTCGACCGCGTCCTTGAATTCGAGGGTAATGAAGGTGGCGAGCGCGGCCGATATCGCGGTCGTGAAGCCGACCGCGATGATCAGGATTCTGAGGCGCAGCGACCACCGCAGGGCAACGCGCGTGCCCGATTCCGCCGCTTCGGTGGGGCTTTCGCCGACCGCCATTCTGCACTCGCCTCGGCCGCAGCGTCGCGTCATCGTACCCGACGCGCCGCCCTGGCGTAACAGAAGGCTGTACCGCCGGCTACGACCCTTCCGGCGGCGCCGGGAAGAACACCTGTTCGCCGTCGATGCGGAAATTGGCGATGGCTGCGCGACCGGCGCCGCCGGTCAACCAGTCCATGAACGTCTTGGCCTCCTTGACCTTGACGTGGGGGTGCCGTTCCGGGTTGACCAGGATGACGCCGTAGGGATTGACCAGGCGCGGGTCGCCCTCGACCAGCAGGACCAGATTGCCCCGGTTCTTGAAGCTGGCCCAGGTCGCCCGGTCGGTCAGGGCGTAGCCATCGAGCCCGGCCGCCGTGTTGAGCGTTTCGCCCATGCCCGCGCCCGTCTCGCGGTACCACTGGCCCGAGGCGGGCTTGGGGTCGATGCCCGAATCGCGCCACAACGCGAGCTCCGCCTTGTGGGTGCCGCTGTCGTCGCCGCGCGAAACGAAGATCGCCCCCGCGCCGGCGATGCGCGCCAGCGCGGCCGGCGCGTCGCGGCTTCCGCCGATCGTCGCCGGGTCCGTCGTCGGGCCGACGATGACGAAGTCGTTGGCCATGACGTCGCGCCGATCGACGCCGAAACCGGCGGCGACGAATTCGTCCTCCGCTTTTCTCGCATGGACCAGGACCACGTCCACGTCGCCGGTTTCGCCGAGCTTGAGCGCGGCGCCGGTGCCGACCGCCACCACCCGCACCTCGATCCCGGTCGCCTCGGTGAACTTGGGCAGGAGCCAGCCGAACAGCCCCGAGTTCTCGGTCGAGGTCGTCGAGGCCAGCGTGATGTAGGGCGCGTCATCGGCCCGGGCGGTTCCGGCGGCCAGCGCCACGCACGCCGCAAGGATCGCCAGGAAAGAACGAATTACCATGTCAGGTCTCCCTTGAGGAAAGCGGCGGCCTCGGCGGTGCGCGGGCCGGCGAAGAAGGCTTCGGCCGGGCCGTGCTCGACGAGCCGGCCGTTGTGCAGGAACAGGATCTCGTCGGCCAGACGCCGCGCCTGGCCGAGGTCGTGGGTGGTCATGACGATCTTGGTGCCCGAGGCAGCGATGGCGCCGATCGCCGCCTCGATCAGGCGGGTCGCGGCGGGGTCGAGGTTGGCGGTGGGCTCGTCGAGGAACAGGACTTCGGGCTCGGTGGCCCAGGCGCGGGCGAGCGCCAGCCGCTGCTGCTCGCCGGCGGAGAGCACGCGCGCCGGGCGATCGGCCAGCGCGCCGAGCCCGACGCGCGCGAGCGCGGCCAGGGCCAACCGCCGTCGCTGGTCCCGGCCGTGGCCGCGCAGCGCCAGCGCGTAGGCCACGTTCCCGAGCGCCGAGCGGCGGAGCAGCACGGGACGCTGGAACACCATGGCCTGGCGCCGGCGCGCCGCGTCGTCGCCGCCGTTCCAGCGCACCCGTCCCGAGCTCGGCCGCACGAGACCGTGGCACAGGCGCAGGAATACGCTTTTCCCCGCGCCGTTGGGGCCGAGCACGATGGTGCGCGGGCCGTGGTCGAGCGTGACCGTGATGCCGGCGACGGGCACGGCGGCGGCGATCCGATAGCTCACGTCCTCGAGCACGAGCGGCAGGGTCGACGCCATGGTCACGTCCCCGCCGGCCGGGTGGCCGTGCCGAGCGCCGCCGCGGCGCCGTTGACCGCCAGCGCCAGGGCGAGCAACACGACGCCGAGCGCGAGCGCGTTCACCAGCTCGCCCTTGCTGGTCTCCAGGGCGATGGCCGTGGTCATCACCCGCGTCGCGTGGTCGATGTTGCCGCCCACGATCATCACCGCGCCGACCTCGGCGCTGGCCCGGCCGAAACCCGCGAGCACGACGGTCACCAGGCTGAGCCGCGCGTCCCACAGCAGGGTGGGCACCGCGCGGGCCCGGCTGGCGCCGAGCGAGACGAGCTGCTCGCGCATCTCGGCCCACAGGTCGCCGACGACCTGGCGGCCGAGCGCCGTGATGATCGGCACGACCAACAGAAACTGGGCAGCGATCATCGCGTCGGGCGTGAACAGGAGCCCGAGCACCCCGAGCGGGCCTGAACGCGAAAGCGCCAGGTAGACGACCAGGCCGACGACCACCGGGGGCAGGCCCATCAGGGTGTTGAGCCCGGCGACCACGACGGCGCGGCCGGGAAAGGCGTAGAGCGCGAGGAGCGCGCCGGCGGGCAGCCCGATCAGCGCGGCGAGCCCGACCGCGCTCAGGCTGACCCGCAGGCTGAGCCCGACGATCTCGACCAGATCGCGGTCGCCGCCG